>CAXEFH010000209.1:0-6442 GCA_963989605.1 uncultured Roseibacillus sp. | reverse complement strand
TGTCTCGTGGGCTCGGAGATGTGTATAAGAGACAGATGCAAGACCTGCGCCTTTTACTCGCCCTTCTCCTTCTCTTGGGCTCTTGCTCGCCTCGGAAGATGGCCAGTGATTCATCTCAGAGATCTCACGCAGCTTCGCCTCGGATGCAACAGAGCCCGACGAGCTCCCCGGCCTTGATGAAAAGTCAGAGAACCAGAATCGGAATGAAAATCTGGAAGAACGAGTCCGGGGGGAAGGTGGCTGGTCTCACCCACTGGAATGAAGGAGAGGAGTTTCCTTCTCTGGGGATCGGGCACTTCATCTGGTATCCTCGCGGATTTGATGGACTCTGGACCGAAACATGGCCGGAATTTATTAGATTTGCGCAGCAACGGAAGGCTCCCAATCTGCCTCCAATTGCTCTTCTTCCTGATTGCCCATGGTCAAGTCGGAGCGAATTTCAAAGTGATTTCAATGGACCCGCCCTCTCCGGACTTCGCAGATGGTTGGAGGCTACGATAGAGCTGCAGACCGATTTCATCATGGAAAAGTCGCGCGCGGCTCTGCCGAGGATCATGACCGCCGCCCCGGTCGCTCAGAGGGCCCATATCAAGGATTGCTATGACAAGGTCGCCACGACCGCAAACGGAACTTACGCCCTGATTGATTACGTCAATTTCAAGGGAGACGGGACCAATCCCAGAGAGCAATACAAGGCACAGGGATGGGGGCTCATGTGGGTTCTCATGAACATGCAGCCGGCCCCCCCGGGACAGGCCGCGGCCCGGGAATTTGCCGCTGCCGCCAAGCGTTGTCTCGACCGTCGTGTTCGGCACTCTCCACCCGACCGAGGAGAAAAACGCTGGACGGCTGGCTGGCACAAACGTTGTGATACATATGCGACTGCCTTCTGACCGGGCGTGAAGCAACCCCCACCGCCAATTGCCTTTGACTTGACCCTCCCTCCCGCCGATGCAAGCTCCCGCTGATGGCTACCGAAACTACTCTCGTTCTCTTCAAGCCCGATGGTATCCAGCAAGGCCTCTCTGGCGTTGTCCTGGATCGCTTCCTCAAAGAAGGATTCCGTATCCGTGGCCTCAAAATGCTTGATGCAAGTGATGAACTCATCAACGAGCACTATGCTCATATCGTAGAGTTTGACTTCTTCCCCTCAATCCGGTCCTTCATGCAGGAAACACCGATCATTGCGCTGGCACTGGAGGCTGAGGATGGCATCGGCAGGGCCAGGAAGCTTCTTGGGCCAACCGATGCCAAGGAAGCCGCAGAAGGAACGATCCGCGGTGATTTCGCAAGGAAGGATGAATCCTCCAAAACCCGGAATATCTGCCACGCCTCCGACAGCCCTGAGGCGGCTCAAGCGGAGCTCAACCGATTTTTTGCAGAAGGAGAAATTTTTCCCTGAGAACCTTGGTCAATCGAGTGAACAGGACTCCGGGCAGCGGTCCCGCACATCTGCCGGGTCAACGGGCCTTGCGGAGCACCACAAGAAACGGCCCGGTGGCAGTCTCCTCGACGCCGTAGGTCTCTGTTGTCGCCCCTTGCATCCGCAGTTCGCGTGAAGCTTCCAAAACAGCGGCCCCTTCCTCTTGTCCCCCCGGGTGACCCCGGTAACACACCATCGTAAGAATACCTCCGGGCCGTATCACTTCCCAAGCCCTCTTGAGAGCGATCACGGTTTCGTCACATTGGGTACGGATCGCGTGATCCCCGCCCGGACGATACCCGAGGTTGAACATCACTGCCGCTACCGGAGCCGAAATGTGACTCCTCACATTGACGTGGCTCTCCCGCACAAGGAAAACTCTCTCTTCCGAGACACCAGCAGCATCCAGTTTTGCGCGGGTCGCATCAATAGCTGCATCCTGAATATCAAAGGCCAAAACCCGGCCTTCCTCACCGACTAGTTTCGCCAGAAATACCGTATCGTGTCCATTCCCCGCGGTAGCATCAACAACCTCCTCTCCTCCTCTCACCGCTGCTCGGACAGCTTGATGCGCTTGCTCGGTGATCCGCATGGTTGCGATCCTAGCCTACGAAGGCCTCTATGTTCAAATCCTCCTCGATATCCCGATTCTCACAAAGGTAGGCGGCCAGTCGCTCAGCCACTCCAGGCGCATAAAGCACCCCCTTGGAACCGAGTCCGTTGAAGATCAATAGAGATTTATTCTCCGGATGGGGACCAATAACGGGGCGACTCTGCCTGATGATCGGACGAACTCCCGCCACATGCTCAACCGTTTCAAAAGAGCGATCCGTAAAAGAACGTACCAGACTCTCCAGTTGGAGCCGTCCGGCATTCGTAACCCTGTCCGTCAGATCGTCCCAGCTGTAGGTTGAGCCGACCCGGAAGAGACCTCCGCCAAGCGGAATCATCCAACCATTCCGGCTGAGGACCCGGTCCTCGGGCTGTCCGGGTATACGAACCGTCAGAATCTCCCCCTTGGCCCTGCGCTCGGGAAGAAATCCAAAAGGTCCCCCGCCAAGACCCGCCGCTCCGATGCACATGACGGCCTTCTCCCTTCCATCCCTGACCCGCGCGAAATCAAAAGCGCCGATCTCAAGAAGTCCCGACTCACGGAAAAACAACCCCGAGGCCTCAAGAAACCTCCTCGTGTCAAGCCGGCCACCACCTTTCCAGATAACCCCACCATGAGGTGCCCGACAGCTGCAATCCTCCGCCTCCAGCAGCGTTTCTGACCAGGGCTCCAGGGACTCACGCTTACGGTCAAACAGCCGACGCTCCTCTGCATCGGAAAAAAGACGCAGAATAGGAACCTCGTGAAAGACCCGTTCCCCAAGGACTGACTCCACCCCCCTGTAAAATTCCCGGGCCTCGGAAAGAAATTCAGACAGCCGCCAGCTCGGATTAAGATTGCGCCCCGTCACAGGGGTGAGGAGCCCCGCTGAAATGGCAGAGGAGCCCTGCCCATCCCCTGGATGAAGCAACCTGAAACCCTTCCCTCTGCTCCAGAGACGCCAGGCCAGACATGTCCCCGCCAATCCCTGTCCGACGATAGTAAGCTCTCCTCGCATTGATGGTCGTTCCTCCGATAAAGCACCCGGAAATCCTCCTTCACGTGAGGGGCCAGATGATCGGGATAAGCAAACAGGCGACAACTCCCACGAGAATATTCAGGGGCAGACCAAAAAATACGAAGTCCCGGTAGTTGTAGCCCCCGGGGCCATACACCAGCAGGTTAGTCTGGTATCCCATTGGTGTAGCCATCGCCGTGGAAGCCGCGAAGGCAACGGCCATGATAAATGGCTCCGGGTTACATCCCAGCTTATCCGCCAGCTCGATCCCAAGCGGAGCACAGAGGACCGCAGCTGGCTTGTTCAAAATCAGGAGACTCAAGACCGCAGCCATGAAATAAAACACCCAGAGTGTCGCATTCGGCCCCCATCCCCCGGTGACCATGTAGAGCTGCTCTGCTGCGATCTCAAGGGCTCCTGTCTGGTCCATGGCGGTTCCCAGCGCAATCATACCCGCAATCAGAACCAGTACTGACCAATCGATGGAGCTGTAGGCATCTCGAGCGGTAAGCACTCCTGAAATCACCAGGAATGCGGCTCCTCCGAGGGCCAGAACGCTGATCGGCGCAAGACCAGTCGCCGCAAGCAGGACAACCAAGAGAATGGTTCCCAGCGCCAGAGGCGCCTTGTGAGGCTCAATCACCTCGTCATGAACACCCTCAAGAAGAATGAACTCGTTCTTTCTCCTGAGATTCTCCAGTGCCTCGGAACTGCCGCGCACGAGCAAAATGTCTCCCATCTTCAACTCGAGGTCAGCGATTTCGCGCTGATGGTGCCGCCCCCGCCGCTGCAGGGCGAACACCGAGACATCAAAGCGCTGGCGTAAACCCAGTTGCCGGCAACTCTGACCGATCAGAGGCGACTCCGGCGCAACCATCAGTTCGAACAGGGTCATCTCCACCCGTTTCACCTCTGAGCCATCCTCCTGAAGATCAGGGGTAATACTGATTGAATGCTGCCGATCGAGCTCAAGAATCTTATTTAGCTCACCACGAATCAGGAGCACGTCGCCTTCAATAAGGGGCATTTCTGCTTCGAGACGCTGGACACGATCGCCTCGGATTAGTTCGGCGACCTTTATCCCGGCTGATGCGAGGGGCGTCTCTGCAAGATTTTTCCCGATCAGATCGGAGTCCGGACCAAGACTTACCTGCGTGATATACTCCTTGGCTTCATCTGCGGAAAGAGTCGAGGCGATCGTCGTGTGATTAGGAAGGAGACGCCATGAAAAGAGAAGGAGGTAGGACATCCCCACCAGCACGATGACCACACCTACCCCGGTGAACTCAAACATGCCCACCTCAAAATCGATCCCCGCCGCATAGGAAGCTATGAGAATATTGGATGAGGTGCCGATCAGCGTACAACTCCCACCGAGCATCGAGGCGAAGGAGATCGGCATGAGGAACTTGGAAGGACTGGCTCCAAGACGTGCACATACCGTCAGAACTGCCGGTATGAAGACCACTACCACGGGGGTGTTGTTAATGAAGGCCGACATGAAGCACACCGCAGAAAGGGCCATGATCATGAATCTTACCGGGCTGCCACGGGAGAATTCTGCAAGCTTCCCACCAAGGGCCCGGACCAGCCCACTCCTCATCAGAGCCGCACTCAGCACGAACATGGCCGCAATCGTGACGAGGGCCTCGTTGCTGAACCCAAGCAAAAGTGTCTTCGGCTCTAGAATACCAAGGGCACCCAGCACAACGACAATCATCAGTCCCACGATATCTGTCCGAACCCGGTCGGTAACGAACAGGATGACCGTGAGCAAAAGCATCACGTATACCACTGTTACTTCCCAAGTCATTCTTCTACCGCTAGGAATGCACCGCTCACCGGGAGTGGTCAATCGGAACTGCAGCCTAACGCACTGCAGCGTGAACCAAAGGCCCTGCTAGACCGTAAAATTGGGACTCTGCCTGAGGAAGGTCCGCGGGTTCTCGTAAATTACCTTTTCAACAAGCTCACTCGCATGCTGACGCTTCTTCATTTCCAATGCACACTTGATCACTGCGAGGGGATCCGAAATTCCCCAGTCGCATGCGGAATTCATCCAGATTCGCTCCGTCCCGAAGGTCTCTAGTATATCGATGGCCCGGGCCGGTGTGCACTTCGACTCAGGATACAGCGTCATCCCCGCCCAGAAGCCCGCATCGAGGGCGATCGCAGCAGTATGCTCTTCAACATGATCGATGACCACACGGTCGGGATCGACCTGCGCATTTTTCAAAGCGTCCACGATCAACCGGGTTCCCTTGAGCTTGTCCTCCAGATGAGGAGTATGGACTAGGATGGGCAAATCCCGCTCCTTAGCGAGAGCGATATGCTCCTCCAGAATCGTATGCTCATTCTTTGTATTCTTGTTCAGGCCGATCTCTCCTATGCCGAGGACGGTTGGCTGTTCCAGAAACTCAGGAATGAGAGACAGAACCTCTCTTCCAAAGACTACATCGTCCGCCTCTTTGGGATTGATACAGAGCCAGGTGAAATGGGGAATGCCGAATTTCGCAGCTCGTGCTGGCTCATACTGGGTTAGTTGGCGAAAGTAATCCCTGAAGCCCTCTACCGATCCCCGGTCGTAGCCCGCCCAGAAAGCAGGCTCGCACAGGGCCTCACAACCAGCCTGCGCAATCGACTGATAGTCATCCGTCGTCCGGCTAACCATGTGAGCGTGCGGTTCGATGTAGCGCATGATTTTCTGAGGTGGCTGAAAATGAAAACTAAGACGATATCCCTAGTCCTGCGGAGCTCCGTAGGCGAACTGGATTGTGGAGCTTTCGACAGGTTCTGTCGAGTGATCGGAAAGCGACTCCAGAACCGCTTTGGCCCGAGGCTGATCCCCCGGGCTCAACATCGCCTCCATGGCCTTGAGAAAACCCGAGTGGCGGAAGTCACTCTCTCCCTCATGACGATCAAGCCGGTCCAGAAAAGCGGCAATATCGATCAACTTGTAGCGCGCATCCATGAAATAGAGGTCAAGGATGTCTTTCTTGTTGGGCATGTTCGGAATGTAGCCACCGAGAGGAACATTCTGAAGGAGTAATTTGATATAAAATCTACTCGCTCATCGGCTTCTACCGGGGAATACAGGTCCCTACATGGGAGAACGTGACCTCGGAACACAACCTTTAGACTTCCTGATGGAAGCCTGGGGACTGACTAATACCGACCTTGTTGAGAGTTCGCCAGAACAGCTCACCCACAAACAGGTGAGGCGCGCTCGGTCCGGACGCCAGCTCACCCTGAAAATGATGATGAAAATCAACCGCACCTTCAATGTCGCCATTTGGTCGAGACTCGACGATGACCAGAAGGAGAGGTTCATCGAATATCTGTCTCTTATACACATCTCCGAGCCCACGAGACAGGCAGAAATCTCGTATGCCGTCTTCTGCTTGAAAAA
>CAXEFH010000208.1:0-6492 GCA_963989605.1 uncultured Roseibacillus sp. | reverse complement strand
AATGATACGGCGACCACCGAGATCTACACCTCTCTATTCGTCGGCAGCGTCAGATGTGTATAAGAGACAGGTTCAAGGATCATCCAGTTGAAAGGGCTGTTCTTGAACGGGCCTTTGAGGCAGCCCGGCATGCCCCGTGTCACAAGAATACTCACCCATGGAAGTTTTACGTCATGGGTGAGGCCACAAGATTACGAATCCTTCCGGGGGTAGAGCAGATTGTGCTTGAGAAGAATCGGGAGGCTACGCGGACAACGCTGGATAAGGCCCGGCAAAAGATTCTGGCGCCGCCAGAGTTGGTTGCGGTGACCTCAAGAAAGTCGGATGGAGACCCATTCAGAGAGGAAGAAGACTATGCGGCTACGGTGTGCGCTCTCCATAATCTTGTTCTTTCTCTCTGGGAGAACGGAGTTGGATCCCAGTGGACCACTGGAGCGATAACACGTGACCCACTGGTCTACGATGCTCTGGGTATTTCGGAGGATGCGGAAAGGGTCATTGGTTTCATCAGGGCAGGCTATCCGGAGGAAGTTCCCCCGAAGGAAAAAAAGGCCTTGGAGGAAATAAGGTTCTACCTTCCCTAGTCCTGGAATCTGTCGGAGGGTCTGGTCAGGGGACATATCGTCAGTAAGAAAGAATTGACGCTTCTGAGGCTGCTCCGCAGGGTTCCTCTAACTTTGAAAGCCATGGTTAAGGTCAACCCGATCCGACACGCCCTTGTTCCTGTTGACTCGGGTGCCGCCCAGCGCCTCTGCAGTCCCAATTACGACGAGTTCCAGAGTGATCGTGAGATCTGGGATCTTTTGCAGTTCCAGCCAGACAGTGTCCTCTGTGTGACCATGCCGCATTGTAATGCTCCGAGTGCTGACGATATGCTCGAAGATGGTTCTCGGGAGGCGCTGGCCGAGGGAGCAGGTAAAATGGCTCAAATGGTTGCGAGCCCACTGACCAAGGTGGTGGAAACTACGCTCTTTCTTTATGAGATTGTGGACCCTGGTCGCCCGGATGTTCGCCAGATCGGCCTTGGAGGCATGGCTCCCACCGGCGACATCAGGACCGAGGCTACACCCGATGGGGTCATCATACGCAATGAGGGGATCCGGGAGGAGAAGGCCAAGGGCCGCGCAGATTTGATCGAGGCTACCAAGGCAATCATTGGGACCGTGAATCTTTCGGTAGATGACAGAGACGGTAATTTTCTGGAGCTCATGCAGCATTACGCCGACCAACGGCCATGTGACTTTGAGGCTCTCGATAACGAGGATGGCAGTGCCCACCGGATATGGTTGATCACGGATCCGGATGAAATAGTCTCATTTTGTGAGGTGCTCGCAGCTGAGCCACATGCGTATGTTGCTGATGGGAATCATCGGAGCGCTGCTGCTGCAATGCGGGGCACCGGGGAATTTCTCACGGTATTTTTCCCCGCGCTCACGATGGGACTGGCACCCTACAACCGGTTGGTTGCAGCGCCCGGGGTAACCCGCGAGACCTTGGAGGACAGATTAAAGGGAGCCTTCGAAATTGAGGCTTTGGATGTAGTAACCTATCAACCCGAAAGAGTTCACGAGATTGGGCTCTACATCAACGGTGTCTGGCTCAAGCTGTCGCCACGGGAGGGATCTTACGATGAATCAAATGCGGCCGAGGCAATTGACTCCGATATTGTGCAGCGGCACATCTTCGCAGATTTCCTTGGAATTGAAGACCCGCGTGCGAAGGAATTGACATTTGTGGGGGGTAATCGGGACGCGGCTTACCTTAAGTCCGAGGTCGATGCAGGACGCCATGATCTGGCGGTCACTCTGGCCCCGGTGACCATTGAACAGTTCATCGAGGTCTGCAGGCAAAATAGAATCATGCCCCCAAAGTCCACATGGTTTCAGCCCAAGATTCGTAGTGGTCTGGTGATGGCTCTTCTTGGATAGCTGGTGCAATGGAAGGGCGACTTTGGCCGATCTCGGTTGGAATCGTCACCTCCGGGCAAGAATTCCCTTGTAACAAGGCCGGAACGGTCGCATTTTCCGCGCCTCCCAAGGGGGCAAAAAGCGGAGATAGCTCAGTTGGTAGAGCAGTTGGCTTTTAACCAATTGGTCCTGGGTTCGAGTCCCAGTCTCCGTACTTGCTTCTTGCGTTCTCAGGCTCTGCCCACGCGCGTTGGATTCTGACTGCTTTTGATGACAATCGTCTTCCGGCTCACGTTTTGCCCCGGCACCTTAAAGGACCGTCAAGGAGACAACTTCAGGGGTCCCGAAATGAAAAAGGGGCGGCAGTCCGGGCCCTGAGCCCGAAGCGCCGCCCCTGGGAGTTGATTGGCTAGTCGTTTGACGCCATGACTCTGTCCAGAGCCCTCCGCATGGTCCAAGCCCGAGTCGTGTTGCACTGACTTCCCTGACTTGCCTGAAGGGCACTGGTGAGAATGGACTTCTGGTCGGCAGTGAGTCTCGCCGTGCTCATTTTGAGACCAGCGAGAGCGGCCACCTCGTAAACGTCGGCGCAAGCGCCATGCTGACCATGGTTGAACAGCTTCACGCCCTTCTCGATCGCAGCGACCATGAGATCATTGGCTACGTTCTTTCCTGTTTTTCCTCCAGCGGAGGGCAGGAGAACAGAATCAATCACATGGATGATCCCGTTCGAACACCGGATGTCGGCCTTCACGACTTTTGAAGAGTTGAGGTAGAGGGACTCCCCCTTGACCTCAAGTGCGATATCCTTCTTGTTCAGGGCCTTGGCGGAGTCCAGCTTCACGGCCTTCTTCGAGGGGACCCTACCACTGACCACGTGGTAGGTCAGAATGTCTACCAGCTTGGCTTTGTTCTCTGGCTTGAGGAGAGTCTCCACAGTACCTTCTGGAAGCTTTGCGAATGCCTCGTCAGTCGGGGCGAAGACTGTGAAGGGCCCTTTCCCCTTGAGTGCTTCAACGAGACCACCGGCCTCGAGAGCCGCGGCAAGGGTCTTGAACGATCCAGCGGCAACAGCCGTATCGACGATGTCTTTTCTTTCCTTCTTCTCTGCGAAGGAAAAAGAAGCGAAGGCGAGTAGCCCAATGAGTGATGTTGTTACTATTTTCATGTTTGTCTATTTTTGTGGGATTATCTGTTTTTTCGGGTGAGTTGCAGGAGTGGAGTCTTATTGAGTCGTCCGGATCACAGTACTTTCTGGGTGTGATCTCTAGAAAAGTTTCACTGATGAGAGACCTCCATCGGCCTTGATGACGTTTCCGGTCATGAAGTGAGATTGGCTACCGAGAAGAAAGCTCACCAGCGCTGCGAGTTCCTTAGGATCACCGATGCGCTTCAAAGGATGCCTCTCGGCCGAGCTTTTCCTCTTGTCATCATTGGAGAGCAGGTGCGCCGCCAAGGCTGTGTCGGTGAGGGAGGGGGCAATGCAGTTGACCCGTACCCTTGGGGCGAGCTCGGCAGCGAGCGAACGGGTCAGCCCCTCGACCGCGCCTTTTGCGGCCGCGATGCTTGCATGGAATGGCAATCCGGTCTGCACGGCGACCGTTGAGAAGAGCACGATTGAGGCCTCCGGGCTTTTCCGGAGGCTAGGCAGCACCTTCTGGAGGAGTTGGACTGCTCCGAGAAAGTTGATCTGGAAGTCTTTCAGGAACTCCTCGGGAGTAATCCTTCCAAAAGGTTTCAAGGTAATCGTCCCTGGGAAGTAAACAAACCCGTCAACCTCGTCCGGGAGGATCAGCGGCAATCCCGGTTCGGCGGTGGCATCGAAGGTCAGGGGATGTAGCCGCGAATGTTGAGGAAGTTTCTCAGGTGATCGACATGCGCAATGAACAGTGTGACCCTCTGCTAATAAGGCCGTGACGGTCTGAGCTCCGATCCCAGAAGTCCCACCAGCTATCAGGATACTTTTACTCATAGGTGTCTGGTTGTGTGTGGGCATCTCCATATCGAACCTGTTGCAGCCGGAAGATGTCCACCCGTACCCCAGGGGAAACGCATGCGTGCTGGGGAGGTCCGGACAACCTGTCCTGCCCGTTCCATTCGGCCGGCAACGAAGAGACGTGCTCCATGTCCGCATCGAAGATCTGGTAGGGAGGGTGGTGAACCCTTCCTCTCCAGAGCCGGCGGGTCGCGCCAGAACTCGCGTACAGAGCGTATCTCTCTGTGAGAAAGTACTCGAGACTTCCTGGCCGCGCGGCCCGGGGTTTTCCTGTAGGACGGTAGCGAAATACGGCGCTTCCCGAAACCCCTGCCCGGCTGGCCTTGAAATCTACCCAGTCCCCCTTCCTGGCCGTCATCTTCGCATCTCGATAATTCAGATTGAAGAGCCTCCGCCCCAGCGAGCAGGCGATCCGGCTGCTTGCGTCCAGTGAAAAGAACCACACCCCGGGAATCCCCTCCGTGTCGTGGACATACGTTCTCACGTTGAGCTCGAGGAAGTTCGACAAACCCGGAACACTGGGCAGGAATCGAGGACGCACTCCCCTCATGAAGAACGGAACCACTCCCACCCATGCGGTCCCGTTGTAGGTGTCGACCTCAAGACCCGGGGGAAGGTGCTCCTTGACTGATTGAACAGGGACAGCCCAGTGGAGAAACAGAAGATTCTCCCACCTCTGGTGCATGACCGGAAGCCCCCGGGGCCGGTTCCGCACCGAAAGCCGCTGTTCGGCAGAAGGTTTAGCGGTAACCGCTCCGACTGGTTGTTTGACGCGAGAGTAGGCTGTTTCGGCGCGATAGGTCACGATTTTCTCGTGGAAAGGTCTTCGGGTTTCTGAAGGCGAGTCCAGATGGACGGGAGAGCTCTGGTAGGAAAACTTCGTGCCGTGAAATTCGTCAGGTATAGCTTCTCTTCGCACAACTGAGTGTGTCTGTGAGGGGCGGCCTTCCCCAACCTTGACAGAAGTTACGAGGGAAGGGGGGTGGAACCCACGACCCGCCCCGCACGAGCTTGGTGGGGGAAGGGCTGGCTGGAGGGCTTCCCGAGGACCGCGCTGAGAAGATTTAGGTAAGCAGCTTGCTCACTGACCTTCCGCCCTTGGGGCGTTGAGGGTGGTGAGAGGAGCAGAAATCCTGGTGTTGTAGGCCTTACGTTGTTCATTTGTGGAGTATTTATGCGATTCAAATTAATCAAAAATTGTTCAGGAGGCCCGCGTTTACAACAGAAATAGCTATTAAGTTCCATGGAGGCGACTTTCGTTTATTTTTTGTTTACATTTGGTTGCGCCAGGATAAGATTTTGTCGTTATGGAAAACTTGAACCCGGGAGTCTACGGTATTGGGGCGGTCGTCCAGAGAACTGGACTTGCGGCACCTACTATCCGGATCTGGGAAAAGCGCTATAGCGCTGTCACGCCGGACCGTACGGAGACAAACCGACGGCTTTACAGTGCCGAGGACGTTGCCCGGCTTGGCCTGCTACGATCGCTCACGGAGAGGGGGCACTCGATTAGAAACATAGCGAATCTTGAACTGACCCAGCTGGAGGAGCAACTGGAAGAGCATGAGAAGAGTGAAGCCCCAGCCAGAGCAGCCCGGATAGCCTCTTCCCGGCGTGGAAAGTTGCTGCTCGTCGGGGAGGCTGCAGCAAAGATTCTCTCGCTCGATGAGGCGCTCGGTGCGGAGGTCGTGGGTCGGTTTGGGAATATGGCCGAACTTGTCGAGGAGAAGGCTCCTCCAACAACCGACCTGTTGTTCATCGAGGCAGAAACCCTGCACCCCGAGACCGTGGCATCTGTACGAGAGGGGGTGAACCGCGTGGGTGCAGCACGCACCATTCTGCTTTATCGTTTCAGCTCCTCAAAGACTGCAATGGCCCTCGCGAAGGCAATCCCCGGGCTCAAGCTGCTCGCCGCCCCGCTTGAAACTACTCAAATCAGGCGAGAGGTCCTACTGCAACTTGGATCGCTTTTTCCCGCCTCAGAGACTCCTCCCGTCGTGCCGGAGGATATACCCGAGCGGATCTACACGACAGATCAACTGTTGCAGTTTGCCCGTGTTTCCACGTCAGTGGACTGCGAGTGTCCACAGCACCTTGCGGGCCTTCTTCAGGGTCTCGCGGCGTTTGAAAAATATAGTAGCGAATGTGAAGATCGGAATCCGCAGGATGCAGCGCTACACGCCTTTCTGCACAGGGCTACTGCAAACGTGAGGCGGACAATGGAGGACGCTTTGCAGCATCTTGTCAGGGTCGAGGGGATTGAGCTGGATTAGAGTACAGTGGTTTTTGCTGCGCCCTAGGTATGTTGCCTTTTAGGGGTGACGCTGCTGGCACTGGAATTATGTGTGGAGCCCGAATCTTTTCAGTTTTTATTCTCTGTAGGGAGCTTCGCACATTGGGTTTTGCGGGTTGCCCTTTTTAGACGGTGGTGGCGGTGGGGGCCGCCGCCATCGTCAGCCACCCCAACTTCATGGTTTCGGCTGGTCGCCCGGCAGCGTGCTGACACCGAGACCTGTCTCTTATACACATCTCCGAGCCCACGCGACAGGCAGAAATCTCGTATGCCGTCTTCTGCTTGAAAAAAAAAAG
>CAXEFH010000207.1:0-6514 GCA_963989605.1 uncultured Roseibacillus sp. | reverse complement strand
ATGATACGGCGACCACCGAGATCTACACCTCTCTATTCGTCGGCAGCGTCAGATGTGTATAAGAGACAGCTCCTGTGCCCTACCACCCCAATCTCTGGGAAGCGCACCGTCCCACCCTCGAGTCCATTGGAGCGGCAATTCGCAATCTTCTTCAACTTTAGCATCACCAGCCTTTCTTCATGCCGGAAGTTCCCATTCTCATGCCGCAACTCGGTGAATCGATCGCCGAGGCTACTATTATCCGATTAAATGTCACGGTTGGCGATCAGGTGGTTGCCGATCAGGAAGTAATCGAGGTTGAAACAAACAAGGCTACGATGGGGGTGACAACCCTCTGCAATGGCACGGTCAAACAACTGCTGGTTGAGGAGGGGGTAAGCTACCCGGTGGGTACGGTGCTCGGCCTCCTCGAAGTATCGGAAGAGGAAGCCGAGCGAACAGGAGTCCAGGGAAACGATCAGGCGACTCCGCCTGAGGCCAGCTCGCATGACGAAGCCGAGGAGCCAAAGCCACATTTCGCCACTCCTGAAGGAGGAGCACATGAACCTCGACCAGTGGAACCAAGCATTCGAGGCCTTGCAGTCCCTGCCGGGATGAAGGGAGCACACTACCTTTCACCCCGGATGAAGGCACGGATGGACGAACTTGGTCTTCGCGCTGCCGATATTTCCGCGATCGTGGGCAGTGGGGCCGGCGGAAGAGTCACCGTTGAGGACCTCGAGCAGTTCCTGGAGTACGTTGATAGCTGGCCACACAGCCAGGCCTCCCCGATGCGCTTATCGGTGGCTGACTCGATGCGGAGGAGCTGGACCAGGCCTCTTGCATCGGTGGGTCGGCCGGTTGCTCTCGACAATCTTCTAAGCTACCGACGAAGTCTCGACCCCAAACCTCCTCTTACCATTTTTCTCCTCAGAGCCTTTGGCAAAGCCCTCGCCGAGGAGCCTGCTACGGCTGGCTATCTCATCGGGGAACAAATCGTTCATCCCAGAGCTCTCGACATCGGGGTCGCTGTTCAGGTTGAGGACGGAGTCCTGGTGCCAGTCCTGCGCAGCGTAGACAGCCGGACCGTCGAAGAGTTAATGGATGAATATCAGGAACTAGTCCGGAAGGCGCGGGAGCGCAGAGTCCCCGAAGAGAACACCGGTGGAGGAATTGCCACGGTCACAAACTTCGGCACCTTTGGCCTGATGTGGGGAACGCCCATTCCACTACCAAGTGAAACCCTCATCCTTGGCATGGGCGCGGGTACCAAGAAACCGTTCTGGTCGGATAAGGAAAACGCCTTTACTCCCGTTACGGAGGCTGACCTCGTACTGACCTTCGATCACCGGGTCGTCGACGGGGGAGGTGCAGGAATGCTCCTCAACCGACTGAACGAGCTCCTCCAGACCCCGGACAGCCTTTAGGCTGCGGGTAATAAATGCAGCGGAATCAACACGCGGGGCCCTCGAGCAGCAGGCCCATGACAAAAGCGGAAACGGTCTTCCTTGATCATCTCCCTGAGGGGATTGACTTGCCACCATCGCCTGCTTTGAGTCCTATAGGACTGTGAATCGCTCTTTGATGATCTTCGCTTGTGCGGGCCTTGCAGGCTTTGTTCTAGGAATATCGCCACTCCACGCCGAGCAGCGGGAGTTCACCGATGTCAAAGGACGTAAGATCACGGCTGAATTTCTTGGATTGAATGGAGACTCCAAGGTGAACCTGCGCATGGAAAGCGGCAAGATGGTAACTGTCGCCATCAGTCGGCTGAGTGCCGCTGACCAGGGTTATATCCGGGAGCATCCGGCAGCAAAACTTTCACCAGTCAGCATCCCTGAGAAACCACTCATTGCGGTGACCGACTGGAACGAGAGGCTTCAGCTCAATGAAACCTACTTCATCAACAAAAGTGGTCAGAGAGCCTTCCGGAGAGCTATCCGCAAAATCCATGAGGATGGTTACGCCAGCGGACTCTGGCAGTTTGCAGTTGTGGAAGCACCATACCTCGGCCTTCTGGACTCAGAGGGAATGGCATTGTTCGGGGTTTCAAAGTCGGGCCCTCCCGAACTGGTGGCTGGATCTGATGCCCCCATCTTTCTCGCTCGATACGGAACCGGAGACGAAGCCTATGTGCAGTATCTGAGGAAGGACGGAAAGCCATTTATCCGCACCCGGTATTCGGCCGGACGCCCATTCAACAGTGAACGCGCGTGGGTAAACCTGGAACCCGGAGACCTTCCGGGAGCCAAAGGGCAGCGTCAGGGGAACGGCACATGGACCCTCATAGACTATCAGGGAAATCTCCTGCACGCGTTCGAGGACCTCGTGGTCAACGACTTTTCAGAAGGACGCGCAGGTGTTGCCGTGGATATCGAATCTTCCCAGTGGGCGATCATTGATACCGATGCCAAGGTAGTTGCCGAGGGTCCGTTTCGCCGGGTTGGAAAATTCATTAACGGGGCCGCCCTGGTTGATGGACGTCTCATGAATCGCGATGGGGAGTGGTTGATGGAGAAGGGAGGTGAATGGCAGATCGAACGTAAATATGAAAATTCAGAAAGCGACGCCATCGTCGCGCGGCGAAGCAAAAAGATCGCGGGCAAACCACGTTACGGTATCCTCCGGCGGTCGACCGGAGAATTCATCGCGGATATCCCGGACGAGTATTATGTAGACCGAGGGTTTTTTGACGGTCTGGCCGTAGTGCGCGAGCTCACCACGCAGAACCTCGGATACATCTCGAGGATGGGGGAACTCACCATTCCAGCCCGATATAGCCGCGCTGAACCATTTAAAGGAGGATTCGCTAGCGTCTCTCTCGACCAGACCTACGAGCGAGCGGTGATCAATCTCGGGGGCGAGGTCATCTGGAAGGCTCGGCTTCAGGATGTCTCGGCTCCGGAGGAAGATCCTCAAGAAAAGCGGGATGATGTCGTAGAGCCAGGCCAGGACCGGCAGGATTCCTGATGCGCCGGTTCCGGAAGCCGCATTACGGTAGACTAACCAGTCCTTAGTAAGCAGGCCGTGCCGATCGTGGGACTCAAGTTTCAGCGGGTCCTCGACAACGAAACGGCAGGAACGGCCGGGGCGTAGTGGGCACAGGACTTCGGACCTCAAGAGTCCGCATTACATATATTGTGTGAAGTTATAGATTGTTTCCTACCCATGGGCTTTATTCCCGATTATTTCCCCGTCTCATCACTTCAGCCCTCGAAAACCAGCCCGCTCAAACCGCTGAGTCCATGATTTTCCAGTTCCCATCGACCGCCGCATTTGTCATCTCTTTTCCTGTGGCCGTGAGACGTCTGCCTACCGCGACTCGCACCGCTCAATCGAACCAATGAAGGTTGTTGCTATCGCAAACCAAAAAGGTGGAGTTGGAAAAACTACGACCGCCGTCAACCTGTCCTCGGCCCTGGCCCGCCGCGGCCAACGCACCCTTCTGATTGATCTCGATCCGCAGGCTAACGCCACCAGTGGCCTCGGAGTCGATCCCGAGCACGCTACGGACCGCAGCATCTATGACGTTTTACTGGGTAGCGCAGCCCTGGAATCCCGGATTCAGGAGACTACCCACAAGAATCTTTCGATCATTCCCTCTGAAATGAACCTCGCCGGTGTCGAGATCGAACTCGCCCGCATGGACGATCACCTCCTGATCCTCCAAGCAATCCTCCGAAAGGCCAAAAAAAAGAGGAAATTCGACTTTTGCATCCTCGACACCCCTCCATCTCTCGGCGTTCTCATGACCTCAGCCCTCGCCGCAGCGGACGAGGTCCTTGTCCCGCTCCAATGTGAATGGTTTGGGCTAGAGGGACTGTCGAAAATCCTTCACATTATAGAGCAGATCCGCGACTCCGGCGTCAATCCACGCCTTAAAATCGAAGGCATCCTGATGACCATGTACGACGGGAGAACCAACCTGTCCCGCAAAGTCGTGCAGGAAGTGAAAAACTATTTTCCTGAGTGGCTCTATCGGAGCGTAATTCCGAGGACCATCCGCCTTGGCGAGGCCCCGAGTCATGGTAAAACCATTTTTGAATGGGACCCCCACGGCACCGGCAGCGAGGCTTACGATGCCGCGGCGAAGGAGTTCTTAAGGCGGCACAAGGTGAAGGCGGCGCCGGTGAAAGCCCGCTAAGGGCGAGAGAGCGTTTCCGGCACAATCGGTTGCGCCTGTTTTTACGCCAAAGACATCAAGCTTCTCCTTATTGCGTTCCGTCGCTATTTTAACTCAGTGATCGATCCGGAAGGAAAGAATTCTCGAGCGAGGGAAAGTCGACGAGTCAGCACACCGGACAAGTTGGGCTCGCAGACAACCCAGCTCGCTCTTGGGACACTGCATCACTTTCTTCCGGTTTCTGCGTAATGCATGAGGGAAGGCTTGCACAGCCTGACCCTGCAGTTAAAACAATTTCATCTTTCTAAACTATCTAGCCTGATCGCATGTTCGCAAAACTCTTTGGTATGCTCTCCCAAGATCTTGGTATTGATCTCGGAACAGCCAATACGCTAGTTAATATCAAGGACCAAGGAATCGTTCTTCGGGAACCTTCCGTAGTCGCTGTGAAGGCTGGAAGTAACGAAGTTGTTGCCGTTGGCGATGACGCGAAACGCATGCTGGGAAGAACTCCTGGCAATATTATTGCGATCCGCCCCCTTAAAGACGGGGTGATCGCGGATTTTGAAGTGACCGAGGCAATGCTGCGTCATTTTATGCGAAAGGTCAGCAACAGGCGTCGTTCACACCCTCGGGTCGTGGTTGCTATCCCATCAGGAATCACCGCCGTCGAACGACGCGCTGTGAAAGAATCGGTCGAACAAGCGGGTGCTCGCGAGGTCTTTCTCATTGAGGAGCCCATGGCCGCAGCTATTGGCGTTGATCTTCCGGTGCAGGAAGCTGCTGGTAACATGATCGTTGATATCGGAGGTGGGACAACGGAAGTCGCGATCATTTCACTATCTGGTATTGTGTATTCACGAAGCGTCCGTACCGCCGGGAATAAGTTAGATAGTGCGATCATAAATTATATGAAGCGCTCCTACAGCTTGATGGTAGGAGAGAGAACTGCAGAGGATATCAAGATCCGGATTGGTTCGGCGGCAGCGCTTCCAAAGGAAGGAAGCATGGATGTCAAAGGTCGGGACCTTGTCTCGGGGCTGCCCAAGACGATCACCATCACTTCGCAGGAAGCCCGGGAAGCAATTCGTGATCCACTGGATGCTATTGTGGATGCAGTCCGAACCACCCTAGAGCGCTGCCCTCCTGAGCTGGCTGCAGACCTTGTCGACCGAGGACTCGTGCTCGCCGGCGGAGGCGCCCTCCTCCGCGGCTTGGACAAACTGTTACACGAAGAAACCGGGTTGCCGGTTCATATCGCCGAAGACCCCCTCAGCGCGGTCGCTGAAGGCACAGGAAAGGTGCTAAATGAGCTGTCATTCCTGCGTAAGCTTGCAAGTTCCGACCTGTGAATGATCCGCGATGACAAGGTTTGCCGGCAGACCACCTTCCTGACATGAAACCGATCAATTTTGTCGCACTCGTTCTTTTCATCTGCGGGGTTGTGTGGGCGCTCACCCTCAGTGAAAGAACCGTTCGGCGCATTCAGCAGACATACTACGCGACCATAGGTCCGCTCTTAAAGGGAGGCTCCGCAATGGAGACCCGAGCGCGCAACTTTCTTGAAGAGATTGAGCATTCTAAAGACCTGGAAAACCGGCTCCGCGCCATTGAGGAAGAATATATCAAGCTCAGGTCCATTGAGGGCAGACTTCGGGAGCTTGAGTCAGAGAATGCAGTCCTGCGGCGTGCTCTCGATTTCAAGGAAAAGATGCGCCTGAACGTGGTTGCCGCGAGGGTCATCAAAAGACAACCTGCAACTTGGTGGGAAACTGCAATCATCGACAAGGGCCAAAACGATTCCATCGGCGCGGGAGTGCCCATCATCGCCCCGGGTGGCCTCGCAGGAAAAGTGGACATCGCGTCTGCAGACACCTGTAGCATGATCCTCCTCACTGATGAAAGATGTCAGGTATCGGTGCAGGTAGCCGGAACCCCTGAGGTTGGCATCCTCCACGGAACGCGGGGAAGATACGGAGAAGAGCCCCGCCTTATTCTCAGACACCTTTCGCGGGAGGCAGCGATCCTCCCGGGCATGAAGGTTATCACGACCGGTAAGGGAGGACTATTCCCTTCAAATTTGTTGATTGGAACTGTCAAGGAATACACGCCCGGCCCGGTGGAAGGCGTGGCTTTGGTTCAGCCATCAGTCAACTTTGATGAACTGGGTGTCGTCTTTGTGATCGCTCAGAAAAGTGAACCCGAGGGTTAAGCATGGGTTATTACCATTTGAGTCTCTTTTTTCTGATCGTTACCGCCTGCATCGTTCAGCAGTTCGTGCCTTCCCTGAGTTCGCTCTATGATGCTAAAATCCTTCTCGTTCCCCTCGTCTTCCTGCTGTCTCTTATACACATCTCCGAGCCCACGAGACAGGCAGAAATCTCGTATGCCGGCGTCTGCTTGAAAAAAAAA
>CAXEFH010000206.1:0-6531 GCA_963989605.1 uncultured Roseibacillus sp. | reverse complement strand
GTGGTATATCGTATACCTGCAGTGTCGGAGTTGAGAAAGTCAAATCCCGAGACGCGGTCGATTGAGGTAGAGAGTTCAGTATCTCGCGGGATCCAGTGGCGTCCCACACCCGGATCTGGGTTTCCTACCCCGTTTTGGGGTAGCCCTGTGCCTGAGTTACTGCTGCGTACGTTCGTAGCCTCTACGAAGACTGCATACTCAATTTTCCACCTCCATGCCACGGTGACGTCTTCGGTAAGAGCGGAGGAGAAGAAGGTGTTGGCTCCCTGCACGACTTGTCCGGCGACCGAATAGCCGTCATTAACCAAGCGGTAGACGGCAAGGTCAGCGGGTGGGGCGTTCTGCCAGTTTGCGGAAAGTCCGCCCGCAGGAATTGTGCCGGGACTGGCAAGGGGCTGGTAGGCGCTGTTAAGGTAAATGTAATTCGGTGCGGTGAATCCCTTATCTACTCCGTAGAGTGAGCTATAGGTCCCTCCCGGAAGAGGCTCGAATCCCAGAAGAATGTTATCCTCAAGAGTGCCCACGGTGGCAAGCATCTCAGCGGCCGCGTTCGGGGGTGTGATCGTGCAGTTGGTCAGCTCGACTCTTCTGCTGGGATCGATAAGAGTCGTAGTGCCGACCGTCTGGATTCGTAGATTATCGATGGAAAAATCCTGATTTGCACCCCCGATACGTGCGGAAATATTGAAGGTGTAGGCATTGTTCCCGACGACCCCGGCGACCGGTACCGGTGCCTGCTGGATCTTCATTCCGCTAGGGGCGTTGGGGTTTGTGACCAGACTTCCCCAACTAGCGTTATTGTTCAGACCGGTGGTAGTGAATGTTGCCCCGTCGTCTGGTCGCCAGCTGACTTCCACCGTGCCCGACTTGCTTTGCCCCGCCTCGAATATGTTTCCTCGCTGGAAATTATATTCCCGGACGCTACCATTGGTTAAACCTGCTATATTGACCCCGCGGTCACCAGAGTTGTTATACCACGTATCAACCTCAAAGGACAGGTTCGAAGTTACCCCGGCAGTGCCTTGCATTCCTTCCTCCCATCCGAGGGCGCCAAGGGGAGCATCCCCGTAGTTGAACGAGAAACCGTCGGCAGGTTGCTGTCCGTGAGAAGCGAAAAGGGTGTAATCGAAACTCGCATTGAAGCCAGTCGAAGATCCTGAAATCGCAGGGATAGAAAAACTGGTCCGGCCTCCGGTGCCCGAAAAATTTGATGCGTTACTTCTGTCGAAGGTCAGAAAAAGTTTTGAGTTCCCACCTTGCGTTATGACTCTTGGAGTATTTCCAGCCAACACTGTTCCTCCTCTGCCTGCTTCCCACTCTTCAAAGTCTTCGAAGTAGGTCGCAGCGGTCGTAATCTCTACTTCTCCGGTATCTGTACTGTCCCAAGGGTTTCTGGTCGAAGCCACCAGCTTGAGTTGCGAGATGTTTGCCGGCAGGGGGACGGCCTCAATATTAACTTCCCTGCTTATACGGAAGGTCTGAGGACCCAAAATCTCTACAATCGTGGGAGGAACGAATTTTCCGCCCACCAGTACCGGCGGAAGATACTCGGCGTTAGACGCGCTCTCTTCATATAAGCCCTCGGCGTCTTCCTCCACGACATACATCCCAATCTCGAGGCCCACGGTGGAATCGCAGGAAATCACAGTGCCGTTGTCTGGTTGTCCGATGTATGTGCTTACTACCCGGGACCTGACCGGTCTTGAGAAGCGGATTACCGAGGGAAACGTAACGAAGCCCTCGTCAAGAAATCCGGTATCGCCTTCCCCAACCACACCGGTGTCTGCAGTGCCATCCTGCTGACCATACCAGTAGGCTAGTCCTGCGTCGCCGGTCGAGTTCTGAATGCCGATGCTGACCAGGTCGCTGGTATCCGAAAGTGGAGCCGAATTCTCGAGGTAGTGAAATTCGATGTTATTGGTGCCCTCGTAGAGGAGAACTTGAAATGTTAGCCTCCCGGTGCCGTTTGCCTGCCTGAAATTAGTAAACTGAAGGACAAACACCCGGCCCCCGACGAGACCGCGGGTCGTATAAAGAAGGCTGCTACTTCCATCCGCAGTTAGGTTTGACCAAAATGGGGCAGCGAAATTGTTAGGGGTTGATCCCGGAATGGGAATTCTGGCGGGAACGGCGTAGACACCAGAGTCTCCTCCAAAGGTGACGAGTCCCTTTTCAGAAACGCCGCAAGAGGTGTAGGTGTTTTCATAGAACGCGAAGGGGAAACCGATATTAATAGATTGAGTCGCGCTTCGGTTGATGCTTCCGGTGATCACTGTTGGATCGTTGGAAGTTAGCACGGTTCCACTTGGAGGAAGGTCCGCCTGAAAGAAGTAGCCGAAGTTGTCAGCGGTGCCGGGAGGCGTGGGAAGGGCGTCTCCCAGAGCCCTGAACTTGTATTCACCTGCCTCGCCGGGGCCCGGAAGATTACTTCCTCCGATGCTGAGGGTGGCCGCAACAGCTCTCTGCGGTGGTGACTGGGGATTGAAGGTCAGGGTAAAGGTGGCCGAGTCGCCCGGGAGGATAGTAGTGCTTGTGGGTGTAGATTTGAGCGTGTAGCTGGTGGAGCCTGTCTCGATTGTGACCTGGAGGTCGTGCAGGGTGGCGGAGCCAACGTTCTCGACATTGAAGGTAAGGTCAGATTCCGAGTCCGCTGGAGTAAAAGGAAACAGAGCTGGATTCTGCTGAGTAACAATCCTCCCGTCAGTAGCTCCCCTGACGTAAACGAAGGCCTGCACGCCCTGCCCGGACAGTGGTATGATGAAAGGGTTCGGGCTTCCTGCGTCATTGGGAGCATTGCTAACCAGCTCCAGTGTAGCGCTGCGGTTCCCCGTTTCCCCCGGTTCGAAGCGGACCGTAAAGGTATAATCGGCGCCAGCCGCGATGCTCACCGGACTGCCTGTGCTTGCTCCCTCCTGTCTTTGGCCATCAACAAGAGTTGTGGGTAGCGGGGTGGAGCCATCAGGTAAGACGGAAAAGTCGTTGAAGTTACTGGTGTTGGCATCCCCAACAATATCAAAACCGCTGATGATGAGAGGTGTCCCTCCGTTGTTTGCAATAGTGAACTGCTTGTCGATGTAACCGGCGCCTCCGCCAGCTGCTTGTCGGTCAACGCTGCCAAAGCTGATGGGTGTAATGTATGTGGGACCAATGCTGTAGATCTGACGAATCTCATACTCCGCGAAGGTGGCTGATTGAGTGGTAGAGCCCAGCCTGCTTCCGCTCCACTCGGAGACCTCGACTGCAGCTGTCGACGAGGGATCGATCACAAGATATCTGTTAGGGTTGTCAGCATCTACCCCTGACGTTAGGATCAGGTCGAAGTTAGTTTCATTATCGGTCATCGGCGATTGATTCTCAAAAGTCCCGGATGCGATCAGGGGGCCGAGGTCGTGCCCCGCGGTTTCCCAGTCCTGTCTCCCGCTCGTCAGGACGCCGATGGTTCCGTCTAAATTGTTCTCGCTGACTTGGATGGTTGGAGGTGCGACTGCCTGGCCCTGAAGATTGATCTCATATGTGCTAGTCACTCCTCCTCCGGCAGCAGCAGCTGCCCCGGACACAGTTTGATCGTTGCTCGTGATCGTTAAGCGTGCCGCCCGCGATTGCGGATTCGCATTCGGGGAAAGATCACGAGGGGCAAAGGTAATGGTGAGAACTACTGGTTGTCCGCTGATTGTTCCACTGAGATTGGAACCTACGAGGTTACTGTCCAAGGAGTAGTCTGCTGCATGTGTGCCTTCAATTGCAGCTTCCCAATTAAGATCGCCATCTCCGATCGAACTGATCAGGATTTCAATCGGAGGGTCTGTACCTTGTCCTCCGTCGGCTGCCCATATCGTCGCATTGTTGGGGGTAAAGTCGATCGCGCTATCATCGTTGACAGTCGCACCGCCATTCACCAGCGTAACGTGCATTTCCGGAGAGACACCAGTTCCGCTGAGACTATTCTCCCACAGCAAAGTGCCGTTCTGATCTGTTATCGTTAGTGTCCCGACGAATGCCCCTCGAGCGCTGGGGTCGAACCTGATCGTGAAGTCCGTAGCTGCTCCTGTGGTGTCAAGCGTTGCTTGAGCAGGTTGACTTTGTACGGTGAAGCCATCGCCGGGGGTGTCGAGGTTCGCAATTGTCAGCGAGGCAGCAGGGTCCGTGGCGTTAATTATTCTGAAAACCTTGTCCTCGGGGGCTCCGACCACATCGACACTACCGAACGCAATTCCAAGCTGCGTTCGGTTGATAATTTGATCACCTTGGGTTCCATTGGCGTTCACGGAGAAGACAGTGATTTCCCCGGTGGATATGCATGGGATAAGGACACCCGCGATTAGCGCGCTGAGTAGCTTGAAGCTGACTGATAAGATCCTTTTTGGTTTCATGATCGGTGAATATTTTCTGGAAAGTGAACTGCGGTGATTGATAAGAGCTTATGGAGCTGGCTCGAGTTGCGTGACATTACTGACCCGCTCCATCTTGATGGTGCCTTCCAAGATCACTCTCTGTTTCGCGAGGCCGAGAATCTGCTCCTGATACACCCCGGTCAGGCGATCCGGCACGTTCTGCTCGGTGTCGAATATAATGGACATTTCCCGTGTGATTTTGGGGCCTTTGCCGTGTCTCTGGTGAAGGGCGTGGCGAAATGGGTTGGAGCGATGGAACCCGTCCAAGACAAGAGTGCCTGGAAGCGTAGTGACCGTTCTGCCTGCGCCGATCGCTCCGGCGCACCTTAGGGCAGAGACATAATTCTCTTTCAGGGTGGGGGGGCGGATTCCGCGAAAACTCAGGTAGCTATCTATCGCGGCGGAGTCGACGTCAGCTCTGGTCTGGTAACTGTTCTGGCCGTCACTCCACTCGGTTGACGGGCTCGTAGATTCGCTGACGATCATGTCGATCAGGTCGGACTGACTATCGGTAGGATCAGCATCAGATTGAGATGCGACAGTCGCATCTCGGGGCATATCGTAAGCTACTGACTCGATGCGAAGTCCGACTCGTTTGCCATCGCGCTCTTGAACTCCCTCAAAAAATGGAATGCTCTCCCTTTCGATGACGAGGACGGGCTCAGGCCTTACCGAAGAATCTGCGGTCTTGGTCTGCATGAGGGTTACCTGCGAGAGCAAATGAACGTTGCCGGCATCATTCATCGGGTTTGCATGAAGGATGATACGGATGGGAGCCGGGGTGGCGGCCTTCCGGACGGGTGCGCCATCTTCCACAAAGCTGGTTACTTCCGTTACGGAGGCTTCGCCGACCCATAGACCGGCATTCGCGGCGTTCGCTTCCGGAAGTGTTTCAGTCGCGAGTTGGACGGTATTGAGCGTGGCCGTTACGGGCAGCCAGAAGATACTGCCGGCACCAGTGCTGAGCCGGTAGAGATTCGTCCGGGAGGTACCTCCGGTGTCCCAGTTCCTAATTGCTCCGAGAGTCAGATAAGTGGAGCTCCGTGGGGATATGGTATTCGCGTCAAGCTCAATGGGGTTGCCGTCCTCGTCGGTGCCGCTGACGGTGAGAGCGCTGGGATTTGCGGTGGGTCCGGGGGTTGAGTCGACAAGATTTCCCGGCAGGAAGGTGCGGGTGGCCGAATCTGCGTCTGGGGTCACGGTGCGAAAGCTCAGGTCCCCCGGTTGACCGTCGCTGATAATGAGATCCAGAGAGGGAGTGGCATCAGTCCCGGAGGCCCGGAGATTGGTGAATGTGATCTCCTCTAAGTCGAGCTGGAAATCCCCGACGGTTTGCACATCGTCCGGACCAGCAAAATTCAGGGTGCCGCTTTTATCGCCCTCAAAAGAAACGGCAACCGGTCCCATGTAATTGGATGCCCCTTGCGAGAAAATCCAGTAGGCTTCACCGGAGTTCATGGTCTCGGAAGCAGGGTCTTGCACAACAGTCCAGTTCCCGCTGGTGGGAATCAGGCGGAAAATCCGGTCTGTGGGATGTCTTGGCCCGGAGGCCTCAAAAAATGCCTCAAATGTCGGAGATCCGTTCAGAGCAAATCCGATGAGGTTGAATCGGTCCGGAGCCCACTCGGGCGTGTAAAAACGGACAGTTCCTTCGATCTCTACCTGAGTGGAAGCAGTGGCTTCGATCAGATAAGGTCGATTTCCGGTGATAATCGCGAGATTGTCATCCGCCTGTGGCGTGCGATTCCATTGCTGCCATTCTCTCTGAGTGAAGGATGTCAGTCCATCATTGGAAGCAAGGCCGAGGGTGGAGGGGCTCCGGGCGAAGAATTCGGCCGTGGTCGCCAGCGGTTGTGGGCTGAGGATTGTGATTACCTCCAAATGACTGGAGAAAATATCATCGGGTGACGCGGGGCGGGCTTCCTGTCCGGCCGGGGTGAAGAGGGGGTCGATGTCCAGCCAGACCGCGTTCCATCCAGGGCCCAGGGTAATCGTGGTCGTGGTGGTAACCTGAGCCGGCAGGTAGGAGGGCAGGAGGAAGAGCAGAGCGGAAAGTGCGTTTCCAAGGAGAAGAGGGAGGGGGACTTTCATGGTAAAAGGATGGCCTGAAAAAGTTAAGGAAGAGGTACAAGGGTTACCC
>CAXEFH010000205.1:0-6536 GCA_963989605.1 uncultured Roseibacillus sp. | reverse complement strand
TTTTTTCAAGCAGAAGACGGCATACGAGATTTCTGCCTGTCTCGTGGGCTCGGAGATGTGTATAAGAGACAGTAGCCAATCTGTCCGGCCGCCCCGGTAATGGTAACTGTGATACTATCCTTCATGACGATGCCTCAGCCTTTAGCGGCGGGACCTTGCATGGTCAATGGTGGTCCGATTTCCTCATAAAAAAAGTAACCAATATATCTCTCCGCGCAAGGCCTTGACCCGTGAATTTAATGGTTGCCAAACGTCTCTCCGGCCCCATGATCCACCCGTCTGGACGACATGGCGAATTTCTTTCGTCTCTAAGACAACCTGAAAGTTTCCGAGGAACTTTTCCTCTCAAGGGTCCTTTCAAAGGCAAATTCTCCGGGCAAAACTCCTCAAAAAGCTGAGGATTGCCCTACTGCAAGCAACATTTCTCAATGTGACGAGTCACCGACCTCCCTGTGCGGTCGGGAACCAAGTGCATCCCACCGTAAACCATGAGCTCCGAACCTTCTTCTGACGCTCCTTCCGGGGATTCCCCCGGAGGACAACGGCGGAACGGTGGCGATCACCGGGAAAATGGAGGGTCCGGTAAGCACAGGCGCAGACGTAGTGGAGCCGTACGCGGCCGAGTCAGGGGTCGAGGACGACGTCGGGGAAACGACCGGAGGAAGGACGAGGGTCGCCCGGAAATTGATGAAAGCGAGCAGCGGAAGGATGTCGTGCTTACCGGCTCGCCGGTTGCAGTGAATGGCATTCTGGAACTGGCTCCCAAAGGGTTCGGATTCCTGCGTCAGCCGCAAAAGGATTTTGAACAATCGCGAGAGGACGTTTTCTTGCCTCCGGAGCTGGTTCGCCGAGAGGGTTTGAGAGTTGGAATGTGGGTCCATGGGATGGCCCGGGAGGGCAGCCGGGGACCTCAACTGGTCGAGGTTACCTCAGTAAACGGTCAGAAGCCCGCAGATGCAGGCAAACTCGCCTTTTTCGAAGAACTAAAGGCCACCAACCCTGTAAAGCGAATCCCCTTTGAAACCGAGCCTGAGCGGTTCACAACACGAGTTATTGACATGATCTCGCCCATAGGAAGAGGTCAGCGCGGCCTTATTGTGTCACCTCCGAGATCAGGTAAGACCACCCTCCTGCTCCATCTCGCCGAGGCGGTCCGGGAACGGTATTCCGAAAATCTTCACCTGATGGTTCTCCTCGTAGACGAGCGTCCGGAGGAAGTAACCGAGTTCAAGCGGCAGCTGCCAGAGGCTGAAATCTATGCCAGCTCCAACGACATGTCGGCCAAAAACCATTGTCGTCTGGCCGAGCTATGTATCGAGAGAGCCAAGCGCCTCGTCGAGGCGGGTCAGGATGTTTTCCTTCTCCTCGATTCAATCACCCGCCTCGCGCGGGCCTACAACAACAGCATGCGAGGAGGAAAGGGCCGCGGCTACCAGAGTGGCGGGATCGTTGCGGGAGCGCTGGAGATGCCCAGACGCCTCTTTGCGGCGGCACGAAATACAAAGGAGGCCGGATCATTGACCATCATCGGAACTGCGTTGGTCCAGACCAATGCAAAGGCTGACGAAGCCATCTTTCAGGAATTCAAGGGAACGGGAAACATGGAACTGGTTCTCGATCGCCGTATTGCTGAGAGCTTCATTTATCCTGCGGTCGACATTTTCAAGTCGGGAACCCGTCGCGAAGAACTCCTGCTTCCGGAACATCTCCTCAATAAAATTTACCTTATTCGACGAGGTCTCTCCGGACACCGGCCTCTGGAAGCAATGGAGCGTCTTCTTTTCTTTCTCAAGAAGTTTCCTAACAATGCTCAGATGCTTCTCGAAATAAAGGGATAGCCTCTGAGCAGAATCACCTCTGTCTACCATCAGCTTAAGCTGATAAAGGAAGCCCCTGACCCGAGTCTTGTCTCTGTTGTCGCTTGCGGGGTGCGACCCTCCTTCCGCCGAACTCCCCGGAGCACTGAAAGAATCAGACATCCGAAGGACAGTCACTGATTTGTTAAGAAGGTGTAAAAGGTGTTTAAGCCATCGTATTTCCCACTCACTTTGATCCCGGTAATCGCTGTTTTCATTTTCTCGTGACAGGGGGCACCCGTGCCTGCATCGCGGGACGAGAGTCCGCTTCATCATCATTCAGGAACATTTCTTCACCGGAGGCTCCCTCCCTGCGCCATGCAAAATCTGCTCCACTTACCTTCCTGATGCCTAAACCCTCCACCAACCCAGATCCTGAGGACCTCATTGATGTTTCCTTGATGGAAAAAGTTGCACAGGGCGATCACGCCGCTTTTGAGCAACTCGTGGAGCGGCACCGCTATGCGGTTGTTGGAACCGTTGCCAAGATGCTGGGTAGGCACAGTGAGGCAGAGGACATCGCCCAACAGGTATTTCTGCGCATATGGAAGAGCGCAGGCCGGTATAAACCAAAAGCCAAGTTCACGACATTTCTTTTCACAATTACCCGTAACCTCGTCTTCAACGAAACCAGACGATTATCGCGAAGAGGTGAGCAGTCACTCGACGAGCAATCGGATGACTGGCATCAGCAGTTCCGCGAAAAGGAACATGCTCAGCCGGATTCTCAATATCTTCAGTCCGAGTTACGGGAGGCTGTTAACCACGCGATCGGAAGCCTTCCCCGCAAACAGCGTCTGGCAGTGGTTCTGAGACGGTATGAAAATATGCCCTACGAGGACATCGCAAACATCCTCGGCATTTCCGTCTCCGCCGTAAAGAGCCAACTCTTCAGGGCCCGCTCAACCCTTCGGCAGCTACTCGGAAAATTCCTCGATTCCAAGCCTGAATCCCTCAATAGCGACTAGGGCTCATTTCCACCGCCCGGACCCGACGCTGCATCCGTGAGTATGGTCCAGTCCAACTCACCCAGGTCAATCCGCTGGTTTTCACATTCAAACACCGCATCCTCGTTTCTTGGATCAATATGCGCAGCTGTATCAATGAAATAGCGGGCCAGAAGAGTTTCTTTCTCCCCTGCCTCCCCACCCTTTCGCAAAAGCTTGGATCTCGCCATCAGAAGTCGGGAAAACGTCCGGGGATTGTAATCTCCGGGCTTCACCTGCGGCATGACTCCACGCTGAAGCTGAAAGTTAACGACCATGGCCTGCTTATTGCGCCTCTCCAGATGGAGCGAAAGCGCAAGAATCCTACGAGCAGTGACAAGAGTCTCCTTTGAGCCTTCACTCGAGGATACCAGATTCGCCACATAGGTAGCTAGATTCGTAGCGTAGGTCTTGCGCTCCGGGGCGAGCATTACCTCGTCCCCGAAAAGGGCTTTCTCCACGACCGGAGCTTGGTAAGTAGCTGAGAATCCAGCCTTCTCACTCTGTGCACAGACTGCCATGATCGACAGAAGTAATATGCCGCTTGCTTGCTTCACCGTTTGGATACAGTCATAATCCTTCGACACAATCTTTTCGCAAGTGGCAAATCAGCACAGTATCCGCGAAAAAAAGGAATACCGGGAAAAATTCCAACGCCTTCTTTCCTCCACCTCTGGGGAAGAGAGAGGCACTTGGAGCGCTCTTATATGCGGACACCTTTCCAGATGGATTAGCTTGAACAATGAGATACGGGTCATCGCGACCTATGCTTCGCTTGATACCGAGGCGGATCTCTCTGCACTCCACCTCTCACTCAAAGAAGAATATGAATTTGCCTATCCGCTGGTTTCGGGAAAGGAGTTAACCTTCCACGTGGTTCCCCACCCGGATCAATTGCAGAGAGGGTCATTCAACATTCTGGAACCTGATTACCGTAGACACAGGATCCTCAAAGCAGATTCTATCGATCTCTGCCTCTGCCCCGGAATAGCATTCACCCCAGACGGAGCCAGACTAGGACGTGGCAAGGCGTTCTACGACTCATACCTGCCCCTGCTGAACCAGGAAGCACTCCGTGTTGGGATCGCCCTGGAGCCACAGATTCATGATTATCTCCCTACGGAGAAACACGACATCCTGATGACCCATATTGCGAGTCCAAGTGGTGTCAGGCCCACTCCGGAAGCCGCAGATTAAAGCGGGGAATACGGACAAAGATCCGTCGCCCACTCTCTGCAACCCCGAAAAATGCCCCCTCCGCATATCCGCTTGAGCGCGCCACGTGGTAACTGTTGTAGGAAAACTCTTCCCCCGGTCCGAGGTCAGGCGTCTGACCGACCACACCATCTCCCTCAACCACAATTACATCCTCAGAATCATTTTCTCTGACAAACCATTTGCGTCCTTGAATCTGGACTCGCTCGTTCGAGTGATTACGGATGTTAATAAAATACACAAACGGATGGGGTCGATCTTCGGGGTGATCAAGACTGGGCATGTAGATGACATCATCAACCTCCACACTCAAACCATCTAATTCTTCAAAGAGTGGCTCCACCAGAGAAAGGGTAGAGCCACAAGACATCTTGCCAAGGACAAGCTTGCCTGTCCCTGAATTCGTCGGTGTTATTGCTCCGCAATGGACGCTCCCGTAGTCAGCCTCACAATCGCCGGTTCCGACTGCTGTGCGGGCGCAGGAATACAAGCAGATCTCAAAACCTTCTCCCTTCTTGGCATCCATGGGCTTACCGCCATCAGCACGGTAGTGGCCCAGACCCCAAGTCAACTTTATCACCATCAGGAGGTATCAGCCTTAATCCTCAAGGAGCAGATTGAGGTGCTACTCGCACACTATCCGGTGGCAGCTATCAAGACCGGACTTCTCGGGTCTGCGACACAAATCGCTATTGTTGCCGATATTCTCGGCGAGACCGATCTGCCTGTTATAGTCGATCCGGTCCTCGGCGCGTCCTCGGGAACGGATTTCGGGTCACAGGAAGTCATTCAGGCCTATATGGAGAGGCTCCTTCCCTTAGCGCATGTCGCCACTCCAAATCTTCCCGAGGCTCTACGGCTCCTCGGAAAAACAGATCAGCCCGAGCCGGCTTCCCCTGTCACGATTGGCAGAGAACTGACGGAGCGCCTCAGTATTCCAATCCTTCTCACGGGGGGGCACAGCATGTCGGCAAACCACGCAACCGACATCCTCTGCACCATTGAGGATACTCGCGAGTATTCGCATGCCCGGATTGATCTGCAAAGCGCCCACGGCACAGGCTGCACCTACTCCTCCGCGATCGCCGGCTTTCTGGCACTCGGCCACGAATTAAGAGAAGCGATTCCAAAAGCCCAGCTTTTGATGCGTCATGTTCTGACAACGTCGTATCAATGGCCTGATCCCGAGAACGGGAAAGAAATCCGGGCACTCAATCAGCTTCCAATGGCGACAATCGATCACTCACAAAGCAAAAAGTTGCAGCAGCGAAATCTCTGGACAGATTGACCCCATGGATCCAGACCCCCACCCCTATTTCCATTCAGAGGAAACAGGCGCACCATTTCGGGACTGCATAAGCTGCGGCCTGTCCCTGACGCACGACCCTGGACAGCCCTACCTTGTCGCAAAAAGCTACCGGGGGCAGGAATGTATCTTTGAATATGCAATCTGTGAAGACTGCCGGGCTAATCTGGCTTCAGAGTTCTCGAACGAGTCACAGGAGGCACTGACCTCATATTTCATGCAGAAGGCGAAGCTGTTGGACCGCAGCAGGTTTCTCGATTTCGGAGAGTCCATAGAGCCTTGGATCAGGGAATGCGCCGGCTGCGGGACCCTACGCAGCGAAGCAGCGACCTATTCCCTAGGGGGGATCCTCCAAGGCACATCCGTTGTCTTTGACCCTTATCCAATCTGCCTCTGTGGAAAATGTGAAGAGGAAATCCAGGCCCTCCTCTCGCCAAAGACTCAGGGGATCTGGGACGATTTTGTGGAAACCCACTTTGATGGACCTCCAGGTTACACGGAGGATTTTCCCACAAAAGGGCGCCCCGCTCTGCTGTGAGGCTCCGCCCCCCTTAAGGGCTATAACCTTTTCCGCCTTTCAGGACCACTGAGTAACAGCGCCTCTCTCACCAAAAGAATGGCAGCCCCGCCTGGACTCGAACCAAGAAATACTGAACCAAAATCAGGTGTGTTACCAATTACACTACGGGGCTACTGCCTCTCGGCGGCCGCTTGATAGGGGTAACCACTCCGGTTTTCAACTAATAAACAGGAAAGCTCCGCATGCCACTTGACTCTCTCCGCTGTGATCGAGAAGTTGGCCCGGTAGAAACCATGGAATTTGCCGGTCTCATAGAGCAGCGTCGCGAGAGGTTGGCCGAACTCGAACAGCGCATATCTCAACCTGACTTCTATAACGATCAGAGTAGTGCTGCTGAGGTAATGCGCGAGCACAGGGGCTTGCAGAAACTAATGGATCTCTGGCAGACTTACGAGTCGACCTGTAAAAACCTTGAGGAGAACCGCGAACTCTCAAAAGATGAGGATCAGGACATCGCGGCAATGGCCTCCGAGGAAATACCTTCTCTTGAGGAAGCCCTTCCCCCCCTCAGAGAACGTCTACAGTATTCCCTTCTGCCTCAGGACTTTCTCTTATACACATATCCGAGCCAACGAGACAGGCAGAAGTGTCGG
>CAXEFH010000204.1:0-6536 GCA_963989605.1 uncultured Roseibacillus sp. | reverse complement strand
TTTTTCAAGCAGAAGACGGCATACGAGATTTCTGCCTGTCTCGTGGGCTCGGAGATGTGTATAAGAGACAGTCAATCCACTGGGAGTGCAGGACAACGAAGACAGTAAAGCCGGATGCAAGTCCGGCATAGGCGCCGGCCCTTGTTACGCCTTTCCAGAGGGCTCCCATGACAAGCGGTCCGGCGAAAGCAGCCATCAGGCCGCCGATACCAATCCAAATGATGAGGGCAATATTGGTATCCATCAGGCCCCACGCCATCACCATTGTCAGCAGCAGCACGATGATTGTGGTTACCCTGCTGATCTTGAGCACCTGCCCGTCGAGGCGTGTCCCAGTGGGAGGATTTCTGAGGCGGGGAGAGATGGTGAGGCGGTAGAGATCATTCGCCACGATTTGTGACGTGGACACCACCAACCCATCAGCCGTCGACATGATGGCAGCAAGTACGCCCATGCCGATGAGGGCTGCCAACCATGTGGGGAAGACCTCGATGAAGAGAAGGGGAAGAGCCTGATTGGTCGTGGCATCTTCCTCGAGAAGGGCTCCGCCGAGGAGTCCGCGGGCAAGGAGCCCACCAACCACCATCATGCCAAGAACCATCCCGAAACTGAAGGCTAGTTTGAGGAACGTCCCCTGCTTGCTGAGATCCCGGAGAGCCCAGAGCTTGTTCCCGAGGTGAGGCAGGAGACCGAGAGGAATACATGCAAAAAGGATGGCGATGATCGACCACCAGGAATGGGTGAGTGCGGAGCTGGGGTTCACGGCCTCGACAAGGCTGGGTTCCTGTGCCGTGAGGTTGCTCCACAGTTCGGAAAAGCCCCCATCGAGCCCTGCTCCGAATGCGACCAGTAGAATGACGGTCGTGGCAACGAGGAGCATCATCATGCCTTGAATCCCATCGGTGAGGATATCCGCGTGCGCCCCGCCCATGACAACGTAGAACAGCAATACTACGGTTGTGATGATCAGGGCCCAGAACGGGCTGAGCCCGAGCATAGTCTCGAACATCACGAGCCCGGAAACAAGCTGCCCGGCCAGGTAGAAAAAAAGGACCAGGGAAAAGAGTGAGACCATGATCCGGATGCCATCTGATTGGTATCGCTGTCCCAGATATTCAGCGATGGAACGGCACCCGAGCCGGTTTCCAGACTTTGCGATCAGGCGCATTGAGATCAGAACTCCAAAATAGACTCCGATCGGATAAAGGAAGCCGCCCCAGACACTGGCGAGACCCAGTTCGTAGGCAAGGCCGGGACCTCCGAGGAAAGTCGCGCCGCTGGCGGTGGTGGCGGCAAAGGCGAAAGCGAGAAATACCGGGCCATATCCGCCACGAGCGGTGGCGAAGTCGTCGGCATTACGGACCCGGCGGGACCCGAGGACTCCAATCGCCAGCATCAGCGCGATGTAAAGGAAGAGGAAAATCCACGACCATGTGATGATATTCACGGAGTATTTTCAGGGTTCACATCGGGACAGGCTCAGCATTCATCTGTCAGAGAGAGACCCAACACCAAGGATATCAGGTAGCTACGGAGGTCAGCATTGCCTGGAGTGCCTTGGCAGAAGCCTTGAGTGCCTGCTCCTCCTTGGGCCACAGCTTCAATTCGAGGTGTTTCTCGACCCCGGCTCGACCCACCACGGAGGGAACACTGAGGCAAACGTCCTTGAGTCCGTAGGCTCCGTCCTGAAGAGAGGCAACGGGAAGGAGCTGTTTCCGGTCAAGAGCGATTGCATGAATGACCTCGGCCATGGTTGCGCCGACCGCCCATCCGGCACCTCCCTTGCGGCTTATCACTTCCGCGCCACTTTTCTTGGTTCGCTCAAAGATGGTGCGTTGAAAATTCGCGTCGCAGCCTTTGACTTCCGTCAGCGGTAGTCCTCCGACCGTAGCCGACGACCACAAGGGCAGCATAGTGTCGCCATGCTCACCAAGAATGAGAGCTTTGACCTGCGTCGGAGCAAGATCAAGATCGGAAGCGATCAGTGAGCGGAAGCGGGCGGTGTCCAGCATTGTGCCCAGTCCGATAACCTGTCCGGGAGGGAGATCCAGGAAACTGACAGCGAGATGAGTCAGGATGTCAACCGGGTTTGAGACCACAAAGACGATGGCATCATCCTTCATGCCGGCCGCCTTGATGCTTCCAATGACCTCGGAGAAGAGACCGACATTCCGGTTGATGAGATCGAGACGGCTCTCGTCCGGTTTCCGTCGCAGGCCGGCTGTGATTACAAAGATGTCGGAGTCCTTGGCGCGGTCATAATCACCCTCGTAAATACGCTGGTCCGCAAGCGACGATGCGCCATGGAGCAGATCCAGTGCTTCACCCTCAGCCATTTTCTGGTTGGCATCGAGAAGCTGAATTTCGGATACGATTCCCGCACATTGCAGGCAGAATGCGGCGTTAGATCCAACCCGTCCGCCTCCTCCGAGGATAGTAACTTTCATGGCTAAGTCTTGTTGTAAGGCATCGGGGTCACTCCTCAAGTGCCGAGATCCACTTTTCTGTAAGGAATCATGGGCAGAGAAGTAGCTAAACTGGATGAGGTCCCAGCAAGTTTCCGGGAAATTTCCGGGTAAGATGATCTACTGTTTCAACTTCTTTCCCAGTCGGGCGCCGTATTCATTGGTGGGATCACGATACATGGAGTGCAGGTGATTGTGAGGGTCTCCTCCGAGATCCTGACCTGCATATTCGATAATCACGCTGGGCCCCTGAAGGCGGTAGGAAAAATCACCGCCCTTTTCCCCGGGTCCCCACCAGGCAAAATTCATCTGGTCCACCTCGGCTTGAAGTTCTCCCATTCGGAATTTGGCCTGAGTCGCTGGCAGATCGCCTACATATGACCTGAGGAGATCCATGAGGATCACGCGCTGGTTCTCCTTAAGAGTCTTGCAGGACAGGCCGAGGGGGTCTGGAACAAACCCATCCCTGCCCGCAGCCGCGACGAGATTAGCCCGTCTTGGGCGGATAGTCGCCTGTTTCTTCTGGGATGGGGTGAGGCACTCGAAAAGCGCCAGACCGGTCGGAGCCTCCGTGGCCATTGGGACGATCGTCTTCCCCGCGAGCAGAAACTCCCGCGGTTGGGTTCCGATAAAGGTTGGTGACATCGACATCCGTTTTCCGTGGAAGGCTAGATTTATGGCGATGTGGTGCCCATCGAATTGGAGGGCCCACGGTTTGTCAGGGGATGGCTCTCCGAAGATCGCCAGCCAGTAGTCCTCTGCGCCGAACCCAGGACGGCGTTGGCCGTTCCGGAGGAGGCGGTCGTCGGCGAGAGGAATGTTGCGAGCTTTGCCGTAGCCCTGCGGGCTGAGGACTGTAGCGAGGAGGTCGCAAGCCCGCTGCAATTGCTTCTCGTTGAGATCGCCGAAGCGCACGCCTCCCTGGGGCCCTCTGGGAGGGATATTTGTCCACTTTGACTTCTCGGGGCTGTCGGAGGCGAGAGCTGCTTGGGCGCGGAGTTTCTTGCTGAGAGACGAAAGGAAGGCATTGGCCTGTTCCGCCATGTTCTCCGGACCGGCGGCCTCAACGAGTGCGGGCGTGTAATTGGAAAGGACCTTGCTTGGAAGGGAGGGGTAATTTCCCACCGGGGCGGCAACCGAAATAGACAGGGAGAGAAGCAGGGTGGAGGCAGTGCAAACCAGACATTTCATGATTTGGGGATCATGTGCAGCGCTGGAGGAATGTAAACCCACAATCTCAAAGCTACTGATTTCCAACGAGGGACGTCGAATTTTTCCTACCGTTGGTCGTTGATATGGACCAGAGTGAGGCCGGGGAACCCTCTGCGAAAATAACAAAAGTGAGACACTTAAAAACCGACAGTCCTCTCGTGTTACTGCTGCGCCTTGGAACCTTCCTCTGCCTCATTGGTTGGACCTGGGTGCATTTTTATTGGGAGTCGCCCTACGGGATCCTGCTGTGGCAGGAATCCACCTTTACGCTCGCTGGACGGCTGGGAATCAGCTGGGACGAATTTGTAGGTTCGGGAGCTAATGATGGCGTGGTCCAAAAATGGATGACCCAGGCAGGGTGGCTTTTTCTCGCCTGTGCCGTGCTGGCAATCACAGCGCGTAGAAAGGCACAGATCCAAATGGGGGGCTTGATCGCAGGCTCTTTGCTACTGATTCTGTTAGCTTATGCGCGTTTCCTTAAGTCTCAGCGCGAGCTCCCAATGTTCGTGGAGCACGGGGGACAGATTCTCATTCCCGTTCTTCTCGTCATGGCTCTCTCCCTTGGCGTGCGCCATCGCGTAACTGTTATGACAGCCATGGTCGCCTTGATTGCCACCTTTGCCGGGCATGGGTGTTATGCTGTCGGTTTTGATCCTTGGCCCGTCCCCGACAATTTCCTGAACATGACTTCGGACATTCTCAGGGTAGAGAATGAAACAGCCCGCATAATTCTTCTGGTAGCCGGGATCTTGGACTTCGTGGTCTGCATTGGAATCTGGGTGCCGGCCCTGCGTTGTGCTTGTGCCCTCTATGCTGGAGTATGGGGCCTGCTGACAGCCCTTGCGCGTCCGGTTGCAGGCATGTCATCGGACCTTAATTACTGGGGGGCTGACTTGTTTCTTCATGAGGTAGTGCTTCGTGCTCCCCATTTCCTGATTCCTCTTTATCTGTTTCTTGTCTGGCGTCGACCCGGCCAGATTGAGACGGTAATAGCAGATTCTGATACTGAGACTGTGCTGAGTGAGGCTCTAGATAGTGAGGCTGACAACAAGGACCAGCTCACCGATTAACTAAAATTCCATATACGCCCAGATGAAGTTCATAAAATGGTTCACGCTTCCGGTCCTCCTGCTCCTGATTGCCGGAGTTGCAGTCTCCCAGCAGAAAAATCAGAAACGCAAAGGGAGAGCCACCCTCTCAATACCCGAGGTCGAAAAAAAGGATCTTATCTGTTTCGCGCTCTACACTGTTCATAACAATACCCTGAAGCTCACGGCGCAGCTTTATCCGCTTGCGGATACTGACAGCAGAACGGTGGGTCTCGAGATCATGAGGGATGGTAAGTGGGTTGAGGTCGCCCGGACCGAGGCGATTGAGCGTGGATGGACAGCGCCATTCAGGGTCGAAAAATGGGACGATTCTGAAGCCCGTGAATATCGAGTGGTCCACGATTCCGGTTCCACCTACAGGGGGACGATCCGAAAAAACCCGGTGGACAAGGGTGAGGTCGTAATGGCGGCCTTTACCGGTAATTCGATTCATCCGGTCCATGGAGGCGATATTTCGAGGGAAGATATCATTAAGAACGTGAAAAAGATTGATGCCGACGTCCTCTTTTTCGCCGGGGATCAGGTCTACGATCACTTCAAGCATTACGCTGGATGGCTGAAGTTCGGTCGTGATTTTGGTGAGATTATCAAAGACCGGCCGACTCTATGCCTGCCGGACGATCATGACGCAGGTCAGCCCAACCTGTGGGGAGAAAGTGGTAAGGTGTCGACGCTCGGGGGTGCCTCTGACGGGGGCTATGCCAGACCCGGGGCTTACGTCCAGGAGGTTGAGAGGGCGCAGACAAGTCATTTTCCTGATCCGGTAGATCCTCACAAGATCGGGCAGGGGATCGGAGTCTGGTTCACTAACCTCAACTGGGGGAATGTCGATTTTGCCATCCTCGAGGATCGGAAGTTTAAGACCGGCCCCGCGGGCCGAGTGCCGAAGCAAGGCCCCCGGCCGGATCATATCCGCAATCCGGAATATGATCCCGCAAGCGTTGATGTGGACGGGGCCATTCTACTGGGTCAGCGTCAGTTGAAGTTCCTCGACCAGTGGTCGCAGGACTGGACCAAGGCTCAGATGAAGGTTGCTCTCTCAGCGACAATTTTCTGCGGAGGAGCGCATATTCATGGAGGTGCCAACGGGCGTCTTCATGCCGACATGGACTCGAATGGATGGCCTCAGGCAGGGCGAAGTCGAGCCCTCTCTGCGCTGCGGAAGGGATTCGCGTTTCACTGTGCCGGGGATCAGCATCTGGCGACAATTTTCCATCACGGACTGGAAAATCATCGTGATGCCATCTGGTCGTTCTGTGTCCCTTCAATCGCAAATCTCTACCTCCGATGGTGGGAACCTCTCGAGCCCGGGGCCAACCGGGAGGCTGGGTCTCCAGGTTACACCGGCGACCACCTTGATGGATTCGATAACAAGGTGACTAACTATGCCGCTGCTAATCCGGAGAAAAAACCGGCCGGGAATGTTCTGAATACCCGCTCTGCTGGCTTTGGTGTTGTCAGGCTGAATACGGGCAAGAGGGAAATCACGATGGAGTGCTGGCCCAGGAATGTCGACATCACCAATCCAAGTGCAAAGCAATACGATGGATGGCCCCGGACAATCTCTCAGTTCGACAATTATGATCCTCCTTCATGGGGAAAGCTCGGTAAGATGACTTTTGACGTCGAGAATCCCGTGGTTCAACTCATTGATGAAAATTCGGGGGAGATTCTCTATACTGTGACTGTCTCTTATACACATCTCCGAGCCCACGAGACAGGCAGAAATCTCGTATGCCGTCTTCTGCTT
>CAXEFH010000203.1:0-6557 GCA_963989605.1 uncultured Roseibacillus sp. | reverse complement strand
ATTTCGCTCCGGGTGACAATCTTGTCGATTTCGTCTATGTAAATTATTCCGAATTCCGCCAGATCTACGTCTCCCTCGGCCTTCTGCACCAGATCGCGCACTAGATCATCTACATCGCCTCCAACATAACCTGTTTCCGAGAATTTGGTCGCGTCTGCCTTCACGAAAGGAACGCCGATGAGCTCTGCAATATGTTTTACGAGATAGGTTTTCCCGACCCCCGTCGGCCCCACCACGATGACGTTCTGCTTCTGCAGTTCCACCCCCTCCGGGAGTTTCCCATTCTCGTTCTCGAGGCTCCGCAGATACTTGGCGTGGTTGTAGTGATCGCAGACCGCTATGGACAAAGCCTTCTTGGCCTCATCCTGCCGAATCACGAAGCGATCAAGATGCGCCTTTATATCACGAGGGATGTAGTCGAACTCGAAAACACTGTCTGCGGCCGATTCCTGGGCTACTTCCGGCGCAGACTCCTCCGGTTCCGTATTCATACCAGCCATGCCCCATTGCACGTTGCCCATTTTACCGAAGAAATCCTGCAGACTCTGCTGTAACTCTTCCGGAGTAGGACCCGTTCCCGGAGCCGTTTTATCATCATCAGCCATCAGCTCGAAAGATCGGTGTAAAATCTACCTTGTCAACTATAGCCACGAGATCTCCCGGCCACCAGCGCGCTACTGGCCAAAATCCTCAAGGATCTGCTCCCACTGAACGGAAAAGTCCGGCCGAAGCCCGGCCAACTCCTGCGCGATCCCGCGGGATTCATCGATCAGGTCATTCAGCCATCCATAGGCGAGGGCATTGAGCAGCAATTTTGCCCTTGCGGAATCATCAGTCGATTTATCGATCAGAGCACGATGAAGACCCAGCAACGACCGGGGATCTATTTCCTTCCAGTCGAGGGATCGCGCTGCGCCACCTTGCTCCACCATCAACCCACTCTCCTGAGACCCGATCACCCGCACATGACGCTCTCCGTCCCGGGTCCGGAGCTCTATCCCATCCGCTCCGGGACCAAGAACACGGATGAGATCCTCAAGAAATATCTCTGCTTCAGCACAAAAGAAGAGAAGAGCCGCCCGCTGACTACGCTCGAGACTCCCCTTCAACTCTATCTCCCGCAGCGCCTCCGCCCCAACCGCAAAATTTCCGTCGACGAAATGTCTGCCTGCGATCTCGCTACAGAGTGAACTCCACCCTTGATCCACCTTCCTGTTTCGCAGGTATCGCAACCGATCCCGCAATACACTTTGCCACACCTTGACGTTGAAGCGAGCCCTCCCAGTGGTCTGGAGTGACTCGTATAATTGTTCCAACTTGATAATGGCATTCTCTATCTCAGACCTTGTCTTCCCTTCGCTCTCAACATCTGCAGACGAAAGCAGATTATAGTCACTCAGGTAGCGCTTCCCGATCCGCAGATAGGACTGCATCCAATCCGCCCCGTCCCAAGGTCCGCTTCGGAGAAACTTTTCAAACATGTCCCGGGCCCGCTCCAGATCACCCTGTTCCCAAGTTTTCACCGTCATTGCCAGGAACACTGTGGCTCGAAATGGCTTGTTAAGGACCTCAGGTATACGATCCACCGGGATAAACTGCAGGCTCGTTAGAAGCTCCGCGGCCGCCTGAACTCGCCTTCCCATTGCCGTTTCCGAGGCCTGCCGCTCATTCACAAAATCGAACAAGTCGGCGAGATACTGCCGCGCATCTGCCCCCCTCCCGTCAAGCAGGCAGACCAGCGCCGCTTCAAATCCAGCCCAGATCGCGGTATCCGCAGGAGCTTTTTCATTTCTCCACACCTCACAGAACTCTTTCTCCGCTCCCACGTAGTCATTCTCGTCAAGAAATCGGCGGGCATTCTGGTAGGTCTCGTTAATCTGCATCGCGACCTCGAACTCGAGATTCGGATTTTTGTCAGGATCCACCATCAACGACGGTTCTGGTTGGCCCTCGGAATCGCTCGCATCAGGATTCGGCCCTGCAAGAAAGATTATGGAGGTCACGCAGATAGAGAACACAGCTACGGCAGCCAATCCCGTCATGGCCTTTCGACGCGCATCATACCTCTCTCTCCGCCTCGCACGGGTATCCCCCTGCACGGGAGCCTTGGTCCCCTTTTCCTTGAGGACCATTCGCACCGTCTCCAGGTCGGCCCTGAACTCTTCGTAATCATTGAAGCGTTCGTCTGGATCGTCCGCCATCGCCTTTTCAACGATCTGTACTGTCTCGTTTGAAAGCCACGGCGCTGCCTTTTTCAGAGGAACTATTTCCTGTTTTGACTCGCGGGCGGCCTTGTTAGTCACTTCCTGCAACTCAATAGGCCGGGATCCCGAGAGGGCATGATAAAGAGTGGACCCCAGGGCATACATGTCTGCCCGATGATCTTCATCCGCCTGTTCCAGAACCTCGGGGGCCACGTAGGTTGGAGTAGCCCAGATCTCTTCCGCATGAACTGTCCCGCCGTCGGTAAGGAGCGATAACCCGAAGTCGACCAACTTGGCCGAACCATCCTCGGCAATCAGAATATTCCCTGGTTTGATATCCCGATGGAGGAGTCCCGCACTCTTCGCAGAACGCAGGCCATCAACCACCTGCAGGGCCAGCCGCACAACCGCATCCTCCGGGAGGGCCCCATATTCGGCCATGCGCTCCTCAAGACTTTCACCCGGAACCAACTCCATTGCTATGAAATAGCGCCCGTAGGCTCGTCCAACCGTATAAACATCAACGATGTTGGGATGACTGACAGTCGCGGTGAGTCGTGCTTCTTTTCTGAATGCCGCCTCTCTTTTCTCGTCCGCCGAGTATTCCTCATTGAGTACCTTGACCGCGATTTCCCGATCGAGAGCGGTGTCGTGGGCAGCGTAGATGATACTCATTCCTCCATGAGCAATACAGCGGATCAGGCGATAGGATCCCATTTCTGTCTTCACGATCACTTCTTTGCCACATTCCGGGCACGTGACCTGGCTGAAGGGACCAACTTCGGCGACATTCATCTCACCCATACACTCAGGGCAGGTTTCCAGCTGGTCTGTCACTCGCTCAGGGTAGGTCCAACGGGGACCCGGTGGCAAGGCGCGTTCCTCGATCAACACCTCCCTACTTGCCCCTTGTCGTCTCCTGGCTCACGTTGCCCATGTGACGATCACGGTCGAGACATCCCATGGAGAACGACTTGACCTCTTCCTCGTTGGGGAACTGCCTGATCTTTCACGGTCCCGCATACAGGCTCTTCTCAAGCAGGGGCACATTCTGGTCAATGGTGCCAAGGCTAGACCGAAGACTCAGGTCAACCGAGGCGACTCCATAACCGTAGCCCTTCCAGAGCCGCAACCCTCAGAAGTCATTCCGCAGGACATTCCCCTCGAGGTCCTCCATGAGGACGAGGACCTGATTGTCATTAACAAGCCAACCGGACTCGTGGTTCATCCCGCACCGGGAAATCCTGACGGAACTCTTGTGAACGCCCTTCTGCACTACTGCGAGGGCAGACTCCCCGGCGTCGGCGGGATCGAGCGCCCCGGCATCGTGCACCGCCTCGACAAGGATACCAGCGGCTGCATCGTTACGGCGAGAAGTGACAAGGGACTGCAATCCCTGCTCGAACAATTCGCGGACAGAAAAACTACCAAGCTCTATCTCGCGATTGCAGAGCGATCTCCGGTTCAGCCCTCGGGGTCGATCTTTACTCATATTGGCCGCCATCCGGTAAGACGCCAGATGCAGGCAGTCCTCAATCCGGGGGCAGGATCGAGCCGTCCTGCCATTACGGATTATTATGTCCTGCACCGGTCTGCATCCACCGGATGGGCCCTGATCCTGTGCCATCTCCATACCGGTCGCACCCATCAAATCAGGGTCCACATGAAACACATCGGCTGCCCCTTGCTGGGCGATCAGCTCTACGCAAATCCCAAACGGCAATCGCCACAGGTAGACCGCCTCATGCTTCACGCCTGGCGTTTAGGATTCAGCCACCCCTCCACGGGTGAGTTCACCACACACGAGGCTCCTCCTCCGCACGAATTTGAACCGTTCTTTCCAAATCAGCAATGTCTCGATACTATTCGCAACTCCAGTCCTCACGCCCTGAAGGAGGCCCTGAGTTCGGAGGACCGCATCATCGGAGAAGAGAATAAAACACCGTGAAAGCCCTGAACATCACCTGCCTCGATGCTTCGACACTGACGAGAGGCGACATTGACTTTGCCTCACTGGAGGCGCTCGGAAAATTTGCGCACTTTGACCAGACTAATCCGTCACAGGTAGTCGAGCGGAGCTGCGATGCCGATGTCATCCTTACTAACAAGGTCGTACTGGATGCCAACATCATTCAATCACTCCCGAGGCTTAAACTAATCCTTGTATGCGCCACCGGAGTCAACGTTGTGGACCTCGATGCCGCAGCCGGAAGAGATATCCCGGTCTGCAATGTCGCTGGCTACTCTACTCCGAGCGTGGCTCAGCATACCGCTGCCCTTCTTCTTGCCCTTGCGACCAAGGTTCACCGACTTGCAAACGAACACGAGGAATGGCCTCGATCGCCGATTTTCACCCGGTTGACACACCCCATCACGGAGCTTGCGGGCAGATCCTGCGGCATCGTCGGCCTTGGGGAAATTGGCTCAGCCTTCGCCAGCATCGCGGAGGCCCTCGAAATGAAAGTCCAGGTTCTCGCCCGTGAGGGATCCTCCAATTCCCGGCGTTCCGACCTTCCACGCGTTTCCTCTGAAGAATTCTTTGCCAGTTCCGATGTCATTTCGCTTCATTGCCCTCTCACCGGTGAGAATGAACACATGATCAACCGGACCACCCTGTCTGCCATGAAACCGGGATCCCTTCTTTTGAACGTCAGTCGGGGCCCTCTGGTGAATGAGGCCGACCTTGCCGAGGCTCTCCGCAGCGGCCACCTCTCCGGCGCGGGCCTTGATGTCCTCTCCACAGAACCTCCCAGCCCTGACCACCCCCTGTTCGCCCCCGACCTTGCAGACCGCAATCTCATAATGACCCCTCATACCGCCTGGCTGTCCCTTGATTCTCGTCGCCGCCTTCTTGCGGGAGTCGTGGACAACCTGAAAAACTGGATCGCTGGAACTCCCTCCAATCGGGTGGCCTGAGAAAAATGGATGACAGCATTGAACAACTGATTCCTGCCGTGGAGCAGCAGCTCTCCTCTTCCGAGACTCCTTACGTCGGCCAAACCTACCGGCGTCTCCTCGAGGATCCAACAATCGACGAACACGAGGCCAAGCTCATGATCTCCCTTTGCCTGGCCGATGAATCCGAGGCCATGGTTGAGCAAGAGCGAGATTTCAATATCACCCGCTACCGGGATCTCCTCGACCTGCTCCCCAAACTACCCGGGTAAACCCAGATTCTCCCAATCCGTGTTAAGAGCAGTCCTCCTCAGGCTCCGTAAGAAGTTCAGCCCCCTCCTCAACCGGCCCTGCCCCCCGGCAGGCGAAGACCATATCGCCATTGGAGAACTTGGCGAAAAAGTAGCCAGTTCTCATCTACGGTCTGAGGGTCGCCGTATTCTCTACCGGAATTTTCGTGGCCCAAAAGGGGGAGAGATCGACATTGTCACCCGGGATGGAAGCACTCTCGCTTTTGTTGAAGTGAAAACCCGCACCAGCGAGCGATTCGGCCGACCACTCGACGCTGTCGACACAAGAAAAAAGGAGCTCATGCAGCGAGGAGCGAATGCGTGGCTCCACCTGCTCGGAACCAGAGATCTCAGATGGCGTTTCGACGTGGTGGAGGTCCTCCTGCTAGAGGGAGAAAAACCCCTCGTTAACATGGTGGAGGACGTGATGAGTTAAATCCTCACCCGCCTTCGACTTCCGCCACTCTCAACCCTCAATCAGCTCACGCAACTGGCTTACCGGCACGCAGTTCTTGAAAACCATTTGCAGGTTCTTTTGGATGCCTTCATTCTCGGTGTAGTAGAGCGACTCTGTGCTCGCTGCAATGCCCACGACCTGACCGTCCTCATTCAGCACCGGCGCGCCGCTCGAGCCCTTCCCAAAGTCCGCAGTAATTGCCATAGCCGACACCGGCCTGCGGTTGCGTTGTATCACAAAATAACGAGCCACTCTGCCCTCGCTCAACGTGTAAAATTTACGGTTCGGATGGCTGATGAGATCAACTTTGGCCCCCACCGGGGCTGATAATCCCAACGCGATTGGCTTGATACCCGTCTTGGGCAAACGCAACACCGCAAGATCATATCGCCTGCTGGATGCCACTACGTCATCGACCATGAACATCCGCCCATCAAAAAGCCGAACAGCCAACCCGGAACGTTCCGGATTGTCCACAACATGATAGTTCGTCACTACCAAGTTCTCCGCGATGAGGAATCCGCTTGCCGGAGCAACATGCCAGTCAGGGCACCTGTCACACTTGTAAATACCGCCTACCACAACGACCGCCTTTTGCGCCTCGTCCACACTTGCCACGCCGGCGTCGGATAACTGCAGTTTGGCTTTCGGTTCTTTTTTCAACTTATCGATCAGCGTCTTCATCTCCACGACTCAGCCTGAGTCAATCAT
>CAXEFH010000202.1:0-6574 GCA_963989605.1 uncultured Roseibacillus sp. | reverse complement strand
TTTTTAATGATACGGCGACCTCCGAGATCTACACCTCTCTATTCGTCGGCAGCGTCAGATGTGTATAAGAGACAGCTCTTAGGAGCATCGGGGTGGAAGAGATCCCACTTGTTCGCCACGATGATGCAGGGTTTTTGCTCCTTTTGGACAAGACGAGCGATCTTACGATCCTGAGCGGTGATTCCTGCCGCGAGGTCGACAACAAGTAGACACAGATCTGCGCGGCGGATTGATCTTTCTGCACGCATGGCAGAGAAGACTTCGACGGAGCTGTCCATTCGTGAGCGCTGGCGCAAACCCGCAGTATCAATCAAGGTGTGACGTTCGCCTGCGCGATCGTAAGGGATGTCAACCGCGTCACGGGTAGTGCCCGCGACTTCTGAGACAATCGTGCGTTCGTCGTCAAGGATAGCATTGACCAGTGAGGATTTTCCGGCATTGGGCCTTCCGATCACGACGATTTTTAGCCCGGTGACCCGGGATGCCTCCTCGGCCTCGCGTGCTGAATCAGCAAAAGGAGCGAGACGGCTATCTATGGCGCTCAGGAGCGTCCTGATGTTTCTCCCATGGGCTGCTGAGACTGAGATACCATCGCCCAGGCCGAGTCTCGCGAAATCTCCCGCGACATGGTCCAGTTCCTGATGGTCACTCTTGTTAATAACCAGACATACCTTTTCGGCTGCCTTTCGGATTTGCTGTGCAATAGCCTGGTCGACCGGAGTGGATCCCTCGCGGGCATCGACGAGAAAAAGTATAATATCAGCGGTATCGATGGCTATCTCCGCCTCAGTGCTGACGGCCTCGGAAAAGTCAGCATCTGCAAGAGCTCCAATACCGCCGGTGTCTACAATATCACATGGGACCTTGGTCAGGCTGCAGGGCGAGGAGATCCGGTCCCGGGTGACTCCCGGTTGGTCGTGAACGATTGAAATGCTGCGACCAGCGAGACGGTTGAACAGGGCCGACTTTCCGACGTTGGGGCGTCCAACGAGTGCTACCACGGGTTTCCGAATGCTGGGTTTCATCTTCCGGCTATTTCTGGGACAGAGCTTCGTCCTGATGAAGTTGCTGTACGCCTTGGAGAATGCTCCGGTAGGTAGCAATAACGAGAAAGATTGAGGTCACTCCTGCAGGATAAATTGGATCTATGGGAATAATTTTTAGCCCTGTCCACGCGACTGTGAACATGAGCAAGGCAGTACAGGCTTTTCCGGTCCAATGTGGTTTTATCTCAACTGGACGGTTAAGATAGCGAAGAATTACGATGCCGCCCCATACAACAGCGTCCCGGAGGATTACAAGCCCAACGAACCAAGCCGGTATTTTCCAGTCTTCCCCCCAAGGGAGCAGGAAGAGGATAGCGATGGCGGTAAGTATCAGGAGCTTATCTGCGACCGGATCAAGAAATGCGCCGAGTCGGGTTCGCTGGTTGTAGCGGCGTGCGACAACGCCATCGGCGTAATCGGTCATTGCGGCCACAAAAAAAATGCCCACAGCCCACCAATGGAGCGACTCGTTGGGGCTTCCCGACTTTACGCTGATTCCATAGGAGGCCGCTGGAACCGCGAATACCGGAACCAGAATGGTCCGCAGAAGGGTAAGATACGTAGCTGCCGTCACGGTAATCCTGAGCTTAGTAAAGAGAGTGGCGGGTGGCGAGTGCTTGATGTTCGATCCCTCGTTTCTTGCCCCGCGGTGCTGGTTCCCCCATTGTTTTCCCGTGACCGGGAGCGATGTCAGGGAAGCCCTTCGGGATGCGGGGGTTGTTCCCTCTAAGAAAATGGGGCAGAATTTTCTGACCGATCCAAATACCGCGAGATGGATTGTAGACCAGCTGGATCCGGAACCGGATGATTTTGTGGTAGAGGTAGGGCCGGGAACGGGTTCACTGAGCGAGGTGCTCGTCGGCAGGGTGCGCCGGTTGCTTCTTGTGGAGTTCGACCAACGTCTTGCCGATTGGCTGAGATGCCGCTTCGCGGGAGAGAAAAGTGTTGAGGTGGTTCACGCAGATGGCGCCCGGTATGATCATCGTACCCTGTTCAAGGAGAGTCCGGTGAAGCTTGTCGGAAACCTTCCCTATTCCGCAGGGGGTGCGATTCTTCGCAATTTCCTGACGCGTCCCTCACCTGTTTGTCGAGCGGTAGTGATGCTCCAGCGCGAAGTTATCGATCGGATTGTGGCAAAACCTCGGACCAAGGAATATGGAGTGCTTTCCCTCCGGATGCAGAGCGAGTGGGAGAGCCACCCTCTCAAGACGATTGGACCGGAGGTTTTCTATCCACGACCGGCTGTCGAATCGACGGTTGTTAGAGTAAATCCGCGTAGTGATGATCTTCCGGTCTATGATGCCCGTCTTTTTGATGAACTCGTGCGCCGGGGATTCTCTCAGAGACGTAAGCAGCTTCGTAAGGCCCTCCCTCAGGATCCGGGGTGGAAAGAAGTGGCAGATCGTGTTGGAGTCGCGGAAACGGCCAGGGCAGAGGAGTTGAGTCTTGAGCAATGGGTGGAGCTCTGCAGGTGTTATGACCAGCACCCTCTCAGCGAAATTCCTCAGCGAGACGACGAGTTGTTTGATGTTGTTGACGCGAATGATCAGGTGATCGGTCAGGAGAAGAGGGCAGTGGTTCATCGCAAGAAGCTGCTCCATCGGGCTGTCCATGTGTTCATTCTCAATAAACGTGGCGAGGTATTTCTCCAGAAGAGGTCCAGATTGAAGGATGCTCATCCAGGTGTTTGGGATTCCAGTGTGGCCGGACATCTTGATTCCGGGGAAGGTTATGAATGCTGTGCTGTCAGGGAGCTTGGGGAGGAGGCCGGCCAGCACGTTGTGGAAGGCGATGGGCGGAAATTGACCCGGGTTGGGGTTTTGCCTCCCACGGAGGAGACCGGATGGGAATTTGTGCACCTTTTCGAGGTCCAACAAACTGACCCGATCCGGTTTCCGTGCTCCGAGGTGGAGGCGGGAATCTGGCTGACGCCCGGGGAGATTAGTGACTGGACTTCGAGACGGCCTGAGGACTTTGCGAGCGGATTCATTGCCTGCTGGCGGGTATGGAAAGCGGTTCGGTAGTTGCCAGACGCGAGAAGTAAGGTGAGAATCCTCAGATCGTGTTCGCTCACAGGCCAGCGAGAGGAAAAAGTGTTGCCGTTGCGGTGGTGGCTGCACTGATTTTGCACCTGATGGCATTTGGCGCGATGGTAGGAGGAGCCGTCATGGATATCCTGACAGAGGAACAGGTGGATGAAACTGTCAGTCAAGCCCCTCTGCGGAAGGAGAATGATGTCCTGATTGAACTCGATGCTCTGAAGTTGCTGTCAATGCGTGAGGCCTTGGGAAGAGAGCCTGTCCCGCCGCAGGACCCTGATCCAGTTGCCATCCCCCAGAGCGAGTTAGTTCAGGAAGACTCAAAGCGTTTTGCTGAAACGTCTCCAGAGCAGGAGAGCGAGATTGCTCCCGAGGGTGCGGTTTTGATTGGGGAGCGTGATACTCTTGCCGCCAGTGAACTGGAAGCAGCCCATGTGGAAGGGCCAGAGATTCCTACTCAGATCGGAAAGGAGCCAGAGAGGAACGAAAAAAACCTTACGGATTCTGACTTTTCCCCGGGTCAGAACGAGGGACAGCCCGTTAGCTCGGAAGAGGCGAAGGAGATCTCCGGACCAGCTGGAGGCGCGAGCGGGGATCTTTCAGTGACGCCGGAAGCATTCGCTGATTCGGAAGAGCGCGATGTAGTCGAGGTTCCGGTTGATGAGACGAACCGCACGAATGAGCAGGACAATCAGGATGATCAGCAGAGTGCCAGGATTACCAATGCCGATGGAATCGTGGAGGAGGGTCTGAAAGAGCGGAATGAAGAAAAGGCTGAGGACGGTGGCGAGCAGGAGGGGTTTCGGACAGAGTCGAGAAAGACAAGGATGGAGGGGACGATCAGTCGCAGGGGCCAGAGTTCTCTCAAGGTGGATGCGACCGCACTCGGAAAATACAAGGCGTTGGTGAACCGCATCATTGAAACCGAGTGGCAGAGGCGTTGCGTGATGCACCGGGACCATGTTCTGCCGGGCATCCTGACCCTCCGATTCTATGTTGACAGGAATGGCCGGGTTTCGGGATTGCGCTACCTTGATGTATTCCAAGCTAGTGCCATTCAGAAGGGTTTTACCATGCGGGCGGTGCAACAGCCAGATTTGCCCCGAATGCCGGAGGAGGTTGCCAAGGAGCTTGATGGTGAACCTCTGGAGTTCCATATAAATTTTCACTTTTGAAATGGTGCTGTCTCTTATTCAGTTATCCGTGTCGGGGGTCGCGCCGGAGGCTCTGCAGAAAACCTGGAAATTTTTTGCAGACGGAGGGTTCTTCATGCTCCTGATAGTATGTTGCTCAGTAATTGCCCTGATGGTGATTCTCTATAAGATGATCACCCTCACGAAATCCTCCGTGGTGCCGGGTCGGTTGGCGGGCGAGGTCGAACTGATCGAGAATCACTTCGAGACTGATCATCTCGAAAGACTGCGGGCCGAGTTCAGGGAAGGGGACTCTTCACTGGCCCGTCTCTGCGACGTAGCGTTGAGAAATGAGACTCGCTCCGTTGGAGAGGCAAAGGAGGCGGTGCAAGCCAGTGCGAGGGAGGAAATCGTCCGGATGAATGCGGGATTGCCCGTTCTGGATGTGGTTATAACGGTCGCTCCATTGCTGGGTCTGCTCGGAACAGCAAGTGGTCTCGTCCTTATTTTTGGGAATACCGAGGACCTCACCTCCGGCGTCAACAATGCAAAGATCGGCGCCGGGATAGCACGGGCCCTGGGAACCACCATCGCAGGAATTGTGGTGGCAGTCCCATCCGTGGTAGCCCATAGTTACTTTACAAGGAAGATCGAGACTATGGCTGCGCGGCTCGAGGTGCTGCTAGGTGGGCTTATAGGTGCTCGGGAGATGGCGGCCGAAAGAGGTGTGGCGGGGGAAGATCGCGCAGGAATTTCTGAATTGCCTGGACCCGGAAGATAATGAATTTTTACCAGCGAGGGCGGAGAAAAGAACGGGTTCCGATCGTTCCACTTATCGATATTCTGACGATTCTTCTGATCTTTTTCATCGTCACTCGTGGCGTTCCGGAAGAAGAGCGCAGTCCCCGTCAGCCTCCTGAACCGAGACCAGTGGTGAAGGTCACCCTGCCAATGGTCAAGGAAATGGAAACCTCCGAGGTAGTCGAGCGGAGAGCGGTTCTTGCCATTGGATCCGGGGGGACGATTACCCTCGATAGCTATGAACTCGCCCGTCCTGACCTTCTGCCAGATGCACTGATTGTCTTTCGAGAGGAAAACCCGCAGCGTAAGCTTGAGCTCGCGGCGGACCAGGGGGCGACACTTTCGCAGCTCTTCATGGTGCTGGACGCCCTGACGGCGGCGCAGTATGACATTAAGGATGTTCCCGCCCGAATTCGTCGTCCGGAGCCCGTGGACTTTGTAGATCCGCTCCAGCCATGATTCTCCCAATTACCCAGCTTGGAGACCCGATTTTGCGCAAACGGTGCAGAGAGGTGTCAGAGGTAACAGAAGACATCCTGACCTTGAAGGATGATATGATCGAAACCATGCATGATGCCAACGGAGTAGGGCTTGCGGCCCCTCAGGTAGGAATCGACCTCCGAATGGCAGTAGTGGATGTGTCCCATGATCCTGATTGCGTAAGTCTTCTCAGGGTTAACGGGGAAGACGTCTCCATTGCCGAAATAATGCCCCTTGTGTTCATCAATCCGGATTTCACCAAAGGAGGATCAAGAGAGCGCATGGAAGAGGGTTGTCTGAGCATACAGGATGTCCGTGCTGATGTGCAAAGGCCTGGTATGGTGGATGGGGTCTTTCCCCAGCTGGATGGAAGTAAGCTACATATTGAGACTGACGGATTGCTGGCGAGGGTTATTCAGCACGAAACTGATCATCTGAATGGGGTTCTCTTTGTTGATCGGGTGAGTGCGGCAAGTAAACTGATGATTCGTCGTGAGCTAAAAAGGCTCAGGGCTCAGGGGCAGTAAAAGAGGATGGCTACTACGGGCCCGCTAGTCCGGAGGAAGGATGCCGGGACCATCCTAGATGAAGTGTTCCCGGTTATTCACATCAAATAGGTTTTACATTGGTTCGCGAGAGTCTCTACATTGGTTGTAAATCTCCAAAGGTATGTCTTCTTCAAATCATGTATCCAAACCTTTGAATCAACGCGCTGCCGGTGAATCCACCGGTGAAGGCGGAGTTGAGCAAAGTCCTTTTCAGGTGGAAAAAGAGGGTTCCCAAAGTGACCCGATTGGCGCTCCGGACAGGGGAAATGCGCTCTCGGCGAGGGCGCGTCAGGTATCGCCTTCAGGTAGCCCATTTGAGCTAGTGGACGGGAGCCGGATGGAAAACGAAGGTAACGGGGGTCCGGGCTTTCCCATCCACGGTTTCGCCGCAGGTCCTGCTGCCTTGTCACCTTTGGAAGCCGTGCCATCTTGGCGGCAGCACGAGGCTCCACCGGAAGCTGAAAGTGCAGCACCCGGAGAGTCCGAGGACCCCTTTGGAGAATTGGCTCCGCAGCAGCAAAATAGAG
>CAXEFH010000201.1:0-6585 GCA_963989605.1 uncultured Roseibacillus sp. | reverse complement strand
GGAGGTAGAGTCGGCGGAATGTCACTATTCCCATCTCGGGATCAACCGGCTGAGTCGCATGGGCCCCAACAATAACGCCGTCCTCGGTAAGCACGACAAACTCCCCACCACATTTCCGGTAGGCAGCCTCCACGTCAAGCAGGTCACGATCGTATCCCTCTACGTCCGCCTCGTCCCCATACTCACGGTAGACCTCGTCAATCAGGCGAACCAACCGGAGACCATCTTCCGTCCGGCCCGGGCGAAGAATCCAATTTTCCTGCACCTCTCCATGGCAGACCAAATTACCGAGCTATTCAAGTCACAGCTCCTCAGCGTTTTCTTGTTCTTAAATTCTGGGCACCTAAACTACCGGGCAGGATGCTGGAATTTAAAGACCTCCCCTACCGTTTTGTTCCCCCCAAGCCAAGCCCCGTCCTGATCTCTCTCGCCCAGCTGGTCATAGGGAAAATCGCCCTCCCCGGAAAACGCCACCTTATTTCGGACCTCGAAATCCGAGGAGAAGATACCTTCCGTCAGTCATGCGGAAAAGATGCCCACCTTCTTCTCCTTCCGAACCACTCAACCCACAGCGATCCCGAGGTCATGTCCGAGGTCACGCGTCGTCTCGGAATACGCCCCTCCTTCATGGCGGCCTACGATGTGTTCGCACGCGGTCGCGTCCAAGCCTGGATCATGCAACGGACCGGAGCCTTCAGTGTTGACCGTGAGGGGAGTGATCGAAAATCAATGAAGTGTGCAACCAATGTCCTCGTGGACGGCCGCTACCCCCTCATTGTCTTTCCCGAAGGAAATGTCTACTTCTGCAACGACCAGGTCGCCCCCTTCGCCGAAGGATCCTCTTACATCGCGATGAGCGCTCAGAAAAAGCTGGGCATGAACAATCCCGTTTACGTCGTCCCGGTCTCTATGAAGTTTACCTACCTTGAGGACGTCAGGGACCACCTCAGGAGCTCCATCAGAAAAATCGCCCGCCGATTCGAAACGGAACTGGATGCCGAGGCTGAGTTCGGCCGAGAACTTTCACGGATCAGCACCACTGCTCTCCAGCGATTCCTGCGGCAGCGCGGCTACAGCTCAAGTAGGAAAACCGAGTCTGTAGACGAACAGATCAATAATGCCGCCGAACAGATCATCGCCTCCCTCGAGGAAAAAATCGAAATCAGCAGCAAAGCTGAATCAAGTCTAACCGACCGGATTCGCAGGGTTCGGGCCGCTATTCATGGAATTCGTATCGATCCCGGTCGGGAAGTCGATCATCCCGCCGCGGCTTTGTGGGCGGATGAGGCCATGCTCGCTCTTCGGATTCTCGGCTATAAGGGAGGCTACATGGCATCCAACCCTACCCTTGACCGGGTTGCGGAAACAGTAGCCCGCCTTCAGGAAGACGTTCATTCCGAGATCTTTCCTCCATTCGGCAAGCGGCGTTGCGTCATTCAGCTTGGAGCTCCCCTCGACCTCCGGGAATGGCTTGAGCCTTTCCAATCTGCGGCCCGCCAGACCATTACTCAACTGACCCGGGACTGTGAGGCGGCCGTTCAGGCCGGAATAGACGAGATTAACACTGGAAATGAGGCGCCTGGCGCCGAACTCTTCTAGAGAAAAACCGATGGATCTCTTTCTGTCTTCACGGCAAGAGACCTCTACTCTCATCGGAGCATCTAGCCTCACCTAGAACTGATGATTGTCCCCCAGCAGACCCAGCGCCTCCTTTCCTGCCTCCTCCTCGCGCTTTCCTCCACCCTTTCCGCAGAGGTCACCCTTTCTGGAATTTTCGGATCCAGCATGGTCCTTCAAAGGGAAAGACCTGTTCCTGTCTGGGGCTGGGGCCATCCCGGGGAAAGGGTGAGGGTCTCCTTTCGTGACCAGACCCTCGAGACAACCGTGAAGAACGACCGCACCTGGGAGACAACCCTCCAACCCATGCCCGCCAGCACCGAGGGCCATACCCTCACAGTCACTGGCAGCAACAAGATTGCACTAACCAATATCCTTGTCGGTGAAGTCTGGATCTGTTCCGGACAGTCGAATATGGAATGGCGCATCCGCCAGAGCATGAACCCCGCGGAAGAAGCTGCGGCGGCTAACTACCCCCACATCCGTCTCTTTGATGTCCCCGGCCGACACGTCAGCCCCGTCGTAAAGAACGAGACCCCGGGGGGCAAATGGCATACCTGCACCTCGCGGACCGTGAACGACTTCAGCGCCGTGGGATACCACTTCGGGCGCAGCCTCTACCATGCTCTCAAGATTCCTGTCGGCCTGGTAGGCTCCAACTGGGGTGGAACCAAGATCGAGCCGTGGATTACGTTCGAGGGATTCAAGTCAGTCGCCGAGCTTTCCTCCTTCGCCGAGCGCGTTGACGCTTACGACAGCAACACGAAGGTTGGCCCTGGCGATCCTTCCGCCATCTACCATGCCATGATCCATCCTCTCACGCCCTTTGCATTGCGTGGTGCGATCTGGTATCAGGGCGAGTCCAATGGCGCAGAGGGCCGCTCATACTACCACAAGAAGCACGCCCTGGTGAACGGATGGCGGCGGGCCTTCCGGAATGACAAGCTTGCCTTTTATTGGGTCCAGCTCGCCAACTTCCAGCAACCAAACCCCAAGCCCTCTGGTGGCGATGGCTGGGCCAAGCTCCGGGAGGCCCAGACCCAGTCCCTCGATCTTCCCCACACCGGAATGGCAGTCACTACCGATATCGGCGCTGCGAATGATATCCATCCCCGTAACAAGCAGGATGTCGGCAAACGTCTCGCTCAGTGGGCCCTTCACCAGACCTACAAACAAAAGGATATTGTGCCCTCCGGGCCACTCTACCGCGACCTCGCGATCCGGGGCAGCACGATCCGGCTCTTTTTTGATCATGTCGGAACAGGACTCATGGTCGGCAGGAAGGAAGGCCTCGCTCCCGTCAGGGAACTGAAGGAAGGTCAACTGAAGCACTTCGCTATCGCAGATAAGGAGATGAACTGGCACTGGGCTGAAGCAACCATAGATGGAGAAACCGTCATTGTCCGCGCCAACGAGGTGCCCCAGCCCGTAGCGGTCCGCTACGCCTACGCCATGAATCCGGCAAGCGCCAATCTCTATAACAGGGAAGGCCTGCCCGCCTCTGCCTTCCGGACCGACACCTGGCGCGGCCCGTCCCAAAAACTGCAATGGCACCCACTCACCGAAGGCGCTCCCCCGAACTCGATTCCCGGGGCTGGAACAGAGGTTTCTTTCACTAACCAGCGACAGGAAACCGTATACATCTCCTGGATGAGGTATGGGGGGGGATCGAAGCGCTACGCCTCCCTTGCCCCGGGGGCCAGCCATACACAGACCACCTTTTCAAATGCCTACTGGCTCGTCACCGATAGCAAGGGAGCTCCACTCGGCTACTTCAAAACCACCGAAAAGATCGGGATTGCAGTCATCCCAGAGCGTTGAGGCTTTTCCCTTCAGGGTAGTGAACACCCCCCTGCGCCAGGCGGGGCGGAGCCCTCTTGCGAGAGCATGACATCCTCGTGGAAATGTTGCTCCTCATGCTTGATATATTGCAAGGCAAGGGTATTCTCACTCTATTCCTCGAATACGGGGGCGCCACGGTTTCGACTGAAGGTTGGAAACGCAGGTTGCATGTGGAGGTTGATCGGTTGGCCTCCTAAAAAGCCGATCAAAACAAATAACTGCAGACTCCAACGAGCTTGCACTCGCTGCTTAATTGACAGCGACGTGGACTGTCGAACGCCTGCTACGGCGGTCCGCGACCACCAGCAGGCTGGTGAGAGGGCCGGGTGACCGGGTCACCTTACAAGATCAAACAGGTTGCTAGGGAACCGGAACTGGCGGACAGAGGTCCGGATCCCGAACCACCAACTGGCCGCTAAACATGTAGACGCTTGCGCGAAAAGTCTCCAGGACAGGGGTTCGACTCCCCTCGCCTCCAATTTTCAAGGGCCTACCAGTGACGGCAGGAGAACTCCATCTCTTCTCTTCGGTTTCTCAGCCGCGTGGGAACCCAGCCCCAAATAGGAAACCCTTCGCAAGGAGGGCCTCGGTGTCCGGTCCCGAGCCTGCCTTCTGCTTCCATGGGCGTCCGTTTTCGAAATAGTGTATATGGCTGACAAAAGCCTGAGGCAGGAGCGAGAGAACCAGGCCTACATAAATTAATCTGCCTTTCATCATTTATTCCCCTGGATAGTCGTTATGCCAAGTCTGCGCGACGATGCCCCCATTCCACGTCTTAAAAAGCGCTGTGATCGAGAATCCAATCCTCCTGCAGAGGCAACCACCGGCAGCGCCCCTTCTCATAGCGATTACAACGATTCGGGCACCCCATATGTTTCATCCGGCGGTAGCCAACGGACAGAGCACTCCTAAATGTAGTGGTTGGATTTCACTGATCGGCTAATCGCTTCCTGGCAAACAGAGAGGCCTCGGACCGCCATTCACTTCATTTCCCGCACCCAGACGTTCCGGTAGCGAACATCCTGGCCATGCTCCTGAAGCTTGAGACCCCCGAGTGCAGGACTGATCTTGATCCCCCCATTAGCCTTCTTGATCTCGATATCATCGTGAACTTTGACGCCGTTCCACCAAACCGTGGCGCGAGCTGGTTCAATCAGCTTATCCCCATCCCAGCGAGCCGCCTTCGTGATGAAGTGAAAGGAGTGCCACTCCCCATTGGGGCGCCAGGCGTTGGTGTCTGGAACACGCTCCATACAGAACGCGGCGATCCCATGAGGGCCGATCTTCCAGCTGTAGGGATCCTTCGTATCCTTCCCCTTCGGTGATTCAATCTGGATCTCGTAACGGTTGTGGAGGTAGACGCCACTGTTAGAGTAGCCCTCGAGCGAATCATCACCACGTTTGCCACACAGGACGAAGTCCACGTGGCCTTCCAAGTCTTTATACTTCTTTTTGGTGACCAGATCGTGCGTCCCCCAGCTCTTACCTCCATTCGTCATAAGAACCTTTCCATCGTTGGTCGGGCTCTTCACCAGCGACCACGTGATCTTCATATCTTTTTTGGGCCACATTACCCAGTTTGCATCGATTGATTTCTGGGTCCCGTCAAAGAGGATATCCGCGCCCTCAGGGGCCTTGGCACCCGCATCTTTCGTCTTGTCGTAACCGGGTTTATCTTCTGGCTTGGGAGCCTTTTCCTCCGCCCATGCCGAATGCATCAGGACAAAGAGAGAGAGAATCGTGATATGTCTGGCAGCTTTCATGAAGTTTACTTAGGTTAGTAGGAGTAATTAGCTTGAACGAGGAAGGCTACATCGAACAGTCTCACAAATCCGCAGGATCGAACTGAGCCTTCGGCTTGCAGGCTAGGGATTCTAGGCAGGGCAGCAAGGAATCCTTTTCTCCTATTCTGCAGCGACCCGGCCCCGATCTGCCGAGGCTCTGTTTTCCCCCCAAGCGCCCAAGAGCCGTGAGATGAAATCAAGCACTTGCTAACTGCTCCACTGGAGGCGCAAATTTCGTCAGGTTGATTCCCTCCACGGCCTGTTTATATTCTTCCATGTTGGGTATACGCCCGAGGATCGCGGAGAGCACCACGACTGGTGTTGAGGCTAGCAAGGACTCTCCCTTCTTACGTTCGGAATCTTCCACCACCCGACCTTGGAATAGACGGGTCGAAGTCGCCAGCACAGTGTCCCCCTTTTCTGCCTTCTCCTGATTGCCCATGCACAAATTACAACCGGGACGCTCAAGATACATCATGTTCTCATACTCAAGCCGAGCGGTATTCTTGGGAGCGTCATCATTAAAGACAAAGCCCGAGTACTTCTCGAGCATTTCCCAGTCTCCCTCCTCCTTCAACTCATCAATGATGTTGTAAGTAGGCGCGGCAACAACAAGAGGGGCCTTAAACTCGACTCTCCCATGCTGTTTCTCTAGGTTCCGAAGCATCTGGGAAACGATCTTGAGGTCCCCCTTGTGGACCATGCAGGAGCCCACGAATCCAAGGTCCACTTTTTTCTCCCCACCATAGAAGGACACCGCCCGTATCGTGTCATGCGTGTATCTCTTAGAGACGTCATCATTATTAACGTCAGGATCTGCAATCATAGGCTCCACGATCTCATCCAGATCCACCACGAATTCTGCAAAATACTCCGCGCTGAGATCTGGTGTCAGGGCAGGTTTTTCGCCCGATTCTATTTCTTCAATCCTCCTCTCCGCGATCTCAATCAACCCCCTCAGGACCTGTGATTCGTTATCCATACCCTTGTCGATCATGATCTGGATCCGCCCCTTGGCGATTTCCAGCGATTCAATCAGAGTCGCATCCTCGGAAATACAGATGGAAGCTTTTGCTTTCATCTCAGCGGTCCAGTCTGTGAAAGTGAAGGCCTGATCCGCAGGAAGGGTTCCGATGTGCACCTCAATGACGCGGCCCTGGAAGACGTTATCACCGAACTTTTTCAGCATCTGGGCCTGGGTGGCGTGCACCACATCCCGAAAGTCCATGTGATCCTTGAGTTCACCCTTGAAGGTCACCTTGACCGACTCCGGAATCGGCATGGTGGCTTCGCCTGTCGCAAGAGCGAGGGCTACAGTTCCTGAACTGTCTCTTATACACAT
>CAXEFH010000200.1:0-6609 GCA_963989605.1 uncultured Roseibacillus sp. | reverse complement strand
GTGCAGATCCTTGACGAGGGGCACACTTCCAAGGGGCAATTTTCAACCACTGCCAATGGAGAACTCCATGTGATTCGCCCGGGAGAAGGCGGCAACTGGACCCTCCGCTGGAGGGAACCTTGGCTCGAAGGGCGGGATCACGAAGGACGGAAAGTGCGCTTCCGCCGCCGGGCCTTCACCTTTGAAAGATCGCTGGAGGATAAGACCGATGAACTCACACTGCGGGGGGAGAAGCTCCCTTCCAACCCCGCCATTGAGGATTCGGAACTTGCCCGGTTGCAGAAGCAATTCCGGGACACCCTGCAACGCAGGCTGACCCCTTGGTTCCAATCCTATATCGGGAAGATCGATGATTTGCTGGAACCGACCGGGAAGAACACCGCCCATCTCGAGCAGGAGCGGCTACGCATTGCAGACCTTGACGGGGAGTCAGGTCTGCTCTCGCCGGGCTCCGTGGTCAGTCGTAGTTTCATCCCCCCTGAACTGAGAGGCAGCAGAAACCGTTTGCAGACCGAAGTATTAAAAATCCTCATAGACGTTCAGGACACTTACCGGAACCTGCTGATCAGCTTACGCCGCAAGCGCATTTCCTCGGGTGGGAAAACTACTGAGGTTCAGGCCGAACTTCTCCCCTTCCTTTCAATGCGACGAGTCAGCCTTGAAAGCTTCTACAACGCAGATGCAGACGGTGGAACGTGGCTCGACAGCAGGAGTGCAGCACGCCAGATCCTGCCTGCTTTTGACGGGTGCAGGTCCCGCAGGGTCCCGGGTTACAAGATTTCCGGGATTCTGCAGATGAATTCGGGCATATACCCCGATTCCAATTCCCGTCTCGGAGGCCGGGACATGAATACCTACTACAAAAGGAACTGGCCAATGGTGATCGGAGAGATTCCGGTCTACCAGAAAGCAGATAATGTATACCTTGTAGGAGGCCTTATATGGAGTTACGAGCCCTCCGGAGCTGAGGTCGCAAGGATCACCCTGAATTATCTCGATGGAAGTAAATCCCCACCGGCTCCGTTACTTAACCAGCAGCACATCGCGGACTGGTATTCTTCCCGGAGCATTCCCAAGGCCGAACGTGTATGGCGTGGAAAGCGAAGGGAAAGCGGAAGACAGTGTGGCGTCTACGAGATGGAAATCCCCAATCCCAGAATTGGAGCTCCCATAAAATCGATCACGATCGAATCTTCCGGTAAATCCGCTGCTCCATTCTTTCTCGGGATCAGTCTCGGTGAGACGGGGACCGGGCAAAAACGTGCCTCCTCAGTTGCGGAACCAGAGGCGGAGTCTCCCATGCAGCGGGCTGACCGGAAACTCCGCGAGCGCCTCGCCCGCGAATCCGCCGACCGCGAGCGTAAACGCAAGGAGGAGGAACAGCGCCGTCGGAAAAGTCTCGAGAGGCCCCGCTGACTTCACCTCAAAGCTCACCGATGATCCCGGCTGCGAGCCTGCTCCCATGAGACGGGGTTCCGAGGCCTCTATTGGCATTGCCAAGTCTGGTCCGGCCCATTATCACACTCGTGCTATGAAACTGCTCAGCGCACTCGCACTCACAATTATGATGCCCGGTCTTGTCTTGGCGGACCATCATGGATCCAAGGACAACGACGGGTTCTATGAACTCTTCAACGGTAAGAGCCTAGACGGATGGACTATCAACGAATCGCCTGCCTCCTGGAAGGTCAGTGACGGAAAAATCATCGTCAAGGGCCCCCGTTCTCATCTCTTCTACAGCGGCCCGGTCAATAAGGCCACCTTCAAAAACTTCGAGGCCAAACTCCAGGTTCTGACCAAGAAAGGAGCCAATGCCGGCTTCTACTTTCACACCAAGTTCCAGAAGGACGGCTGGCCTAAAAAGGGATTCGAAGCCCAGATCAACGCCACTCAAAAAGACCCTAAAAAAACAGGGAGCCTCTACGGCGTACGGAATGTCATGAACAATGCCCCTCACAAAGATGAAGAGTGGTTTCACTACCACATCGCGGTAAGGGGAAAGAAAATCACGATCAAGGTAAATGGTAAGACTACCATCGAGTATACCGAGCCTGAGGGAGGCCCAACCAAGGCCGAACAAGGCGGCTTTGATCGTTTCCTTGATCGGGGCACATTCGCAATCCAATGCCATGATCCCGGCAGTGAGGTGCACATCCGCAGCGTAAAGGTAAAACCACTGGACTGAGGCAGAGAGCACCTCTCTTATTTCATGAAGCCGCCCCGAGTTGATTGAAGGGCGGCTTCTTGTTGTCCAGACACAGGATCATCTGACGACATCAGGGATTTGCGGAATCCAGTGATCGATTTTCCAGCTCGGATCCTCTACAGTCGGCAGCGGGATTTCGACCCACTGCCCGTGGGTTCGTTCTCCACCCCGAAGCATGGCGGATCATCACAAGGCACCGTACGACGCGTTCAAGGCGCCAGAGCCTTCAGAACTCGGCAGGATGCTGCCTTCGTTCAGGGTCACCCAATTACTTGCTAAAAGAGCGGGAAGCGCGGTTTACGTGGCCCGCCAGAAGTCTCTTGATCGAAATGTTGCGATCAAGGTGATGCCCGGAAGGGAGGGGCCTGAACGCACCCGCTTCGAGAAAGAGGCCCGGGCCATGGCGAAACTGCGCCACCCCAACCTAATTGGAGTCCACGATTTCGGGGAAGTGGATGGGTTCCTGTATCTGGTTATGGATTTCGTGGACGGGAAATCGCTTCGGCGCTCGACCCGGGGAGAAGCCATCGATCAGGAGACCGCCCTGAAGCTTATTCTGGCCATTTGTGAGGGCCTTGCCCACGCCCACCAAGCCGGAGTTGTCCATCAGGCAATCAAGCCAGACAACATCCTGATTGGCTCTGACCTTGAACCCCGGGTTGGTGACTTTGGCCTTCCTCATCACGGTAGATCCGCGGCAGATTCAGCCGCAGCGTTAGATCATACCGCACTGCAGTACGCCGCACCGGAGGTCGTAGGTAGACGGTCACGCGCTGACCAGCGCTCGGATGTCTATTCGCTTGGCGTCCTACTGCACGAGCTCCTCACCGGCGAGCTACCCGACGGTGGTTTTACCCCACCGCTGAGGTGCAGGGAGCAAAGACTGGACGTCCGCTTCGAAAAGGCTCTTCAGCGGGCCATGCACCCAAGCCCGGGCAAACGCTTCCCGGATGCGCAAGCGCTGCAAGAGGAGTTGAAGCCTCTTCTCGACACTCTTGGGCGAAGCAATCTCATGACTCGTTCCAGTGAAGGTCCCGCCAATCTGGAAATCTCAGAGGATAAAGAGGAATCTTATCAGCGGGCGACCCAGCAGAATGAAACCCTCGCGGCCATGGCAGCAACCGAGTCCCGACGATACGACCGCATCATCACGGTCAAGATCCTCGTGATCGCCGCCCTGATGATAGCGGTTCTCTCAGTCTGGTCAGCCTACAATCGAAGGAAGGATGAATCCACGCGGAAGGCTCGGGTCGCGGAGAGACAGAAGGACGCGATGGGCTCCGGGGGGAGCAAGGATCCATGGGCTAACTTACAGAGAGACCCCCAGAGCATAACCCAGCCAGAAACCCGGCCCCAGCAGGCACGAGAGTGGACCCTTTATGATTTGCAAGAGCAGCTCCGCCGAGGAGAGCGTAACCGCTTTCCCGAGGGCGCTTGGGACCTCGCGGGGCGAAAGGTCTACTTCGTGCGCTCCGGCATGAGTTGGAGCGAAGCAGGCAGATTCGCGGAGGCCCATGGTGCTCATCTGGCAACTCTCCGGAGTGATGAGGAGCGCTTGGGCCTTCTTGCCAAACTTCCTGAGGGGACAATAACGTGGCTTGGTGGCGGCATGACGGGGTCGAAAAGGTGGGGATGGGTGGACGGCAGCTCTTCGTCACTCAGCACACCGTCCGAGACGACTGGACAGTATCTCAACATGAGCGGCAGCGGGACGATCCGGGCATCCCCCGGGAAATCAAAGCACCCCTTTTTCATCCAATGGCATCTCGACGGCTCGAATCCAGGCTCCCTGGGTGCCCAATTGCAGCGATTTAACCTCTCTATCGACCAGCGGATACCGGTCTTTCCTCCCGGGACCGTCACAAACGGGGACCGCCACTACCTCTTGCTAGAGCGAACGCTGGGATGGGAAAAGGCCCGGGAGTTTGCAAAGTCCGCGAACGGACACCTCGCCGTAATCGCGAGTCAGGAAGAGCAGGATTATCTCAAGCGCGTTGTGGCTTCCTGCCTCCCGGAGGAATCGGCAGCGTGGCTTGGGGGCTATTACTCAGCAGAGGAATGGCGCTGGGTCACTGATGAAGTCTGGTCCTTTACTTCCTGGATGGTCCCCGGACAGGATTTAGATTCCGAATCCACCGCGCTCTGCTTTGCCTCCGGCGAAGATGCTGGATGGGCGAACGTCAATCCAGGATTGGAGCTTTCGGCCATGATCATCGAATGGAGCCGGGATCAGTTCACGAAGCAGCCGACGAAGACGGGCGAACGGGATTCGTGGACGAGGATCCGCAATCAATGTTCGGTGAAAATCGCTGCCACGAGGGAACAGTTCCTTCGGCTCCTCAAGGCGAATGGAGAATCAATGACCAAGGCCCTTGACAAGTGGCACAATGGCCTCCCTCTCCAGAATCGTGATCGCTATGCTCTATCCTTCCAGCAGGCGAAGGCAAGAGTTGCGAAGGACGGCCGTATCAACGAAGAGGGCCGCCTGCCACCTCTGCCCGCCGAAGTCGCCTCGACCTGCAATGCCTGCCTCCGGGAACAGAGAAACCTTGACCAGGAATATGCCACGGTGATGGAGAAGGCTCGGCAAACATACCTTCAACAGCTGAGCACGAGACTCGTGAAGGCAAGGACGGGAAGACAATTTGCGGAGGTGCTTGCGATCGAGAATGAAACTGCTTCCGTGATGACCATTCAGTCCTTCGTCTCTCACTTTAATGTCGCGGGAGCTGATTGAGGAAACAGAAATCTTGTTAAGTTGGTGTAAAAGAAGTTCAAAACATCTTCACCAACAGCCAGTTTAGGTCATGCACCATCTCAAACGGGGAGTTCACCTCTCTCATCATTCCTGCCAGATCCTGCTGGCCGTACTTGCCCTTAACGCCGCAGCCGAGCCGCAACTCACATCCTGGTATACCGCGCAAAGCGGAAAGTATGCGCGAATTTTTACCAGCACGGAAAACGAGACCGCAGGCCTCGCCTCCACAACGTGGAGCCGCGGCCGGGGAACCCAGGCATCTCCAACGTATTCAGGAGTGCATGAGATTCACCATGATGCCAGCTGGGTCTATATCAGGACAAGCGGACTGGGATTTCACGTCATGGGCCCGTGGTATCTTGATGAGGCGAAGACCCGGAACTTCCCTAACTTTCCCAGTAACACAGCCTCTACCTATCGTATTCCCCGCAACCCGACCGCCTTCAACGGAACGGTAACCACTGGCTTCGGATCAATCGGATACTTTGTTGACGGAGTCGCCCTTTTTGATGCAACCGATACGTTCTCCTACATTAATAGCAATGCGAGCGATGGCAGTCCTCAGGGCGGAGGCCGGGGAGATGGCATCTGGAATCGCGATGCCTACATCAACGAGGGTGTCACCTTCGACGCAGCCTACGCACACCAGGCCGGAAATCTGCACCATTACCACGCCAACGCGCCGGCGATCCGCCACCTGCTGGGCGATAGTGTCGACTACAATCCCGAAACAAACCGCTACACTGAAAACTTCAATGGCAGACATTCTCCGATCCTCGGGTGGGTTTCTGACGGCCACCCCATCTACGGACCTTATGGATACAGTGATCCTCTCGATCCCGATTCCCCGGTTCGACTGATGACCAGCGGCTACCAGAAACGCGACGGCACCAACGGATCTACCAACCTGAGCCGGACCGGGCGAGCCAGCCTGCCGGTCTGGGCCAACCGGCTACAGGATCGCAGTACCACCCTCGCCACAAATCAATATGGCCCATCGGTAAGCAACGCCTATATTCTCGGCCACTATCTCGAAGACTATGCCTACCAGGGAGACCTCGGGCTGAGCCACGGCGTGAACTTCGACTTGGACGAATACAATGGACGCCTCTGCGTCACCCCGGAGTTCCCGGAAGGAGTCTGGGCCTATTTCACCACTATCTCAGCCGACGGGGCCCCCGTTTTCCCCTACAATATCGGCCGCAACTTCTATGGAACTCCGAGCGGCGGTAACGTCAACACCATCCCCGCGAATGCGAACCTGTCTTTTGCCGGCGGCCCCAGCACCCAACATCAGCTGGGTGAAGTGAGTAAGAATGGTGGCGTCGTGACGCTCACCTGGTCCAGCGTGGAGGGCGGATCCTACCAACTCGAAAATTCAACGAATCTGGAGACCTGGACAGAGGAAGGCAGTGAGGTCATCGCTAATGACACCTCAAATACCACGGTCAGCCGGGCTGGGAATACTGCCCGCTTCTACCGCCTCAAGAGGACTGGCATTGCCGCATACGACCAAACCGGATTTGACAACCAGTTTGAGGATGGGATTTCTGATAACAATGACGTAGTGCCTGCGGGGGGTGGTCCGGACAACTTCGTTGCAACCTTCACAGGACCTCCCCTGCCCCCGGCCCAGGTCATACAG
>CAXEFH010000199.1:0-6627 GCA_963989605.1 uncultured Roseibacillus sp. | reverse complement strand
TAATGATACGGCGACCACCGAGATCTACACCTCTCTATTCGTCGGCAGCGTCAGATGTGTATAAGAGACAGGTTGTGACAACCGCACAGGTAGCTCAGTACGATTTTCCTGCGGTTCACGAAGACACCCTTTTCCTCACTCCTGACCCGGATACCGATGCTGGATTTGCAATTGATCTCGCATTCCAGCCTTCAGGATTTGACGACTTTGGTACGGTGCGTGTCGCCGAAATCGGGGGCACCTCCAATGGGATGGGCATCTACCTGATCGACGGGATTCCTCACTTTATCAGCAAGATGGAGTCAAATGTGAATGACATCCCCTCCAGCCTCAATGATACGGACTGGAGCGATGGGAATGTCTGTGTGCCATTAACCGAGGTGGCCTTGGCCCTGGATGAGCCGGTCCAGCTTGCTGTGGTTTCGAGCCTTGATTCGCTCACCTTCTCCGTCAACGGGTTCGGCCAGACGACCGTTGAGCTGACCGGTCGAGGAACGCGAGGGAACTGGAGTGGAGACGATTCGATCCGGGTGGGACAGAATATCGATGGTGGCCGTGGGGGACTTGGAGCTGACGACCAGGGAATCTTCGATGATGTCGGGTCTTTCCCTATGGAAGGTGTGGTCAGCCGGGCTCGACTCTGGCATGCTGTTGACGCTGGCCCATTCGCTATCTTTGCAGCAAGTAGTCCGGAAGAAGTAACCGCCACCTTGAGTCTGACCCCGGGCGAGGGAGACCTAACCGAGCCGACTGGTGCGACTTATGACCCGCTGACCGGTATCTGGACGCTTACGGGTGCTGTCCGTGAGGTAAACGCAGCTCTTGCAGCTGTGGAGTTCCTGCCCAACGGATCCTCGCCGGTATCGATCGAGGTGACGATCGACGACGGCGATGAGGATGGGGGCGGCCCCCTCACAGGGACGATCACGCTCTCCACTGAAGTGGTGATCACGGGGGACTCCGACGGTGATGGGATTCCTGATGATTACGAACTGGCCAACGGATTGAACCCCAGCGATCCGACAGATGCGGGGAGTGATAATGACAATGACGGCTGGGACGCTCTTTCTGAGTATCTCATGGGAACAAGCGCAAATAACAGGGGGGAACGTCCCCTCTTCGAGGTGGTCCATGTCAGTCCTACGCAGGTTGAGGTCACTTATGGGCCAATCCTGGCAGGTCGGACCTATGAGGTGCTCTCCTCCAGCAGTGGTCTTCCGGAAGCTCTCGCAGGGGACAGTTTCACGGCCGCAGAGGATGCCAATACCAATACCTTGATCGATGTCACAGGGGAGGCAGCCAGTGAGATCTATCGCTTGCAGGTGACAGTGCCTGCGCAGTAATTCTCAAATTTCCTGCCAGGTCCGCGAGGGCCTGGCAGGCCGAGATCCCTTTTCCCTGAAATAACCGGAGGAACAGTCTGCGGGGTAAGAGCTCGCTGAATGGATTTCCTAGCGCCTGCTTGCCCGTAACCGGAGAAATTGTGTGGATGCTCCCTGGGTGGTTGGGGAGGTGGCCCGGTAAATAACACGAGCACTACCCTGCGATGGATCTCGCTCTATGGCAATTCGCTTAAATCCTGAGAGGGGCTCCCAGGACTGGAGATCGAGTGTCTTTTCCAGAGTGAGATCGATGTCGGATGCGCGCATGTTTACGTTCATCAGGATCTCGAGGTGCCCGTCGGAGGACTGAGATATGGAAGGACTTGCCCAGATTGAGTCCGGGGAAAGTTCGTTGCCCCCGGTTGCATACTCAAGAAGGGCCTGAATGCCATCCCCATCATCATCTGCAGACGGGATACCGGAGAATTCGGGATTATCCCTTTCTCCCGGGCTTCCCATGAGCAGGTCGCTGTCCCGCCAGCTGAGAGCATCATTCATGTCAGGGCCCCGGTTCACCAGACTGCGTCCTCCACCGTCGGCTCCGGCGGGCCACTGTCCACCGTCGTCATACGTGAAATCCAGAATCACATTTCCAGCTGCGTCCAGGATCACAATTTGCTCGCCGCCATTGTCCAGTAATCCATCATATTGTCCCACCACCGGAAGCCCTTCCCCGTAGCGAGAGGCGAAAGCCTCCTCATCAGAAACGAGGAGAAGACGTGCGCCGGGAGGGAGGAGGGTATTAATGGGGAAGGAAAACTGAATACCCGTGCTGAATGCAGACCCTCCAAGCTCGATCGTTTCTGTTCCGGAGAGATTGACCAGTTCGATGAATTCAAGATTCTCCGAGGGTCCAGGGGGATTGTACATCAGTTCCGATACAGTCAGGTTTGACGGTTCCGCGAGGTTCCCTGCGAGAAAGGTTGCTTGGTTGATGGCGGACCATTCCGTTCCGTTGAGGACGCGGGCACGAAGCAGGGCGCTTTCGGTAAACACCGGAGGCCGGATATATCGAATGGCGCTGGCGGAAATTCCATTAGGTCTCCGCGTGGGATCCCTTGGATCAGAGCCATCCAGCGTGAAATAGACAACCCCCGCAGGGTTTGGGTTACTGATCGTAAGAGCCTGTCCTGTGGCGATGGTGCCACCATGCTGGCGAAAGCGAGGAGCCTCCGTACGTGGGTAGAGATTTCGGTTTCGAAGTTGCTCGAGGAGGATCGCTCCCCGACGGGGGATATAGGAGCGAAGAATCCAGGCCTGATCCTGCAGGTAATGTTCATTCCGGGTGTAACGAGCGAAATCCGCGGGTCGCCATCTCCCCGGATCGACGTCATAGCGGAAGTCTCCCCATCGGGCGGACTCGGCAATAATGGCTTCGTCCATGAGATCTGAACGGGTGCGCCAGATCGAACCAGCAGTTTCCGGAGAGAGGGCTCCCCCGTTGAAAAGATGCAGTTGCACCCTGTCAGCAAATCGCATTCGGTATTCGGCGTTGGCAGAGAGATCCTGATGAAGCCCGCTCGGGCGCCCGTTACCATCCCTGCCGGTTACATTTACGTTCAGGGCATTTGAGAGAGGTTGAGGATTATTGATGACACCGGGGCCATTCGGAGAGAGAGCAAATTCGGAATCCCACGGAAGCATCAGGTAGCCGGCCCCAGCTTCCCGCTTTCGGGCTGCGCGCCAGTTGTGTCCGTCCCAGTCGGTGTTACCTACAAAAAAATTAAGGAGCATGTAGTCGATGAGCGAATCGATATCGAGGTAATCTTGAATCGCCGCATATTGAGAGGGATTTGTGATATTCCCTCTGGCGATGGACATCATCGTATTCCAGGCAGTGGTGTCCCCACTTCTGGGCTGCCCGGAACTCAGGGCGTCATAGTCGTCGCTGTCGCCCCCGAAATATGAGGCCATGAAATCCCCATCTGGTCGCTCATGCATATGATACAGGCCCCAGTAAAGACCATTCAGGTAGAGATGTACCCAACGCCCATGAGTACCAGGCTGGCCCATGGCGAGATAGAGGTCATTCACCCACTGGTCACGATTGTATTGAGCGTGCCGTGCCTGATAATAGTGCCGGTGAGTCCAGGCAAAATTGAATCCTGCTCTCAGCTGTAGGAAATCAAATTCCTCAACCGCAGTATCCCCGAAGGGAGCATCGCGGAAGAGTGGATACCGTAGTTTCCCGCTCCCGTAGTCCCGGCGGAAGCGAAGGCTGAGGCTATGTTTGGGAATGTCGGGATTGCGGCTACTCCCTCCCTGAAGTCTCATGCCGGCATCGATCTGAAACCCTGGTTCTGACCCGTCAGCGCTGATTAGCTCCGCTGAAACGGGACGCTCCCATGATCGCCCTTGGCTCTGGGGATTCTGATAGATCCCGGCCCTGCCGAACATGTGGACAGGATCGATGGCGATGGAGAGAGCGGGGAAAGCCTTCAGGGCCGTCTCCATTTCAGGACCGTAGAGTGGATGTGCGACGATGTCGGGATCCATCTGGTAGTGAGCGGGTCTGCCGGCCCATGTGTCTGGATAACCGGGGATACCTGATGGTTGCCGCACGATATCTTCGAGAAACAGGTAGGTCTGGGTGTCAACATTGGTAGGTTCGTATCCTTCCTTGAAGGCCGCGGCACGCAGGGCAGTGGTCTCTGAGAGAGACACCGGCTCGTGGTAGAGGATTCCATTCTGAGGCGAGGGCTCGGTTCCGTCCGTAGTGTAATAAATATCCGCTCCCGCAGTAGGGGTGGTGATTTCCACCGAAATCGGGGTAGTGTAGAATCCACGATCGATACTGAAGGAGGTGTCAGCTACAAAATCGATCACACCACTTCCCTGACTGGGAGCTCCCGGAGTAGGAATCGCATAGAACCCGCGTGGCCCATAGGAGATGTCTTCTCTCTGCTCCGGGTAGGTTGGAAAGAATTCACTGAGCGGGCTCCCAGCGTCCGGGGAGACGAGAGCAAGATACTCCCCCCCGCCGTTCAGGGAAAAATTGGTATGAAGATTGCCCCATGCATCGACGTAGTCATCGGTTGGCTGCTGAGAGGCAAAGACAACCAGGTAACCACCCGCAGGCATAATCGTTCCAGGCGGGAATGACCAACGTGCAAGTTCCCCGGCATCGTCAGTAAGCGAGTAGCCCGTGAGATCAAGGGGCGTAAGGTTGGGATGATGGAGCTCAATCCAGTCTGAAGGATTGCCATCTCCGTCCTCAAGAGTCTCCCGGTTCCGGGCCATGAACTCGCTGATGACTGGTGGAAGAGGCTGTCCCTCGACAGTGACCTGTATGCTGGCGGTGGTGGCTTGGTTCTCACGCGATGCAGTGAGAGTATAGATCGTGGTCCCGGTCGGGGCGACCTGCCGGGAACCGCTTGCGTCGACCGTCCCAAATCCAGGTGAGAGAACTATGCTCTCTGCGTTTTGGACACTCCATGAGAGAACGACGGGCGAACCGGCAGCGATAGTGGATTGGCTGGTCGTAAAGGCCTCGATGACGGGAGGGGAAGTATCAGGCAAGAGACTCAGCGCGCCGGAGTTAGAAACCTGAGAGAGGTCCTCATCGCTGATGATACCCGGGACGTCTCCGGTCTGGAAGACGGCAAAGTCATCGAGTGCGCCAGCAAAGTCATTCGCTCCGGCTGCATTTGCATCGTCTGAGGCCAGAAAAGCCCCGTTAGAGTGAAGGTCAATGGGGCCAGTACCCAGCAAGCGGGGTGATTCGGTGGCGGCACGGATATCCTGAGCGGACGGGTTGCCCCCGCTCTCAAGGACTGTCAGTTGCAAAGCAGATCCATCGCCAGCCGTGGAATCATAGCGCACGGCAACAAAATACCAGGTGCCGTCATTGCGGAGTTCCAGTGAGTGGGTGTGGGTCGTGCTGGTGATTCCGTTACCATCACGGAGAAGAACCCGAATGCTGTTCCCCGGCGCGCCGCCCATGTCGATACGGATCCCGTTGGCCTCGTTGGTGGTCCCGGTCATGGTTTCATAAATCCGGTCGAAGGGATCCAGAATGTCCGGGCGCATCCACCAGCTGATGGTGAATTGATCAACCGGGCGGACCGCGGAGTCCGTTCCCAGGTTGACACCGCTCCTAGGAGGGAATTCGCAGGCTGTGCCAAAGAGAGGGTCGTGGGAGGGGGCTTCCCGGATGACCTCGGAGGCGTTGATCAAAGTACCGTTATTTCTTCCGAGAGAGTCTACGACGGTTTCGTTGCTCTGATTGGACTCATCAAAGGCGTAGTGGACCACCAGGTCTGCCCATCCCGTAAAGGTGCCGAATGCGAGGAAAACCAGCGGCGGTAGCAGCTGGAAAAACCGGGACATCATGATGTTTAATGGTGGCGATGGCGGGGAAAATTCCCGGCCGCGCTACGAGGTAGCGATGTCCGGGACACTTTACCGTCCCATCCAGAATGAGAAGGATCAACCACTAAGATTTGCTGAGCCCCTCCGACTGGGTTACCTATTGCAGGTCCCAACACTTTAACGTGCCGGAGATATCCCATCCTCAATTTCTTTGCGAGGACTGCTCCGGGGGAGAGGGCCAGCACCTCTGCCAGCGCTGCCGATTTCGTGAAGAGCAGGATTATCTCCTCCTTCGAAGGAATATTCCGCCCAGAGCCAGAATCGCGAGAAGGGATGTGCTGGGCTCAGGAACCCCGACCGTAATCAAACCTCCGCTATCCTCGATCGCCCATTCGTGAATCAGGCCTCCCGTTTGATTGGTGTCCTGGAGAGTGACCCGCATCCAACCGTAGGCGGTGGTGTTGTTATCAAGGACGATCGAAAATCCGGCATAGCCGGGTGTGCCGGGAGTAAATTCAGGGAAGTGGGAGTTAGGGTCCCCGGATGCGCCAAAACCTGTGGCCACAGTCGATGTGCTGTCGACGGTATCGCCGATCCCAAGCTGGCGGAGAGGGTCAACATTGCTGGTTCCAGTGCGCACGAGTTGCAGGCTTGGGGCTGCGGCAGTCTGGTCCGCATCGTTGGTCACTGCCCCTCCTCCACGAAGAAAGTTGATGTCACCTCCGGGTAACCCTGCAGCCAGGACGGATGTAGTTCCGGTTTCAAGATCTACCGAGACCCCTTCGAAGGTGGTCGGAATCGGGATATCCTGGCGGGGAAACCAGAGGACTGCACCCTGGGCCATGGCGGCCAGTCCCAGAATCCTGTCTCTTATACACATCTGACGCTGCCGACGAATAGAGAGGTGTAGATCTCGGTGGTCGCCGTATCATTA
>CAXEFH010000198.1:0-6682 GCA_963989605.1 uncultured Roseibacillus sp. | reverse complement strand
TAATGATACGGCGACCACCGAGATCTACACCTCTCTATTCGTCGGCAGCGTCAGATGTGTATAAGAGACAGATTCAACTGGTGCTGCAAGCCCTTGAGTGCGTGAATCGAGATGACGAGGTAGCGACCAGCGACTTGTTCTCTGACCTCGCCAACTATCTTTCGACAGGGCGGACAGTGCCCCGGCGGGTTTGGGCGCTCGGTGTTCTCTCGGATCTGTCAGACTTACCGGATTATGGAAGTGAGGGGCGCCTTTCAAGTGGGTCCGGGGCCCCTGTTGATGCGGGGGGGAAGCCCCTCATTTTTAATGTCCCTGAATCATGGGATACTGCTGAAAATGATGGGGAAAGATGGCGTTGGGCCATCAGTGAATCTGTCCGCTTGCGACCTGAGAAAGAGACAGTAGCGCTGGGGCAGTGGGCTCGTTTCCTCGTGCAGAATTATAGCGTGGGAACCTTGGCCGGATTTGGGCGCTGGCTTCAGCAGGATCCTGGCGAAGCCGAGGGCATTCTTCAGGTTCACACGTTGAAGGAGACGGAGACGATCGCCAAGCTGGGATCAGGAGTGGAGCGCTTTGATCTCGTTGAGGATTACCAGTATATTGCTCTGCTCAGACGTCTCTCAACCGGAAGGCAGTCCAATGCTTCTCTGGGGGATCTTCTGGTTCAGGTGTTCTTGGACCGTCGTCAGTACGCTAGCGGGGCTAGAGAGCTGCGTAGATTGATTTCAACCCACGGGCGGGGCAAGGGGAACCACCGCCAGAAGCTTCTTGACCAGATTCTAGGCGAATGGGGCCGCTTTGAAGCCGCGCCGATGACGCAGGCGGGAAAGAAACCAACGATCTCCTTCGTTTACAGGAACGCGGAAAAAGTGCAGCTCTCATTGCACGCTCTGAAGATAGATCAGGTCATTGACGATCTATACAAACATCTCGAGGGCAATCCCCGCCAGATTGACAGGTCGGCACTCGATGTAGCGAGAATCGGCAGCCGACTGGTTAATGAGAACCAGAGAAAGTATCTTGGGGAGAAAATTGACGAGTGGGAGGAAGTCCTCCAACCACGTGCCGAGCACTGGGATACCCGCAAGGAGTTGACAATGCCCGTGAGTGAGGCAGGCGCCTATCTGCTCAAGGCCACCCCCGGGAAAGGATCTCCCTCCTGGATAGTTGTCTGGATTTCCGACACCGCGCTCGTGTCTCACCAGTTGAAGGCTGGTAAGTTATTCTATCTTGCAGAGAGCAGGGCCGGTGCGCCCCTCAGCGGAGATCTCGAGCTTTTTGGATACCGAACTGTCCCACGGGAAGGCGTGAAGGCTGTCTTGAAAAAGTTCGATGTCCAAACGAGGCGAATCAAAAAGAAAATCGGGGCAGACGGGGCCGTCCTTGTGGCCAAGGAAGAGTTGGATTCAGATTACCAGTGGATGGCGGTAGGGCGGAGCCTCAACGGAGGGCGGGCCCTGATGGGTTTCCAGACTCACAGATGGAACGATTTCCGTTGGGGAGAGCTGAACAATTCAAGGTCCTATGGAATCACGGATCGTCCTGTCTATCGTCCCGAGCAGCAGGTCCATTTTAAATTCTGGAGCCGTGCTGCAAGACATGATCTTGGGGACGTCTCTCTCTTCGCAAACCGCAAGTGCTTCATTGAAATTCACCATCAGTCCAGAGGTAAGGTTGGAGAGTTAACGAATTTGAGGACGGATGAGTTTGGTGGAGTGGAGGGGGAGTGGTCAGTGCCAGTTGATGCGATGCTGGGCATGTATCAGGTTTACCTGAAAGGCGATGTTCCATCCGGCTCCATTCATTTCAGGGTGGAAGAATACAGGAAGCCCGAGTTTGAGGTGTCTGTTAAGGCGCCGGATGAGCCCGTGCAGCTTGGTGGCCGGATCGAGGCCAAGGTGCAAGCCACCTATTATCATGGTGGTCCGGTGACGGAGGGTCGGGTGAAGGTCAAGGTCCAGCGGTTCAGTCACAGTGATACCTGGTTTCCCGGGGGGCGATGGGATTGGCTTTACGGGGAAGGATACTGGTGGTTTGGACAGGATTACCCGTGGTATCCCGGATGGAGAAAATGGGGCTGTGTCGCCCCGGTCCCCCCTTGGTGGGGAGGCCAGCGTTGGACTCCGCCGGAACTGGTTCTCGAGAGGGATTACGAGATTGAGGCTGATGGATCAGTGAGGGTCCTGATCGATACCTCCGTGGCGAAGCTTTTGCATGGCGATATGGATCATCGCTACACGATCTCGGCGGAGGTCGTGGATTCATCGCGCAGGACAATCGCGGGTTCTGGGAGTGTCCTCGTCGCTCGAGCACCTTTCAGCACGAAAGTATGGCTGGACCGCGGTTATGTCCGACCGGGTGAAACGGTAAACACATTCTTCTCAGCCCGTACGCTTGATGGTCGCGCTGTCACTGTAGAGGGTGTTGCGAATCTCTATCGCGTGAGGCTCGGTGATCAGGGCGGAGTCGAGGAGGAAAGGGTGAAGTCCCTCAAGGTGGAGGAGGGTGAAGAAGGCGCGGGGAGGATTCGGTTCAAGGCTCCTTCTGCCGGGCAGTATCGGCTATCAGTGGTCCTGAGAGATGAGAAGGGAAACGAGGAAGAGGGGGCAGCTGTGTTCGTAATCCGGAATGTCAACGATGATGGGGGCAGGGCAAGATTCAACCCGTTGGAACTCGTTCCTGATAAGCGGGAATACAAGCCGGGTGAAGAAGCACGGATTCTCGTGAACACAAAGCTGAAGAATTCCACGGTTCTTCTTTTCGTACGCACCACCGGGTCAGTGGCGGAAGAGATGCGCACGATTCGGATCCAAGGCAAATCCAAGGAGGTCGGACTGAAGCTATTTCAAAAGGATGTGCCAAACATACATGTCGAAGCGGTAACGCTTGTTCATGGAGAGGTTGTTTCGGAGACTCGACAGATCGTCCTTCCACCGGAAAAACGAATGCTTTCCGTTGATGTTCTCCCGGCAAAGAGGCGGGTCAAGCCGGGGGAAAAATCATCCTTGAGAATTATCCTGAAGGACGAAAACGGAGATCCGTTTGAAGGAACAACTGTCGTAACGGTTTATGATAAAAGTCTTGAGGCTATCGCTGGAGGGCCAAACACAAGGAGCATCCAGGACTTTTTCTGGAACTGGACGCGACCATTTTACAGGGCTAATTTACGACATTCCCAATACGTGCAGGGGATTCCCCTGGGGAAAGCAAAGGTAGCCCGCATGCAAAGCCTCGGAAAGTATGGGGATCTTGTGGCAGATCTTGTTGGATCGGGGGTGAGCTCCGTAAGGGTTGAGGGAGCAGCATTCGGAGCGGGAGCGCTTAAAATGCGAGCGGCTCCGATGGCTGCGAACATGGCAGAGGTGGCAGCGGACGAGGCCGTCATTCCCGATTCTCCAGTGGCTCAAGGGATCGGGGGGGGCGGTCCAGAAGATGGTCCTCGGGTCATGGTGCGTTCCAAATTCGCAGACCTCGTCAAGTGGGTCGGAGCGGTAAAGACTGATAGCAATGGAGAGGCGGAAATAGGGTTGGAGTTCCCTGACAACCTCACGACATGGAAGATCCGGACCTGGGCCCTTGGACACGGGAGTCGTGTTGGACAAGGATCGGCCGAGGTGATCGCTAGCAAGGATCTTCTGGTCCGGCTACAGGCTCCCCGTTTTTTTGTGGAAGAGGATGAGGTCATTCTGAGCTCAGTGGTTCACAATTATCTGAAGGAGGCCAAAGAGGTCGAAGTTACTCTTGAACTGGAGGGAGATACACTGGAAGCGAGGGATCCGCTTAGTAGAAGTGTCGTTATTCCGGCGGGTGGAGAGTGCCGTGTCGATTGGAGAGCGATAGCGCGAGGTGAGGGAGAGGCAACGATTCGGATGAAGGCTGTCACTGACGGGGGAGACGGAATTATCGGTGCAGGGGACGCCGCAGATGCAATGGAAATGAATTTTCCAGTTCTCGTGCATGGGATGGTCCGAACCGAATCATGGAGTCGCGCGCTTGTCCGCGAGAAGAATTCTGTGGTGGTGGACTTTGAGATTCCCGAGGAGCGGAGGTCGGGACAAAGCCATCTCGAAATCCGCTATTCACCAACCGTAGCGGGCGCGATAGCTGACTCGCTGCCCTACCTCGCGACTTATCCATACAGTAGTACGGAAAACACGGTGAACCGCTTTGTTCCAGCGGTGCTGACCCAAAGGCTTCTAAGGGATATGAAAATCGACCTCACCCAAGTGAGGAAGAAGAGAAGAAATTTGAATCCACAGGAAATTGGAAGTGCTCGTGAGCGGGCGTCACAGTGGGGAGGCTGGAAAGATAATCCAGTCTGGGATCCTGAAGAGGTAGACAGGATGGTTGGGAAGGGTATCAAAAAACTACGGGAAATGCAGAACTCGGATGGTGGCTGGGGGTGGTTCAGCGCCTACGGGGAGCGATCATATCCGCACACCACAGCGGTGGTGGTGCACGGGTTGGCAGTGGCGAAGGCTAATGGCGCGAGAGTTCCAGAGGAGTTGTTGAAGTCGGGTTTGGCATGGCTGGCCAAGTATGAGCTGGGTCAGTCCGAGATGATCAGGATGTGGAAAAAGCGTAAGAAGCGTACTAAGCAGCGCGCGGACGCCCTTGATGCGCTGGTTCGTCGGATACTGGGTGTGAATAATACGGATCATAAAGAGATGCTGGGGTATCTCAGGCGCGACAGAGTTGAACTTCCCGTCTACGCCAAGTGTCTTCTTGGTCTCGAGTTGAACCGAATTGGCGATGTTAAAGAGCGAGATGAGGTAATCAGGAACATTGAGCAATTCCTGAAGCGGGATCTGGAAAACCAGACCGCCTGGCTCGAGTTGGGTAATGAAGGATACTGGTGGCGATGGTTCGGTAGCGAATTCGAAACTCACGCGTGGTATCTGAAGCTGCTTGCCATTGCGAAGCCTCGAAGCCCGCAGGCAAGTGGACTGGCAAAATATCTGGTCAACAACCGAAAGCATGCAACCTACTGGAAGTCGACCAGAGATACGGCATATTGCGTAGAAGCTCTTTCTGATTATCTGCGTGCAAGCGGGGAGGATGCCCCGGAGATGAAGGTGGAAGTAATGCTTGATGGCAAAGTGGTGAAGACGGTGGAGATCTCAAAGGAGAACCTGTTCAGTCATGACGGCGTTGTGGTGGTGGCTGGTGATATTCTTGCGGCGGGTAAACATGAGGTGGAAATACGAAGATCGGGAAGGGGACCCCTTTACGTAAATGTTTATCTGACGGTTTTCAGCAAGGAGAAGTTTCTCCGGAAGGCAGGCCTAGAGGTCAAGGTCGATCGATCCTACTATAGGCTCGTTCCGGTGGACGAACTTGAGGATGTGGCAGGGTCTGACGGGCAGGCACTCAGGCAGAGAAGGGAGAAATACAAGAGAAAGAGGATCGAATCGGGCGATGAGGTCGCAAGTGGTGACCTCATTGAGGTTGAGTTGTCCGTTGAGAGTAAAAACGACTACAGCTATCTGGTTTTTGAGGACTGGAAGGCGGCCGGGTTGGAAGCGGTAGAGGTCCGGAGTGGGCATGGAGGCGGTGGGTTGGGTTCATTTGTGGAATACCGGGACCAGAAGGTGGCACTCTTTGTGAGGAGTCTCCCTCGTGGTCGCCATAATTTGAAATATCGGCTGCGGGCCGAGACCCCGGGACGCTTTAGCGCATTACCTGCCACTGCGGGTGCAATGTATGCACCGGAGCTCAGGGGTAATTCAGACGAGATGAAAATCTCGATCAAGGAGCGGCGGGAGTGAATTTTCGTCCCCGGACCCGACCCTAGTTGGAGGCGAGACTGGCCTCGAATTCGAGGTTGGGATCGGCGCCGCGCTTGAGGGCTTCCTGGTAAAACTTTAGAGCCTCTTCCTTTAGGCCCTTCCGGAGGTAAATCACGGCGAGATTGTAGTAGGGGTCGGAGAGAGTGGGGTCGATTTCAATGGCGGTCTTAAAGTGGATCTCGGCATCCTCATCTCGTTCCTCCCGGCCTGCGACATTTCCGAGGAAAACGTGAGCCTTGGCGTTGTTGTTGTCGAGATCAACAGCGCGCTGCAGGGATTCCTTCGAGTTATTCAAATCGGAAAGTCGGTAATGACAGACTCCGAGCATGAAGTGAGCAAAGGGGAGATTATCGCCACGGATTACGAGTGCGTCGTTGAAGGAAGATAGAGCGAGGGGGAGGTCTTCATTCTTCACGTGAACGACCCCGAGATTCAGCATGGTTTCGACGTGTCCCGGATGCTGGTCGAGGATGGATTCGAAGACTTCCCTGGCAGCGAGAAAGCGGCCATTAGCAAAAGCACGCCGTGCCAGCTGATCCTTTATGGAGATACTCTGCTGGAGGCTTCGCGACGCGTTCGCGACTTCCTGCTCTTTGGGGCGGTCGTCGAAAATAAACTCATCGTCGACCTTAAACTCTGCAATGAGCCTGCTTTCTTCAGCGGTGAGCTGCAATTCCTGGTCAAACAGACCCTTAATGTTTGCCACGAGGGGGCCCTGCTGCTGGCCGAGCTTGCGTATTTCTGCCATCACGGCATCTTTCGCGCTTTTTCGATGTTCCTGTATGCGGAGCTGCCGGGCGATGATGTCCCGCAGCATCTCCATTTCTTCTCTGGTTCGGGGCCCTGCTTCGCCGCCCTCAAGCTCATCCTCCAGCTCCACTCCAACGGCACGC
>CAXEFH010000197.1:0-6705 GCA_963989605.1 uncultured Roseibacillus sp. | reverse complement strand
ATGATACGGCGACCACCGAGATCTACACCTCTCTATTCGTCGGCAGCGTCAGATGTGTATAAGAGACAGATACGGAAGCCGGCTACTTTCTTGAAGTTGATGTCCGCCCTCATTACATCTATCGCCTTAGTGGCTGGGTGAAGACGGAGAATCTCCAGGGCGGAGGACGGGGAGCGATGTTTTACCTCCCCGGAGTAAATAAGAATGCCAGCGAGGCCATCAAGGGAACCAATGACTGGCAACGGGTTGAGCATCTGTTTGACACGGGTGGTTATAAGCGCCTTCGCATCTATTGTCTCTTCGGAGGCTGGGGGAAGGTCAGTGGAACGGGCTGGTTTGACGATGTGGAGCTGGTGCCGCTTCATCCCAGTCTCGGCGACCATTTGAATATCGGAGTATCTTCGGCGGTGGCGCAAAACATGGTCAAGGAGGTCGACCGGGCTGTTCTTAAGGATTGGCTCATGCGGTTACCCACTGTGGAAGCAGAGCTGGCGGGTTATCTCATCGAAGGGTTCAACAGGGGGTGGCCTGCTGGCGCCACGATCACAGCAGGTACGGAGGAGGTGAGCGGTCTCCAGCGCCTCCTCGATCGTCTTCCGGTCAGTCGTCAGACAGATCTCATGAGGCTGGCACTCAAGGCTGGAATTTCTGGGTTAGTGGGGCAGAGCGTGGAGCTTGATCTCGGGGATACCTCTCAGGCGGTAGTGGTTCATCTTAAGCCGGTCAGGGAGGAAATGCTTTTCGACAGGAAGGAATTCAGTGTTCCAGCAGGAAAAAGGGTAAAAGTCGTCTTTGAGAATACAGATTCTATGCCGCACAATATCGTGATCGGTAAGCCGGGGTCCCTCGAAAAAATGGGTGGGGAAGCGGATAAGATGCTGCAGGACCCCAAGGCGATGGATCGGGGATACGTTCCAGCTATTCCGGAAGTGATTGCCTCCATGGGAATGGTGTTTCCTGGTCAGACCGAGGTCTTGGACTTCACTGCTCCAAAAGTGCCAGGGAAATACGACTTTGTCTGCACCTTCCCCGGTCATTGGAGAATCATGAAGGGAGTCATGATCGTGAAATGAATCTAGCTTACAGGGATGATCGACGGCAAACCCGAAGGTTGATTCCGAGCGTGAGAGTGTGACGAGAGCGTCAGCAGAGTGACAGTAGCGCGAGGAAATCTGCGAAGCATAAAAAATAGCAACCAACCACCATGACCAATGAATTTGAATAATCCGAATCGCAGAACATTTCTTGGAGGAGCCTCTGCAACCGTCGCTGGGATGGGAGCCTACACGAGTGCTCGTGGTCAGGAGGGGTCCGCTAATGACAAGCTGGTGGTTGCGGTGATGGGCATGGGCCGTGGAGGTGCGCTTGCGCAGAGTTTTCATGGGTTGCCCAACGTTGAGGTTGCCATGGTATGCGATGTCGACAGGAAGCGTTCTGATTCTGCTGCGAAGAGCCTCGGGCCGAAGGTCCAGTCTGTGACTGATTTCAGGCGCATCCTCGACAGGCCTGATATTGACATCCTCGTCATTGCGACCTGCAACCACTGGCATGCCCCTGCTGCGATTTTAGGGTGTGCGGCTGGCAAGCATATTTATGTGGAGAAGCCCTGTTCCCATAATCCCCATGAAGGAGAGCTGCTGATGCAGGCGTCCCGGAAGCATGAACGTCTTGTCCAGCATGGAACTCAGCGCCGATCCTGGCCTAAGATTGTGGAGGGAATTCGCAGGCTCCGGGAAGAAAAGGTGATTGGCCGTGTTTACCGTGCGGACTGTTTTTACACTAATCGCCGGGGTTCAATCGGGAAGGGAAAGGCGGCAGCTCCGCCAGCCCATCTCGATTATGATCTCTGGCAGGGGCCTGCCCCTCGGCGTCCTTACCGGGACAATATCCTGCATTACAACTGGCATTGGCTCTGGCACTGGGGCAACGGAGAGCTTGGGAACAACGGGGTGCATTTTCTTGATGTGGCACGCTGGGGAATGGGCGTGGATTATCCTACCCGGGTGAACTATGCGGGGGGGCGCTATCGCTACGACGATGACCAGGAGACTCCGGACACAAGTGATGTGACCCTGGAGTTTGGAGAGAAGGGGCAGATCAGCTGGCGGGCTACCAGCTGTTCACCCTTCCAGTCAGCAGAGAGTGGAACCTTCGTGACATTCACCGGGGAGAGCGGGAGCATGGTGATCCGAAACCAGGGCTATGTCCTCTACGATGGGTCAGGCAAGGAAGTTGAGCGGGAAGATGGGCCCGGTGGAAACGATGTGCATACCGGGAATCTAGTCGATGCGATTCGGAAGGGTTCTCCCCTCGCCTGCGATGCAGAAACCGGCCATGTGAGCTCCCTGCTCTGCCACCTCGGAAATATCTCGCACCGAGTGGACAGGCTTATGAAATGTGACCCGGGAGCAGGTGGTCAGATCGTAGGAGACCAAGATGCTATGGGTTACTGGAAACGGCAATATGAGCCTGGATGGGAGCCGACGGTATGAGTAGCACTAACGGTAAATGAGGAGGAGGTCAGATCTTACCTTCCTGCTGTCGTTGAGCTTCCCTGCGATAGTCCTCTTTTGCCCTTTCATCTTCCTGTGCGTCCTCTGAGTAGAAAATGAATCCCAGGGCACGACGGTTTCGGCTAGCTGAGGCGTTTCCCTCCGCCCGGTGAATTGTCATTGAGTCGTGCACGAGAAGATCTCCGGGTGCCGCGTGTACCACTTCTTCCCTCGATAAATCCTCGGGACGTCCAAAATCAGTCACACCCTGTGAGAAACCAAGGGTGCCGGTGGGGCCGTGGGGGCGCAGCCCATCACGATGAGAGCCGGAGACATAACGGATGCACCCGTTTTCCTCATTCACCTCGTCGAGGGCGAGCCACATCGTGAGGGCCTCAGGAGGGTGGAGCTTGAAGTAGTAACCGTCCTGATGAGGTGGCGTTGGGCGTCCCGCGAGAGGAGGCTTGTTGAAGTATTGCATGTTGCTGGCAACAACGCCCTTTCCCATGAGCTCCTCGGCGAGAGCCCTTGGTTTTCCGTTCATGAATTCATCACACCAGGGGCAGTGGTCCTGCATCTGCTGAATCTGCTTCAGGGTAGAGAGCGTTTCCCTGTCTTCATAAAAGACATGATCCCGGGGCAATTGAGGGATAAGGCCCTCAATGAATTCTCGGATCTTCTCTTGGCAGATTGCAATCTCGCGGGCGTCTAGAAACTTCCTAAGGCAAACGAAGCCCTTATCCAGGTAGGTCTGGCGGGTTGTTTTTTGTTTCATGATCAAACGATACCTCCAAGAGGGTGCTTTCTTACAACATGGAATGGGCTGGGATGAGCTTATCGCCCTACCGCTGCTGTTCGCTGGGTGGGGCTGAGAATAACTCCACGAGGTAACCGTCGGGGTCACGGATATATACTTGCTGGAACCCATCGGGTCGAGATTGTGGTCCAGCGGCGATTGGTATGCCGGCGGAGTGCAACTGCTCAACGGCCTTCGAGCAATCATCGAGGGCAAAGGCCATATGGTGACCACGTGCTGTCAGGGTTCCTCCGGGATTAAAGGGGCCACCGGGTCCACTTTCCTCACTCTGCAGGATCACATGGATCTGGGTATTTCCTGCCTGGAACCACAGGCCCGGAAATGGGAAGTCAGGGCGAGGAACGGGCTTCATTCCAAGGATGGACTGGTAGAAGTGGCGGCTGGCCTCGAGATCTCGGGCGATCACGGCAACATGGTCAATTGCATGAACGGATAAGAGAGACGGAGATGGCATCCGAGGAGGATGAGAGATCGTCCTTCGGGGCAAAAGAGCAATCGCAATAGATCGAGGGAGAATCCCTGATTCTGCCGGTCAGACTACCGTGTCGGGCCAAATTCGCTTTCTCTATAAACAGTTCGTTACACAGGGTCTTGAGATTCGGCTTGCCTTTCGAAAAACGGGTGGCATTTTCGCCCGGTCCTGAGCAGAACGTGACCCGTTCGTCTAGTGGTTAGGACTCCGCCCTTTCACGGCGGCAACACGGGTTCGAGTCCCGTACGGGTCGCCACTTTTTCCTCCCTTTCTGCCAGGAGATTTATCCTCAGGGAGGCTTGGGCACTGGCAAAACTTCCTCCTTCAGGTATGACGGCCTCATGCCTCTATCCTGTCGGCTCCTGCTGCCTGCTCTGTTGTGCCTTCCATTGGTCACTGCAGCACCAAGGCCTAATATTCTTTTTGCGATTGCTGATGACTGGGGCTTTGGCGATGCCGGCGCCTACGGGTCCACGTGGGTGAAAACTCCGGCGTTTGACCGGCTGGCCCGGGAGGGAATCCTATTTCAGCGCGCCTATACGCCCAATGCGAAATGTGCCCCGTCCCGTGCAATCATCCTCACGGGTCGATATTCGTGGCAATTGGAGGAGGCCGCAAATCACCAGAATGTGTTTCCCTCCAAGTTCGGGAGCTTCATGGAAGTGCTGGCAGGGAATGGCTATGTCACGGGATATACTGGGAAGGGTTGGGGCCCGGGCATCGCCAATGATACCGGAGGTAAGCGCCGTAGTATCACGGGGAAGGCATGGACCAAAAGGAAAGCCAAGCCTCCTGCCCGCGCGATATCAAATAATGACTATGCCGGGAACTTTGCGGACTTCCTTGCCAGTGCCCCAGAGGGGAACCCCTGGTGTTTCTGGTACGGCACGAGCGAACCGCACCGTTCCTATGAGGATGGTGTTGGTCTCAGGATGGGAAAGAGACTGGAAGACATCGATCATGTCCCGGCATTCTGGCCGGATAATGCTCGAACGCGTGGAGACATGCTCGATTATTCGATTGAGGTTGAGCACTACGATACGCACCTCGGACGAATCCTGACTCATCTTGAGAAGACGGGTCAGTTGGCCAATACCCTGATTGTCGCCACCAGTGATCACGGGATGCCGTTCCCAAGGTGCAAGGGACAGGCCTATGATTATTCCAACCATGTTCCACTCGCGATACGCTGGCCCGGAGGGATCCAGGGAAAGAATCGGAGCGTCGAGGACTTCGTGAACTTTACAGATCTTGCTCCCACCTTTCTTGAGGCTGCTGGAGTCCATGACCTTGCTCCAATCATGCAGCCGATGAGCGGGCGTAGCCTGTTTGATATTTTTCAATCACCCCGGTCGGGGCAGGTGGTTCCCTCCCGCGACCATGTTGTGCTGGGCAAGGAGCGTCATGATGTTGGTCGACCGAACAATGGAGGGTATCCGATCCGGGGTATCAGGAAAGGAGACTACCTCTACCTCTACAATTTTGAGGCCAACCGGTGGCCCGCGGGCAACCCGGAGACCGGCTATCTGAACTGCGACGCGAGTCCAATCAAGACTCTGATTCTCAACCAGCGCCGGCAGGGAAACAGGCACTTCTGGAATTTGAATTTCGGGAAGAGGCCTGCGGAGGAATTCTTCAATGTGAGGTCGAGCCGAGACTGTGTTGAAAACCTTGCTGGGGATGAGGCGCACGCGGAGCTCAGGAACACATTGAAGGCCGAGCTCTTCGAGAAGCTGAAGGAACAGGGCGACCCAAGGATCCTTGGGAGAGGCGAGGTGTTCGATAGATACGGATTTGCGAGCGAGCGATGGAACAATTTCTACGAGAAATACCAGAGGGGTGAAAAAATTTCCACCGGATGGGTTCTGCCCTCCGATTATGAAAAAGAGGAGATTAAGTGATGTTGCCCTCGGCGATGAGGTAGGTCTTCCCGGCAGGCGCCGGCTCAGGGGGAAGCGGTAATCCGAAGATTTGAAAAGGTAGTAGGGATATCGGTGACTCGAAGCCCGAGGGTGCCGGATTTGTAGGTTCCATCCTGATGAGTGAAGAGCAGGCTCCCATTCAAGGACACCGTGAAACGAGAGCCCTCTGCTGAGACGGAGAGCTGGTGATCCCGCGAGACGTCGACCGTAACGGCTCGCCTCGTCAGCTCCTGCCATGTCGAGCCGTCCATTTTCCCCAGCAAGACGGTGTTCTGACTGGGTTTGATCCCAACGAAGTAGCCGCGTGCCGCATCAAATCCCACCGAAGGAGCTGTGGAACGGAACAGGATACCCGATCCGCGTCCCTCCCGAACCCGGTTGAAGTTCATGGTCACCGAGGCGGTGAAGTCGTTCGGCAGCATTCCGTTGAGAAGGATTTTTTCCCCAGCTCGGAACTCATTCACTGGGTGCTCAGGAGGGGAGCCGAGGGTCAGGGACTGTCCCTCGGAGCGGTAAAATTGTGGATGCCCAAAGAAGGAGTGGTCGGAGGAGAGATCCGAGGAGTAGGGGAGCTTGAGCAGGAAGTCCTTCTCTCCTGCAGGGCGGGGAAAGGGGAGGGTCGGCGCCATGGGCCGACCAAGAAGGGGCCGCCCATCACGAGACCATTTGAAAGGCTGTGCGAAAATGGTTCTTCTCCAGCCGGGAGAGCGGTCCCGCTTGGCGTGAAAGACCTGCCACCATTCGGAGCCATCCGGCGACTTGACGAAGCAGGAGTGACCAACGCCAAAGGTTTCTGAGGTCGACTGGAAGATCGATCCCTTTCTCTTCTGCCATGACGCGGGATCCAGAGGGTTGTCTCCGACCAGCTCGAGGAGCCCCAGCTTTGCCGCAAAGTCCAGTCCGGGAGCTCGAAGCAAGGGAGCGCTGATCGGCCGAATCGCCTGGCTAGCGACGGCCCCGCGCACCTGTCTCTTATACACATCTGACGCTGCCGACGAATAG
>CAXEFH010000196.1:0-6774 GCA_963989605.1 uncultured Roseibacillus sp. | reverse complement strand
GCGTCAGATGTGTATAAGAGACAGCATGAGTAGTTCGCGCGATTGACGCCTCTCAGGAACTCATCGAGGGAAAAACGACGCAGGGAGGGAAAGATGTCCGCCGCCCGCGGCAGCCACTTCTCCCAGAAGGGTCGTGAGCGCCCGACGTGATTTTCCCAGAGTCTTGATTGAGACTCATGAATTCCGAGGGAGACAGCTTGGCCTGAGGGCAATCCGTGCTGGCTGTTGGGCAGCCCCTGGTCGTAGAGGCCGTGGCCTGCTTCATGCATCACTCCAAAAAGGGAGGAGAGAAAGTCATTCTCGTCGTAACGGGTTGTCAGGCGGGTGTCATCCGGGCCGAGATGCGTGCAGAAGGGATGGGTAACGGTATCAATTCGTCCTGCATCGAAATTGAAGCCGAGGCTCTCAGCGATTTCCCGGTTCAATAATTTCTGGCTCACGACGGGGTAATCTCCCTCGAGAAGATCAGCGGGGGTAGACTGAGAATGTTCAACTGCTTCGTGAGCGATTTCGATAATTGATTCTCTGCAGCTATCAAAGAGAGCAGCAACCTCCGCCGTGGTAGAACCACGCTCATATTCCTCCAGCAGGGCGTCGTAGGGCTCGCCACTGAATCCCCAGAGGTCTGCCTTCTGGCGCGCTAGTTCCAGAAGGGTTTCCAAGGCTGGGGCAAAGAGCGAAAAATCGGACTCCTTGCGAGCCTGCATCCACGCCGCCTTTGCACGAGAGGAGGTCGTTGTTTCGTGTTCTACCAATTCCCTGGGTAGTTTGGCAGATCGATCATAATGATGACGGAACTCTCTCAGGTTCGCAGATTCGAGCATGTTATCGCTCCCTTCTTCCTCAGCCTTCTCGAGGTTTCGTCGCCATTCAGGGGAGGTAGCCAGCTCGTGGGCCTTTCCGGATAGCCAGCCCAGTTGCTTCGCTCTGTGATCTACGGCCTTGGTTGGGAGAAAAGTTTCCTGATCCCAGCCAAGGACCGAGGCGGTGGTTGAGATCAGGGCGCGTTCCCGGGCCAGCTCGCAGAGAGACTCGTAGGAGGATTTGCTCATGCGCCAGCGCTTAACGTCCTGCGGGACTTCGAGCAAGGCAAAGGTAGATTTCCTCCTTGTGAGTTGGCGGCATGAGACTCAAGCTCAGATTCTGGGCGTGCGCTGGGATTGCTGTTCAGAATCAACACGGTATGAGTATCGTTAGCAGCTATGCGACTCCTGAGGCCGAGGCGGCCTTGAAGCGCCAACGCCGGATGGCGAGTATCGCCAGTCTTGTCATTGCGATCCTGATTGTGATTCAGGTGGCAATCGTGCTGGCGTTGCTGCTCCTCCCTTCATTGCGCCTCGAGGTTGCCCCCATTGTTGCCTACTCGGCTGAGACACAGGAACAGGAGATTGTAGAGCGTCCTGAGGTGACATCACAGGTTCAACGCCAGCCGGCGGCGCCCAGCTCCGCGATCGCGAAGGTGATCGCTTCATCCGTTCCCACACCAACGGCGGTCCCTGTTCCGGATACAAATACTCCTGACCAGTCGATTGAATTTGGGGATGGGGATGATTTCGGTGAAGGATGGGGACAGGGATTGGGCTCTGGCTTTGGTGGGGGAACCAGCTTTTTCGGTGTCACCTCCAAGGCAGAGCGTATCGCATATGTGATTGATTACTCTGCCTCCATGGGCGGAGCGGGACGGGCGGCGCTGATGCGGAAGGAGTTGACGGATTCGATCGACCGGATAGCTCCTAAGACCAGTTATGCATTGGTATTTTTCGCCGGGCCCGCCTGGGTGGCGGGAGGTGAGGTGGACTGGACCAAAAAGGGAGCCACCGTTATCGGAAAAGGACGCCGTAAGTATGAATGGAAATCTCCGGGGACGGCTCATGAATGGAGACAGGTGGGGAAAAAAGAGCCGGTAGAGTGGTTAAGTGCTACCGAGGGACAGCTGGCCAGGTCGCGTAAGATTATCGAGGAAACGAGACTGGTCTGGGGAACGCGCTGGGACAATCCGCTGGAGATGGCTCTTGAAATGGATCCTCCTCCGCAGGTGGTTTATTTCATGACTGATGGGGTTGCCAAGGGCTCAGATAGCTGGGCAAGAGAGATCGGTGCCAAGGCAAAAAACAAGGGAATCAAAATTAACTGTGTCGCTATGATGCAGCCCAAGGCACACGATTCAATGGAAGACCTTGCGAAGAGAACGGATGGTCATTTCACTATCGTCATGCAGGGCGGGAAGCGAAAGAAGGTGCGGTAGGACCTCTGCTCTCCTCCAGCATCAGATCGGGGTAAATCCCGGTAGCAAATTCCCTGCAGAGCTCCACGACATGCTGAGTTTCCGATGCGATAAGGCACTTACTGGCAAGCTCCGAGCACCTAGCAAAGTCAAGCATTCGGACAGCCTGCTTAACGAGGGGAACGAGTGGTGCTCCTACGGATAATTCGTCTACCCCGAGACCGACGAGAAGGGGTAGCAAGGTGAGATCGCCGGCCATTTCTCCGCAGATCCCAGTCCAGATCTGGTGCTGCGATGCTCCCTCGACGACATTTTTGATTAACCGGATAATTCCAGGATGCGCTGAACGGTAGAGTTTTGCGACCCGTGGGTTAACGCGGTCAACCGCCACCGTATACTGAACCAAGTCGTTAGTGCCAATTGAGAGGAAATCCACCTCGGCTGCAATTTCGGCTGCAACCATCGCCGCAGAGGGAACCTCAATCATCGCACCAACCGCAATGTCCGGATTGAAATCGATACCTCGCTCGGTGAGTTCACCGATGCACTCCGTGAGCAGGCTCTTTGCTCGCCGCACTTCACCCACTCCGGAAATGAGGGGAAACATGAGGCCTACCCGGCCCGATTTTCCAGCCCGCAGGATCGCTCGCAGCTGTTCCTTGAACAGGTCTTTTCGGTCCAGAGAAAAGCGAATGCCCCGCCATCCAAGAAAAGGATTAGGCTCGGGCTCACTCAACGGCTCCCCGGGGACCTTGTCTCCTCCTGCATCGAGAGTCCGGAAAATTACCTCGTGAGGTGCGATCCTGGCCGCAACCCTCGAGTAGAGCGCCGCCTGCTCCTCCTCGTCGGGGCATTCCTCATGTTCGAGCAGGTAGAACTCAGTTCGGAAGAGGCCTACGCCCTCGGCTCCGGATCGGTCTACAAGGTCTACCTCATGTTCAAATTCGATATTAGCCGATAGGGTGATCGAATGCCCGTCGATGGTGGAGGCGTCGAGGTCACGCAGCTTGTCCAGTTCCTTATGCCGCTGCTGGTGCTGCTCTTCCAGTTCACGGTATTGTGCGATTGTCTCCGGGGCAGGGTTGGAGATGAGTTTCCCTTCGTAGCCATCAAGGATGCAGGGATCGAGTGCCCGCAAATTGAAGACGGCATTCTTCAGGCCAACTACCGCTGGGATCCCGAGGGAACGAGCCAGAATCGCGGTGTGAGAGGTGATGCTGCCCTGCTCGGTGGCAAATCCCACTACCTGGTGGCGATCCATTGCTGCTGTAGCTGAGGGGCTGAGGTCGTAGGCGACAATGAGGTGTTGATGATCAGGGGCATTTGGAGCTGGCTCCTCCTGCTCCGTGTCGAAATTGCGCAGGACCCGCTGACAGACGTCCTCAATGTCCGTTGTCCGGTCGCGGAAAAAGGGATCGGGAATACGCCGCATGGACTCCAATTGGTTCTGCATAACGGCGTAGAAGCAATATTCTGCATTCTGACCGCGTTCTTCGATCGCCCTCGGAACGCCCGTCAGGACCACAGGATCCTCCAGGACGAGCATATGAGCTTCGAAGATACGGCCCTCCTCATTGCCGGAAAGGGACTCCATGTGCTGCTGAAGGCCCTGCAATTGCCTGCGAGTGCGAGTGAGCGCATCTTCGAAGCGCTCGATTTCCCGAGGAGTGTTTGTAACGTGGTAGACGTCTGGAGCCGAGAACCCACGGGCGATCACATGCACAGGACCGAAAACGATACCGCGGGAAACAGGCGTCCCCACGTAAGTCGTCTCCTTGCCGCTTCCGCTCATGAGCCCTAGTCTGGCCAGAGGGCAGGAGGTGGTCAATGCCTCCGCTTCAGTTGATCAGGTTCAGTTTAAAAACCTTCAGGCTTCTCCGAAATTACGAACGACTAAATCTTCGAGAGATTGCAGGGCTTCGTCGGCATCAGGCCCTTCTGCGATCATCTTGAGAACGGATCCGTGTCCTGCTGCCAGCATCATCAGTCCCATGATGCTCTTTCCGTCCACTTCCTCACCATCCTTCTCCCCGCGTATCTCAGCCTTAAATTCACTGGCCATCTTGACAAACTGAGCTGCCGGTCGGGCGTGGATTCCGAGTTTGTTGGAAACTGTTATTTCTTTGCTGGGCATGAGAAAGACGTCCGTGCACGGAGTCTAGAAGGCCCGGCGGTGCGGAGGGAAGGTAAATCTCCTTAACGGGACCAGGATCCTGTTGAATGACCCTCTATCAGCGAGGACCATCACCGGCGGAGGTTTCCGGTCTGCCTCGGGAGCGGTCAATTGCCCGGATTATTACCCTGCATCTTGGCGAGAAGTCGCTGGTTGAATTCGTCGGCCATGTCGTAACCAAGACGGCGCAATTGAAGATCGAGGGCTGCAACTGCTACAAGTCGGGCCGTATCCCTGCCGGCTGCAACTGGAATCTCCACGTGAGGAATAGAGTGGCCGAGGATAACGTGGCCTTCACGATGCAGGCCAACACGGTCGACCTTGTTGAGATCGCTTTCGCCCTTCAGGGTTACTACCAGGTCCAGCCGTTTCTCGGGACGAATGGCAGACAAGCCGTAGAGATTTGCTGCATTGATAATGCCGATCCCCCGCATCTCGATGTATCCCCTAGCGAGATCTGGACAGGAAGCAATGAGCTCGTCTCCATGATGTTGCATTCGGACCACATCATCAGCGACAAGGGCTCCACCACGCTCGAGAAGCCCGATTGCGGTTTCGCTCTTACCTGATCCGCTGCTTCCGATAATGAGGATGCCGACGCCGCGGTAGTCCACCATGCATCCATGCATGGTGATTGATTCCGAGAACTCCTGCTCGAGGAGGATGGAGGCCATGTTCAGGAACTGCATTGTCACCATTGGTGTCCGTATAATGGGAAGCTCATACTCGGCTGCAATAGTAAGAAGATCATCAGGAAGGACATGATTTCTCGAAGTGACAATGCATGGGATGCCCCTCTCACAGAGCTGGCGAAAGCGCTTGGAACGCACCTCAGGACTCAGCTTTTTAAGGTATGAGACTTCGGAGTTTCCCACTACCTGAATGCGTTTGTTAGCAAAATAGGTGAAGAACCCAGCAAGAGCCAGGCCCGGTCGGTTGGGAGCTGGTTCGCGTATGGCTCTCTCTAAGCCTTTCTCCGATTCACCGACGAGACGGAGTTGGAGAGCCTCATGGTGACTCTCATAAAACTGCCGAACGCTGATCGAGGTGATCTTTTTCACCCGGGATGCCATGAGGACAGGTTAATGGCTCTGGCAGATATCTAAATCTCATTTTTAAAAATCAGAAGCGTCTGCCCGGATTGAGCCCGGAGATGAGAAGAGACGCGGAATAGAGGCACACCATGACGGGAAGCGCCTATCCCTTGCGCATCGGAGCCGTGCGGTGGCGTCTTGTTTGCCGTTTTGGACACGGTACGGGGAGGTGATTTGATGCCGAAGTGAGTGCGAATTCGTGTTCCGACTGGGTTTCCAGTCAAACCGAACCGGATCTCTGGTTCCTGCAACCAGGTTTCCGCCGTCTTTACATGGAGAAGTTCTCGCCGAGGTAGTGGCGCCTGGCAACAGGATCCTCGGCAAGTTTATCGGAGGCCCCCTCAAGGACAACGCGCCCTTCCAGAAGGAGATAAGCCCGGTCTACTATCTGGAGGGTTTCACGGACGTTGTGATCCGTGATCAAAAGCGAAATTCCGTAATCGTTGCGCAGCTGCTGGATGATTTCTTGGATGTCGAGAACGGCGATGGGGTCGACTCCACTGAAGGGCTCATCAAGCATGAGGAGGCTCGGATCGGGGCAGAGGGAACGCGCGATGGAGAGGCGCCGTTTTTCTACTCCCGAGAGAGTAAGAGCAGAGGCCCGTCGAACCTCGGTAATGCCAAAACGTTCGAGCATTTCGTCGCACCGGGCCTGGCGCTCTTTCCGGTTGAGGTCGCGTCTCGTCTCAAGAACCGCGAGGAGATTCTGCTCTACGCTGAGCTTCCGGAAGATGGATTCCTCCTGGGGCAGATAGCCGAGTCCATGACGTGCACGCTTATGCATTGGTAGTCGGGTTACGTTGCGATCGCCCATCCGGACCTGTCCAGAATCCGGGGGAATAAGACCGGCTATCATGTAAAAGGTCGTGGTCTTACCCGCGCCATTCGGACCGAGGAGACCGACAACTTCGCCGGCACAAACATTAAGGCTGACGCTCTCTACCACGGGACGGCCACCGTAAACCTTGCGCAGACCCTCGACCTGTAGAACGGAATCACCTGGATCCGACGATACGGGGAGTGCCGAAGTATGTTTGGGTTCTGTTTCCACGTTGCGCCGGGTTATCGATCATTTCCCCGCTGGCGGAGTTTCTCAAAGTTTTTATCTCGAAGATCAAAGAATTGTTCCCATGCCCCACGGGAGAGCTCGAAGCTACCGTTAGCATAAAAAAGTATGTAGAGGCCGTCTTCCTGTGCCTCGAAAAAGCTATTGCCCTGTCTCTTATACACATCTGACGCTGCCGACGAATAGAGAGGTGTAGATCTCGGTGGTCGCCGTATCA
>CAXEFH010000195.1:0-6783 GCA_963989605.1 uncultured Roseibacillus sp. | reverse complement strand
CCACCTTCACAGTGTATCTCAGCTTCACCGTGTTGCTCTGCTTCACCGGGGGGCTCCCCTTCACCAGGCTGCTCGCACTCTCATTGTTGCTCGCCAAGCTCTTAGCTGGGAAGGGCAAGTTCCGCAAGCGATTCTGCCGCTTCATTCGCTGATTCTGCGGCGGTCTCTCCGAAATTCTCCTCCAAGGATTCCAGCGTATCCTTTGCTTTTTCGACCGCTTCCGGAAGCAGATTGGCCCGATCTTCCAGGTTCGTCCGGGCTTCTGCCAGCTGCTCTTGAGCGTCCTCTACAATCGATGCCTGCTCCGCTCTAAGCTGATCGCGTATCTGTTCCGCAAGCTGCTGCTCCGCCTCGCTCTGCTCCTGGCCTTCCTGTGGCTGGCCTTCCTGTGGCTCCACTTGTTGCGGCTGGCCCTCCTGTCGCTCTCCCTCCTGTGGCTGCTCCCCCTGTGTGGCTAGCTGCGCCTCGGCCGCTTCAGCCAGATTTTCCTGTCTCTCAGACAAATCAGCAGCTTGTTCGGCCAGTTCTGCGGCAGCATCAGCTTGATTCTCGAGGACTTCCGCACGGGCCTCTGGGTTCTGATTAATTTGCTGCTTCAGAGCAGACTCCAGTTGTTCCTGAGCTTGTTGGATTTCCGGATTAGCCTCAGCTTCGGCGCCCTGCTGCGCTTCCTCATTTTCCGCCTGGCGCGCTATTTCGCTCTCCTGCTGAGCGAGTTCGTTCAACCGCGCCAGCTGCTCCAGGCGACCCTCATCCTTCTGAACCGCCTCCCGGATTTCCTGCAACTTCTCGATCGCCTCCTCTGCAGCCTGACGGGCCTCCGCCAACTCCTCTTCGCGGGCCTCCGGGGTGTCCTGTAACGGTGTCTCCTCGAGACGCTCCCGGGATTCGGCTACTTCCTCAGCAGCCTCCCGAACATCCTCCGCCCGGGCGGCCTGAACCCCATTTTCCATCCGCTCGGCAAGGTCTTCCAGCTGCTCCTGAGCGTTGGCAAGTTTGTCCCTCGCCTCGGCGAGATGCTTCTCGGCCTGTTCCGGCAGCTCCTCCTTCTTCACATCTTCCTTGTGCCATTCCATGCGGTCTTTCGCTTCTCTGGTCTCCCGGATGGCCTCATTGATGGTCTCCCGCACATCGCTCTGCTGCGCTCTGATTTCCTGCCTCGCAAGAGAATCCGCATTGCGGTCGATCTTGACCACGAGCCAATCCGATCTACCCACATTGGGTCCCCCGAGAGACTCGGGAAGATTATCGGTCACCAACACCGACATCCGCACCTCCTCGAGATTTTCGTATTTCTCAGATAAAGCCCCGAGTGAAACTTTTTCCTCCCCCCTCCATACGGGGTCAGCATTCAGGAGGTCCTTTGTTGCTGCAGCTGCTGGCAAGGCAGGAACCTCACTGCCATTCACAACGAGATCGACCGCTACCGCCTCCAGGCCGTAATCCTCCAGAACCTCGTATTCGAGGCGAACCTGTTCATCGGGCCGCAATCGCAACTCGGGTTGAGTCGGGGCCAAAAGCGAAACCTGAGGAACCGCATCCTTCTCAACCTTGACCGGGAAACGCAATCCTTCGATCTCCCGGCCAAGTTCATGGTAAAGCATCACCTGCCCGAGTCCTCCCTTACCGGGTTCAAGAGTCCAGTTCACGAGAACGCTCGAAGCCTCCTCGTCCCGCTCAACCCTCACTGTCCCAACCTCCTCCCCATCGAGGAGAAACCGTCCACTCTCTACCCCCGGGGTGGTCTGCCCTCCCAAGGCGATTGTCGATCCCCCAAGAGCAGAGACTCCCTCTTCAAGAGAGCGCTGTTCCGCGGATTGACCGGTATATTCCGGGAATTCAACCCCAACACGCACTTCTTCGATCCGGGGCAACATTGCAACCCTCACGTCATACCCATCACTCTGGGCCTTCCCTGTCTGAGCAAAATAATGAAAGCTCTCCTTGGCGGCAGGAAGGCGGTACTCGAACCGACTGATGCCATCTTCCAATCCTGCCCGCTTGAGGGTTTCTGTCAGGGGATCCTGTCCCTCACGCTCCATCACCAGCGCAAGCTCCTCCACGTCGTCATCAGAATATCTGATGACAATCCTTATCTCATCGCCTTCGAGCACGTCGATGTTCTCAGGCTCAATCGTAAATCTCACCGCACCGGCATTACCGAGATCACTGAAGGGAGCGACCGCACGCACGAGAAGTCGCTGGGCCTCTCCGGGGAAAATAATAAAGACGGCACCGAACACCGCCGCGAGTGCAGTTGCCGGCCAGAGCCAGCGCTTCGCACGGCGAGCCCGCACCTCGCTGGTAGGATTGACTCCACTGACGTCTCCCTGAGCTTCCTCGATGAGCTGCTTCAGAAGCTCCTCGGAGACGCCGCCCCTAGCATCATCCGAAAGCTCCAGAGCAGTACTGACACGCTCCTGAATTTCAGGGTGACGGGTCTCCAGCCACCGCGCAATCTGGATCAGGGTAATCCTTCCTCTGAGAGGCTTGATCAACCACTTCAAGGACGACCAAAGAAACCCCAGCCCGATCAAACCAAGGAGAAGCCAGCTGATCTCGACCGGAAGGGGAGCAAAAACGAGGTGAGCCGCCATCGACACCAGAAGCCCACCCAGCACCACGGTCGCCATGGCCGCCACTCCACGAAGGATCTGCATTCGGCGGACCCTCTGCAGAAGGGCCTTGAGGGGCTTGGTAATTTCCCTGGGTAGATTTGTGCTCATCTGATGGTGTAAATTCCGGTCTAGGGACCTTGACTGTTCTATTTGCTATCTGGTGTGGCGAGATTTATCACGGCAGGCCACTACCCCTTCTGATACCCCATTCTGAGGTTAATAGCGCGCAAAACAAGGCCAAGAGAATCCAATGATCCCACAATCTGGTCTCCCGGAGCTCTTCCCGCGTTTCCTCCCCGGTCAGGAAAAGCCCTGCCAGCTGTTGCGCGTCTTCCGGAGCTACAACTCGGCCTCCCGAGAGATCCGCCAGCGTATCCAGAAGCGGCCGATTCAAGGTCGTCTCGGAGAGCTCCACCGGACTCATGGCACCTACCACCCGGAACGCAGTGGAAACTCCTCCTTCCCCATCTGCCTCCAGCAGCTCGGCCGCCTTTTTCCCGACCAACTTGATCTGGTAATCCCCGGATCCGGAAAACGGGCCCGCCTGGGCACCATGAAGACCTGGTGACCCCTCAAGATAACTCATCTGAACGGTGGTCAGTTTCTCCCCATCACGCCATACCTCGGCCTTGAGCGATTCGTCCCTCACCGGATTTTTTTCGATGTCAAGGAGGCGCGCCGTGATCTGTATCCGATCGTCCCCCGTGTAACTAAGATTATCGGTCCCCAGCCGCACTGAGGAAGTCCCCGAGCGCAGGTTCGGTCCAGCACCCCAGCGCACAAGCTGACCCCAGAACCGATGATGATAGATATCGCCAACACCCTCCCTCAAACGCCAAGTCCGGTCCGTCAGCATCATTGCTACTTTCCCGTTACCAACCTGCTGCGATACCAGAATAGCGTTTTTCGCCTCCCGGTCCTTACGCTGGGCCAGACGGGAAAGCGCACTGCTCAGATCATCCAGATCACTGACCGCCGTGCCTTCGCTGTCCTCACTGGACGCCACCACAAGGACATCAGCACCTTCCTTGACACCCTCTACCGGAAGCCTCCAGCGGAAGTCCGGAAATTCTCCCCAAAGTCGCTCATTCTCAAGACGGCTGTCAGACTGCGCGGTCACGGGGTGATTACGACCCTGGGCGGTGAGAACAAGGCGGAATGGTTTTTCCTTACTCCCGAAAAATGTCCGGCTGCCCGGCGTGTAATTGATCGGCAGAAGATCACGTGCGGTTTCTGACTCAATCCCATGCGGCATATGGCGTGGACCAGCAATCGCAACAAGGAATGCAGCTCGTTCCGTCACACAGCCACGGATGATGTCCCAGGTGTTTTCATCGATCGATTCCGATGGCACGTCACCAATGATGATGACATCAAACTTGCGCCACTCCTCCTCGCTGATCGGAAGCTCGGTGGCCTGCGCATCACCGAACTTGCGCGCCGCCGAGGCGGGAACAGGGCTCACCGTCTGTCCGAGGATCGTATCGGGCTCGAGGAGGACATATTGCAGGTGGATCGATTTATCCCGTCCGTAAAACAGATTGCGCAGGTAGCGAAATTCCCAGCGGGGATGTGAATCAACGATCAGAACGTTGGTCCGGGCATCGGTGATCGCAGTTTCGAACTGCCAGCGGTTGTTCTGGTCAAAATACTCTTCTCCCAGGTTTTCCAACTCCACTGAATAAGCATTAATGCCATCGACCTCCGGCACGTCATTAAACCGGACTTCCTCCCGGTGATGGTCCTGAGGAATGGGTATGATCTTCTCCTGAATGATCTCCTCCCCTTTCTTCAGAAGAACCTTGGCACGGCGGCCGCGGTAGCCATCAAACTTCACGACCGCAGCAACCCGGAGACGGTCCCCTAGATAAATGGCGTCAGGCGAGCGCACCTCAAGAATTGCAGCATCTCGGGGAGATTCCTCACTCCCAATCCCCACCACTCCAATCGGGGCGTCGAGAATCCCAAAGCGACGCGCGACATCTTCAACGCGTCCCGGACGATTGTGTCGGCCGTCGGTCATCATGACGAGACCTGCGAGATTATCGGGAGGCACCTGCTCCAGTACGGTCGTCATGGCGTTGGCCAGATCCGTGGCCTGATCCCAGCCCTCGGCAGCCTCTTCCTCCTGCCCGAGGGCCTTGCGGGCCGCCCGCATCAAGCGCACTCGAACCTTTCCCTGGAGCTCCTCAAAGAGACCACTCTTATTAATCGCCTCGGCTGCGATATCATAGCGAGTGAACGTTTCCCCTGGGTCGACAAGGTTCATGGAAGCCGACTCATCGAGCACCACGACCACCTCCTGCTCCAGTTTCCGGTCGACCTTCCGGCTGAAAATAGGCTGGAGAAGCATCCACACCAGTGCCACGAGAGCGAGGAGGCGAAGCCCGGTGAGCCATTGACCCTTGGTCCGACCAATCGCGCCCTGCTCGTATTGGTAAAGGCGCAGGATAATTTCAGCCGCCAAGGCAGCAATAAGTGCGACTGTCCAGAGAGGCCAGCCCGTAGCAAGATGCAGGAACTGTCCCATCAGCAACATCAGCAACAGGGCTCCCCCGAAAATGAGGGGCCCACGGATCCACATCAGCACTCTGCTCATTCCGCCTGCCTCGCTCCTTTCATTCGCTCCAGTATTTCGGGATCAGGCCCCGACTTTTCCTCAAATTCCACTTTTACATCCTCTCCACTTCGACGTGACTTTGAGATCCACCGCGCGAGAGCCACTTCGAGGAGGAGAAGAAAGAACGCCGCTATCGCGAGAAACTTCCAAAGCTCCTTACCGAAACCCTTACCGCTGAGGACCGCCAGCAGATCCGTGACATTCCGAGCCTCGACAAGATCAATGCTCTTGCGAATCAGAGCCTTGTCATCTTCCTCAAGAGGCTGGAGCCGGCTCTCCCTCACATCCCTGCGCACGACCATTGGCACCTCCGGTCTCTCGAGATCTTCAACCTCCTCGCCCAACTGGTCAGGAATCTTCACCTGGTACAACCCGGGGATGGCAGCGCCCTCGAGTTCCAGTGACCGTCCACGGCGACCTACCGAGACGGTCACCCTTCGCTCTTCCCCCCTCGGATCGAGCGCCGTGCTTCGCGCCACCACTTCCTTTTCACGGTCCCCGGTCAGCGGTAGCAACGCCTGTGCGGGGATAATCTTCATTTCCTGGCCTGGCACCTGCCAGAACAGCTTCATGCTCGCGAAGGAATACTCCTCCTGGTAGGAGAGCGAGATGGGAACCGGAGTTCCTGCCTCCAGCCTGACCTCCCCACTGTCCCGCTTCCCCGTGGAAACCATACGCATGACCGTGCGGCCATCGATCTTCAGGGTCGCCTTGTCATCTACCTCCATGCGGAAACGGTAATTGCCACTGACAGGAGGAACGAGGTGCCCCTCCCAGAAGATCTGGAAACGGTCGCGATTCATCCCCTTGTGAGGCTGCTGGTCCTTCCAGTCGAACTGGATGGTTGGATCGATCCTCTCGATCGCAATCCCTCGACTCTGGTCCAAGGCCCGGAAGTAGGTTCCCTTGAGGCCCCCACCCCCCGGCAGAGCCAGAGCGGGCTTCCAGTTTGCGTCCACATTCAGTTTCACCCCACCTGCGCCGGCAAGCCATGTCACCAGCTCATGGACCAACGGTACAAAGGACTGTCTGGTCGTCAGATTTCCGGTCCGGACATCGAAGCCCGAGGTCGCGAGAAGAACCCTCCCCTTGCCGTAGTTGCGCCCTGCGAGAAATGGCTCTCCATTGGAATAGGAAGCCGCGATCGATCCCCCGTCCCGGCGCCCGGTCACGGCCCGGAACCCTGAGAGGCTGGCCTTCCCCAGATCGCTATTCCGCTCGTCCTTGAAAAGAACGAGCGTTTCATGATCAAAAGTCGAGGGGGCAGGCTGGATCCCCTCCGCATCGGCCTCCAGGGGCCCAAGGTCCACGGGACTCACCGGCCCCCCGGGCCCGTCCCAGCCATTGTAGAAGCTCTCGTCAACGCGGGGCCCTGCGAGAATAAGCAATCCTCCACCATTGGCCACGTAGGCAGCAATCCGGTCCGCCATGATCCCGGGAAGGCGGGCCACATCCGCAAGTACGACCACCTTGCTGTCTCTTATACACATCTCCGAGCCCACGAGACAGGCAGAAATCTCGTATGCCGTCTTCTGCTTGAAAAAA
>CAXEFH010000194.1:0-6783 GCA_963989605.1 uncultured Roseibacillus sp. | reverse complement strand
GCCTGTCTCGTGGGCTCGGAGATGTGTATAAGAGACAGCTCGTGGCTGTGGCTGTGGCTGTGGTCGTGAACGCAACCCAGCCTGCGGTTGGCATGCAGAAGATTGAAAAGGCCAAGGACCAGCATGGCTAATCCTCCACTAAGAGCAATCAGGTGGAAGGAATCACTCAGATACTCACCGATCAGACCGCGGGTGTAGAGATAGACTGGCACCACCCCCCAGGAGATCGTAGCAAGACTGGAGATGATCTGGTTAAAGGTTGCCTTTTTCATTGGTCGAGGCGTCACCCCGGGGCGTTCAGAGAGAAGGGTGGAGCTTGGCGTTGATCAAAACTTTCGAAAACAGGATCGAGCAAGATGCTCAATATTCCAATTCCGACAAAGAGACCTGCTGCGAGGATCAGGATGAACTTCCGTGAAAGGATCGTGCCGTAGAGAAAGAGAAGCTTCACATCCATCATGGGACCGAAGACCAGAAAGGCGAGACGGGGACCATTGCTGAAAGCATCCAGAGTTGCCGCAATGAAGGCATCGGAAGTGCTACACAAGCTGAGAAGGAAAGAGAGTCCCATCAAGGCGGCAGGGGCGCCCCAAATACTTTCTGCAGTGCCATCGATGTAATCACGCAGAGGAATGGTCTGTTGGTCAACAGGGGGAGGGGTGTTGACGATTGCGACGATGGTGATTCCGATCACAAAGTAGATTCCAACGTCCACAAAATCCCGCATCGCGGCCCGGAGCGCCATGATAAGACGGTTTTGATTCTGCTCAGAGGTGCGCTCGTGCTCATGGCCTCTGCCATCGCGTCCCGATTCAATTTTTCCGAGCTCATTCACGAGGCGAGGCTTCAGGATTCGACGGACGTTGATTCGCAGCAGAATCAGGCCGACCATAATAGCGATTACGTAGCCGAAGAGGAGGCGTGAGCCTGCCATTTCGAGAGGAATTTTCTTAAAGGCGCTGTATGTGCTCAGGAAGGTCACCGGATTCACAATGGGAGCGGCCAGCATGTAGGTGATGGCGCAGGCCGGAGGCAGGCCCTTCTTGACCAGTCTCCGGATGACGGGGACAACCGCACACTCACAGACCGGGAAAATAATCCCGAGCAAACCGCTCATCAGGACGGCAAGGCCGCGGTTGCGTGGAAGAAGCCGATCCATCGTGCCCGAGGGAAGATAGACGTCGATGAACCCACTTATGATCGTCCCGAGCAGGATAAATGGTGCCCCCTCGACCAGAATGGAGAGGAAGAGATACGAGAAGTCTGGTAGCCAGGTGTCAAGGAACACGGCGGATTGATCAAAGGTGCTCGCAGGGAGTTTGCGAGAACTTTCTGGCGATGAGCTACCGGGCGGAAGCCCTTTCGATGGCGTCTCTCAGGAGGGAACGGCGCTCTATGGTAGGGTTAACAGGGGGAACTGCTGGGTTCTCTGGTCAAAAGGCCCGTTTCCAAGGGTAACGATACGACAGGAAATCTCGCCTGCCGCAAAGACCTGCGCCGCCAACCTGGGCCGGATGCAGCAGAATGTGGCCAGTGGGTCGGACTGCACTGCAGTGGGGGCGACTACTGTGGCTGCGATGCGCCGGGTCAGCCCGATGCCAGTCCCGGGATCGATGATGTGAGAGTAGCGGGTTCCCTCAATATCGACATAGCGCTCAATGTCGCCCGAAGTGGAAACGGCACAGTTGGCGACATGTATGATTTGCTCGATTTCGGCCCCGAGTGTTCTGATGCCAACGGCCCAACCCCGTCGGCCCGGTGGTGGCGCCCCAAGCCTTATGTCTCCTGCGATAGCCACCATGGCAGAAGAAATACCGTGAGCCTGGATAACCCGCAGCATTTCGTCTGCCGCGTATCCCTTGGCAATTCCTCCGAGGTCGAAGAGCAGGTCCTCGTCTTTCACGGTCACCGTTTGCTCTTCCAGGAATACTTCGAATTTCGTCCAGCCAGAGGCATTGCGGGCTTTCTTAAGGAGCGCCGCATCGGGGAGGGCTTTCTGTCGCTTCGATCTTCTCCAGAGCTTCGTAAATCCCCCGAGAGTTGGATCGAAGGATCCTTCGGTAGTTTCTGCGATGCTGCGAGCATGAGTGAGAACCGTGGCCAGAGTACGAGAAACGGGGATCGGTTCGTTAACCGGTCCCCTGCATAGACGCATCAGTTCGCTCTCGGGATTATAATCGCTGCAGATGAAACCGATTTCATCAGCACGTTGGAACGCGGCATCGATTGCTGCCTGTCCCTTCTCCTCGTCTGCCGCATGGACCACAATATGTGCGGTTGTACCCATCAGTGGATGGTCTGTGGAGCGAACTGGAATCAACTGGTGATCATGGTCTTGCGCCTGACGGGTGGACTGGATTCTATCCCTGAGCCAGGGCCCGAGCAGAAGAGCGAGACCTCCGGCCAAGGAGATACTGAGGACAACGAAAATCCTTCTGGTATTCCTGCGAGGGCGGGCTATGGGTCGAGACATGAGGCGGAAAATTTCGAGATGGCTGACGGGGCTTGGTTCGCTCTTTGCGTTTGCCCAGCCAACGATGGCTGAAAGCCTGGAGGTTGGCAAAGCCCTTCCCAAGGCTGAGGCTAGGAATCACAAAGGCGAGGTTGTCAGGGTCCACGAAGTGGCAGCTGAAGGCCTGGCGTTTTTCTTTTTCTTCCCGAAGGCGCTGACAGGGGGATGAACAAGGCAGGTGTGTAGTTTACGGGACGTAAATGAAAAGCTACTGAAGAAAGGGGTTCGGATTTACGGGGTGTCCTTCGACACGGTTTCCGCTCAGAAATCCTTCGTGGAGAAACAAAAGCTTCCGTTTGAGCTGCTTGCGGATGTGAAAGGGGGCCTTATCAAGGCCTTCGGAGTTCCGCATCTGGGAAAGTTCGCCTCCCGTCAGGCTTATCTCTTTAAGGACGGGAAGCTGGTCTGGAAGGACGAAAAGGCGTCTGCGGGGAGTCAGGGAGAGGACTTGCTCGAGGCCCTTGAGGCCCTTGAGGAGTAGAGCTTAATCCGTGTGGTGAAGAAAAAAGGCGCAGCATCAAGCTGCGCCTTTGAAAATATAGAATGTAGCTTCGACTGGAACTAAAGGTCCTCCGCGTTCCTCGTGGGCTCCCACCAGTCGGTGTTCCAGTAGACGTGCATCTCCTCGGCAGAGGGAGTTTTCAGTGGTCGCACGATACGGAACCCGATGAACTGGCCGTCCGTGTGATACCAGATACTTTTTGGCACCTGCGGATCGGTATCTTTCCAGTCCTTGATGGATTGCATCCGAGCTGCACTGCGACATTCATCCGGGTTCTGGTCCCAAGATCCTCCCTTGACGATCCGGGGATAGCGAGTGAGGGAAATATTCCAGGGGTTGACGGCCCCGTCCTTGATGGTGTCCCGGTATCCTTCGCTGAATCCGTCGAGGACCCATTCAGCAACATTACCGTGCATGTCATAAAGCCCCCACGGATTCGGTTTCTTTTTTGCAACCGGGTAGTAGGTGAATTCGGAGTTGTCGCCATGCCATGCGTAGTCATCCAGCTTGGCCATGTCATCTCCGAAGTGGAAGGCCGTCTTAGTCCCTGCACGGCAGGCATATTCCCACTCTGCCTCGGTCGGCAACCTGTAAAAGTGCCCAGTCTGGGCGCTGAGCCACTGGCAGAACTTGGAGGCGGCGTGGTGGGTGGTGCACATGGCAGGGTAGTTCAGGTCGGAGGCATGTTCGCCGCTTCCGAACATGTCGTGATACTGAGGTGTCGGCTGAGAGACCACGTCCACGATGTTGTCGCTGTCACCACGGGCGAGGGCGTCCTTTACTGCTTTCTTTCGTTGCTTACCCCGGACAGTTACTTCCTTGTCCTTTTCGGCGGCGAGCAGGCTTCCGTCCTTGTTTCGCGCAATTCCGTTCTCGTAGAAGGGCTTGTAAAGAGCCCACGGGATCTCGGTCTGACCGATCCAGAACGGCTCGATCTGGACTTTCTTCTGTGGCCCTTCGTCGTCAGTGCGATCTTCATGTTCACCCTCGGGCGACCCCATGAGAAATTCCCCGCCTTTCAGGGCGATCATCTTGTATTTCGCTTGGTTTGCCTTCGGAGCTACTTCCTCGTAGTCTTTCATCCCATCCGCACTCTCGGGCCCACTCTTCTTGGTGACGACCTCATGAATCTTCTTACTGACGAAGAGCCGGTGAGTTGAGGGAAGCTCCCACTGAGATGGTGTAGGAGTCGAGTTAGTAAATTTTGCCGGCGCTTTGGCTGCCGGGGATTTCGCAGACTCGGAGTCGTCAGCGAAAGCTGCGATGCCGACCAGCACGATGGCGGCGCTACATGTGAGAATGAGGTGGATGCTTTTCATGGGGGTTAAGAGAGAAAGGTTGGAAGCCGGGGTCGCCCGTGTTCGGTGGGTTAGTTCTACCTCACCTCCCGGGGCCCGGAGTTCTGTTTGTTCAAACGTCAGGCTTTTGCCAACGCATCTGTCCCTGGGACCGGAGGAGCCGGGATCGGCATTTTACCATCCATGGGGGGATTGTCCGGGGCCTGATCTTCACTGGTTGCCCAGAGATCGTCCCAGGTGATGCGCTGCCCGGTGTGCGCGGCCTCGCGGCCGAGAATGCCGACGGCGGTGGAATTGGCCATGAACTCGCAGGAATTGACGATCTTTCCAGCCCTGAGGTTAGCAAAGAATTCGTTGTGGCATGTCTGATACATGTTCTGTTCCACGCCCTTTTCTGCCCGGTATTTCCAGTTGGTTTTACCCTTGGGGTCCTTGGTAGAGACCTTCCATGGACCAACCACCGTGCCACCTTCGCAGATAATCCGACTTACGTTTTCGTTGAAGGAGTTACTGTACTGCCGCTGCTGGATCTGACAGAAGACATTTCCCGGATACTCATAAGTGATCGAGTAGTTGTCGTAGACGTTACCGGCATCGCGGCGCTGTCCCCGTCCGCCATTGCCGAAGGCTGCGATCGGGGCGACGTCGCCCATGGCCCAGGCCATCTTGTCGACGGCATGAATGCACTGCTCAAGAAGGGGCCCCCCGGAGAGCCACTCGAAGTTGATCCAGTTGCGGAGCTGCCACTCGACATCGCCCATGCCCTCGGGTTGTGTTGCGTCGGGCGCGAGCGCGCGCACGGTACCACCCAGATATGTTCCCACAAAACTGGTAATCCGGCCGAGCTCTCCACTGAGAGCCTTGTCGAAACCTACCCGGTTGGCCGGGCTGTAGCGCCAGCAGTAACCGTGTTGAATGGCGAGTTTCTTCTCGTCAGCGATTTTGGCGGTTTCCATCAGGTGATGAATTCCGGCCATGTCGATGGCCATGGGCTTCTCGGCGAAGACGTGCTTCCCAGCCTCAATACACTTTCGAAGCATGGAAGGACGGTATCCGGGAGGAGTCGCCATCAGGATGACGTCAACGTCGGATGCCGCCAATTTCTCAAAAGCGTCAAGACCGGTAAACTGACGGCTCTTTTCTACTTCCACCCTTTCCTTGCCGAAGGCTGCCCCAAGGGTCTTGAGAGGCCCTTCGATTTTCTCGGGGAAAGCGTCGGCCATGGCCCAGAGCTTGACCTTGTCGTCCGATTTCAGGGCTTGGGTGGCTGCTCCTGTCCCGCGCCCTCCGCATCCAATCAGGCCCACCTTGATGGTGTTGCTGCTACCGATTTCGGCACGGCCAATGTGGGGGAAGCCGGCCACCGCAGTGGCAGCCGTGGCGGTTTTTACAAATTTGCGTCGGTTGGAGTTGTTAGTCTCGCTCATTGGGTGGTCAGGTGTCTTATGGGCGGATACGGTAGGGTTTCGGCCCTTCCTTTCAAGGTTTTAGGCCCTTCCGGTGGTAAAATAGGCCTTGCGGGACCGGTGTGGAGCACTGGTGCAAGAGCAGGAAGGGGATTTCGGTGAAATCAGCTCTGGGGCTAGGGGGGCTCCCGGTCCTTGAAGAAGAGGAAGAAGCCTGCTGTGACGGTAGCGGCAATCCGGATGTTCAGGGCTAGGAAGAGATCTGAAGGGCGTAATGCTCCTAATTAAGTTCAAGAATTACTGGTAATTCAGGAGTCGAAACCAAACGTATCTAGCGATACCCCGTGGTTTGGTGGAGAGCTCTTGTTGGCGGGCCCGCGGAACACGCCGCAGTATACATTCAGGTCTTGCGAGAATGGGAGCCAGCCCCTCAAATGCATTGTCTACAACACGACCAAACCGAATGTCCGATTCCCGCTCTGCGAATACCCTGAAGCTCTCAGTCATGATGTTCCTCCAGTTCTTCACCTGGGGAGCGTGGTTCGGAACGCTAGGGCTGTGCTTGCTTAGCAATCAACTGGGAGGTTTTTCTGCAGGATCTTTTGGTTCGGCGCCGCTAGGAGCGATGATCGCACCGTTGTTCCTGGGGTTAATCGCAGATCGCTTTTTTCCGTCACAGAAGGTGATGGGGGTCCTGTTTTTCATCGGAGGCATTCTCCTGCTGATTATCCCGGGGGTAGCAAATGCTGGAAATGGGAAGCTCATGGTCTGGCTGATGCTGGGCAATATGCTTTGCTACATGCCCACCCTTGGCCTCGGAAACTCGATCGCTTTTGCAAACCTCGATCGACTTACGTTCCCAAAGGTGCGGGTTTGGGGTACCGTAGGCTGGATTGTCGCCGGGCTCGTAGTCGGAGTTCTGGGCTGGTCTGCCAAGTTCAGCATATTTTATCTCGCGGGTGCCGCTTCGCTGGCCTTGGGAGCATTCTCTTTCTGTCTCTTATACACATCTCCGAGCCCACGAGACAGGCAGAAATCTCGTATGCCGTCTTCTGCTTGAAAAAA
>CAXEFH010000193.1:0-6949 GCA_963989605.1 uncultured Roseibacillus sp. | reverse complement strand
TTTTCAAGCAGAAGACGGCATACGAGATTTCTGCCTGTCTCGTGGGCTCGGAGATGTGTATAAGAGACAGGAAAAAGGCAGCCCCAAGAAAGAAGAGCGCAGCGAAGAAGGCAGCCAGAAAAAAGGCGCCGGATGCAGGAGAAAGGGAGGCTAATGACAAGGAGATTGAAGAGAAAGCCAAGCCGGTGGAGCTTGAAGTAGTGGTCGAGACCGCGGTGGAAGCGACAGCTCTCGATGAGCCGGAGGTAACGGAGGAGAGGGTCACTGAGGAACCTAAGCCAAGCTATGAGGTGCCCGATAAAATCGACGTCAATGAATTTCGGGAACGCTCTCTCGCAAGTCTGCTTGATTCTGCAGCGGAGTTTCCTCTCAAGGTGAACGGTGCCGCGGGTAAGAGTGCTCTGATATTTGAATTACTCGCCTTTTACTCCAAGCACGGAACAGAGCTTGAGGCTGAGGGGATCCTGGAACAGGCAAAGGAAAACTACGCGATGCTTCGGGATCCGAAACGGAGCTTTCGAACCTCCCCGGATGATTTTTATGTAGGGGGAAATCTCTTGAAACAGCACGGACTTCGGGCTGGTCAGAAAGTGAGGGTCAAGCTTCGAGCGCCGCGAGAGCGCGACAAATATCTCTCCGCTCTTGAAATTCTTACCATCGAGGGTGCCAGGGTCACTGCTTTCGATGCACCCAGGGGCTTTGACCAGCTGACTTCACTTTTTCCCGAGGATCGCTTCGTGCTTGAGCGCCCCTCGGCGATGTCCGTCAGGTTGATTGACATTGTGGCGCCTCTTGGCAAGGGGCAGCGAGGACTGATCGTGGCTCCTCCCCGGGGAGGCAAGACGATTCTTCTGAAGGAGATCGCGAAGTCGATCGCTGCCAATCACCCCGAAACAAAGTTGATCATCCTTCTTCTTGATGAGCGTCCTGAAGAAGTGACTGACTTTGAGGAGACGGTTGATGCCGAGGTGTTCAGTTCCACGTTTGATGAGCCCTCCAAGCGTCATGCCCAAGTCTCGGACCTGGTGCTTGAAAGGGCGAGAAGACTGGTCGAACTCGGACAGGATGTCGTTATCCTGCTCGATAGCCTGACCCGTCTTGCCCGCGGTTATAACAACTCCCAGCGTGGAGGAGGGCCCGTCGGGTCCGGGGGCTTGAGCCCCCAGGCCCTGCAGAAATCACGCAAGTTTTTTGGCGCGGCCAGGAATGTTGAAGAGGGAGGAAGCCTCACGATCGTGGCCACCTGTCTCGTAGAAACAGAGAGCCGCATGGACGATATTATTTTCGAGGAACTGAAGGGCACGGGGAACATGGAGATCCGGCTCGACAGGGAGCTGGCGGAAAGTCGGATTTATCCTGCAATTCACATCCCCCAGAGTGGAACGCGCAATGATGACCGGCTCTACCATCCTGAGGAAATGGAACGTGTCATCGAGATCAGACGGGCCCTTACCACCCTCCCCATAGGAGAGGCGCTGGAGACCCTGCTCAGGCAGCTGGCCAAGAATTCCACCAATGCAGAGCTCCTCATGCGGGGTATGATTTAGGTCGACAGGTGCTGGTTACGGGAAATGCTGAGCGGATTGGTGGTCTTGTCACGACATTGCGACTACATTCAGGGAGAGAATCTTCTTGCAGACAGGGGCATCTGGCCCGACAAAAAGGGGTGCCAATGCGTAAATCCATAGCGAAGTCCCTACTAGTTGCGGCCTTGGTCGCAGCCCCGGTTCTTTCATCGGCTCAGTCGTTGTTATTTTTTAACTCAAAGTCGTGGAGACAAACGGGTCCCGAGAACTTGAACTATCTGGGAGGGAGAACAGACATGCTCTTTCAGGACGGGTCCTGGGAACTTGCGGGCTGTCTCTTCCAACCGAGTCTCTCCATCGTGGGACCGAACGAGTTCTGCCCTCTAGGGACAACTGGATTTATCGCGCAGGGCGACATTGATGGCGACGGCGTGAATGACCAAGGGTCCTTCTGGTCGGTAGGCTCCATTACTCCGGCCTCACAGGTGGAACCCTTCCGCCCTGATCTCTTCAGGCTGATCTCAGCTCCTCCCTCCGGGTTTACCCGCATCCTCCGGAGCACCGATGGTGATGTATCGGCGATCTTTGATGTCATCGACGCGAGCGTGATCGTATGGTATAACACCCTGAACGGGATTATAGACGACAATGAGGTCACCATTTATGCCGCCCTACGTGAGTACGGCGTAGGCGACGACGAATTAGAGAGGCACTACGAGGATGTCCCGTGGGGTCCTTACAAGTTCGGTTTGCCTCAACTTGTCCCGTCAAACTCGAGTCAAGAACCGGGGCAGATCATTTTTGGCGTCGATCACATTGTGACACCCGACGCGTGGCCGGGGCGGGGAGCGCTCCCGCAAGGCTGGCGCAATTCCAACGAAGAATGGGGGGATAATGGAGAACTGGAAATGGATCCGCGAATCTTTTACGATTTCAAGTGGAGTGGACTGACGCCCAGCAACACTCTGCAATCGGATAACCTTCTCTTTTCCCTCAATGCGAATCAGTTCATAAATCCTGAGGGGATTGAGGAAACCAAATACGCTCAAGACACATTGGGCCGAGGAACTGTGACGGGGTTGTCGTGCTTCAATACGATCACTACCGACCTGAATCTCGACGAGGTGCTTGAGGAGGGTAAAATCTACGAGCTTGTTTTCACCAGCGGCCGGCTCTCGGGCACGGAACAGGCAACTCAGTATCCTATCACCGCTTTTGGTGATTCGGGGGATGTGTCTGTTTTCAGGGTGGTGACCCGTGATGAGGGCTATACGTGGGACGAGGCTCGCGAAGCCGCGGAGGCCGCGGGCGGTCGACTTGCGGTGCTGGACAGCCAAGTTAAGCGTGAATTCGTCAATTCCCAGCTAGTGGGAGCAGGCTTTGAAACCGTGGATGGCGAGTGGCCTTCGATGTGGATCGGCCTCAGTGACAGCGAGGAAGAGGGTGTATGGCGTTGGAATACCGGTCAGATCTTTGCCGAGCAGCCCTCCATTTTCCAAGATATTGGAAATGTGGCAGATGCCTTCGCTCCGTTTGAAGTAAACACCTTTACCTCGGCCATCGACACTGAGCTCGGGCTTTATGATGCTGAGGGCAACCTCGTTCTGAGCAACGATGATGCCGGCGGCGGCCTACAGAGCCAGTTGGATTTCCCTACAGGTCTAGAGCCAGGCTTCTATTTCCTCGCGGTTGGGACCTTTGACACTGCTTTCAATCAGAATAGTTTTGAAGTGTTTCTCGGAGGCGACGGAGGGCCCTACACACTCACTCACCCCGCTGGGGTTGAGACCGGAGAGCTTGGTGCGGCAAGCTTTGAGTGGTATCGGCTTGGGGTTGGAAACCCTGTCGAGGGCGGGACCTGGGAGGAAGGGGCTCCGACGGTAGATCCTCCGGAAAACGAGTTTGATTTTGCCCATATTCTGGGAGGCGTAGCCGCTGATGGTTCGGCCCCGTCGTGGTTTGACGAGGAAGGAACGGTTGAGCTTGAGGCCTTCCTTCTTGAGATACCGCTCCTTAACTCGAACGAAATTGTCTTGCCGGGCGCTTCTGATCTCACTGGTGGGATTGTGACGGGTAGTTTTCTCTCGGGGACCGGTTTTGAGTTAGAGACCAATCGGCCGCTGGGAGAGCCCAACTGCCTTCAGCCTGGACAAACTTATCGACTTGAAATCACCAGTGGCGAGCTTGCTGGCACAACGCAGTTCCCGGTCACCACCTGGGCGGACTTCACTTTGACAACCATCGGAGATGATCCTCTACCGTTTGACTTGGCTGGGGTGCCGTCCCTTGCCCCAGGAGACTCCTTCGTCCTGACCCCGGAGAATGTGAACGCCACATTCTCGGTGGGTTATGTGGGGAGTCATTTCATCGAGGCGAGTGACGCACTGAATGCTCCTGCGGATTTCTCTACGCTGGTTCGGGGCGCGGACTACCGGATCGAGTTCCTCACAGGAGAGCTGGCGGGAACTTCAGACACGGTCCGGAACTGGGGGTTCCCGACGAATTCCTATCTTGAGACCCAGACCAACTTTTTTGGTCAACTGGCGGTCGGAGACATCTTCAGCATTGATCTCATCGAGTTGCCTACCATCAGCGTGGCGGTCGGAGATCAATTCGTGATTGGACAGATCTTTGCGGACTGGATCCAGGATAAATACGACGCTGGGGAAGTTCTTGCGGTGGATGGCGAAACACTATCACTAGGTTATGGGATTCCAGCCACTGATGACCTCGTCGTGGGGGCAGGTTTTCTAGGGCCTCTTTACGCGGTCGCAAGGCCGGAGACGATTGTCTTCCCCCCATATCCCATTGAAGTTGCGGTGGGAGATCGCAGCCCATTCGTAGTGGGAACTCTCGACAATCATTACGAACTAGGTCCCTTTTTCTTCAATCCTGGTGATTCTGTGGATGCCAGCCTCGATCTTTCGCGCTCGAGCGTGAGTGGTCAGACGAGCACGGACTCAGGAAGCTACGACCTCTCCTTCCGGGTTCAGTTCATCGATACCTACGAGGGTTTTGCGATCTTGGGCGGCCTGGGAGATGATACTGGATTTCCTTTCGCCACGCCGAGCAGCGAGCGTGAGCCTGATTATGACTTCGACCGGGACGGGGCGACCAATCTCCTTGAGTATGCACTTGGCAGTGACGTTGCTGACCCTAATAGCAGGCCAGCGTTCCTTTATGCCCTCGATGAAGAGGCTGGCAGTTGTACTGCGACCCTGGAGAAGCGTCCCTTTACGGGAACGAGCCTCGACTACTTCTTTGAATACAGCACGGATCTCCGAACTTGGACGACTATTGGAGATGATGACCCCATCTTCGACATCGTAGTAGACGATGATGAAAATCTTCAGGTCACGAATTTATCGAACTTCCCGGGTGAGTTAGCTGCTCCGGCATGCTTCCTCCGGGTCAGGGTGGAAATCAGGTAGAACACCGATCCCAAGTTAAGACCATTTTAAGACGTTACGAGCGGGCACGACTTCAGGTCGTGCCCTTCTTCATAAAAGCAGAGAGGGTGGACCATGAACCCTACGCAGGAACATACCGCTCTCTCCCATGGGATTAATGCCGCTACGCTATGATTACGACCAGTGCTGAACTCGAGGCACTGGTGGGCAATTTGCCCACGAGCGAATCGGCTTCCGTTGGTATAGACCTTGAGGCCGATAACCTCCACCGCTATGCAGAGCAGCTTTGCCTGATTCAGATCTCTGATGGGAAAGACGTGTTCCTGGTCGACCCGCTCGAAGTGGACGATCTATCATCTCTTGAGCGTTTCCTTGCTGCCGAGAGCATCTGGATGCACGGAGCAGATTTTGACATGACCTTGCTCCGAAGGGAGTTTGGGACGCTTCCCAAGATGATCTTCGATACCCAGATTGCGGCCCGGCTCCTTGGTATTCTGCGATTCAGCTATGCGAATCTCGTTGACCAGTTCTTCGATGTGAAGCTCTGCAAGGCGTCTCAGAAGGAGAACTGGGGACAGAGGCCCCTACCAGAAAAAATGCGTGAATACGCCAGTAACGATGTCCGCTATCTGCTACCTCTGGCCAATGCTCTTGAAGATACGTTGAGGGACAAGGGGCGCTACGAATGGTTTGTTGAGAGTTGTCAGGCTGCCATGAAGCGCGTCCTGAGTCGCGAAGTAGAAAAAGAAGACCCGTGGCGAATTCGAGGAGCAGGTAAGCTTGATAGGCAAGCTCTTTGCCTTCTCCGGGCGCTCTGGCAATGGCGCGACAGAGAGGCCCAGGAGTGGGACCGCCCTCCATTCATGGTCGCGAGAAATCAGGACCTGATCTCCTGGTCGGAATCCTTGGTTAGGGGTGAGAACATTCAAACCCCGCGTAACGTCAAGGGAGGTCGTGCCCGGCGTCTGAAGAGCGCGATTGCTGAGGCTCGTGAGATGTCGCGTTCTGATTGGCCGGAGCGAATCCGGGGAAGTGGGCGGCGCTGGAATAGTAGTCAGGAGAAGCGCTATGATGATTTGGCGAAAAAGCGCGATGAGGCTGCAGAAAATCTGGAATTAGAGTCCTCCATCGTGGCGTCCCGTGCCGCCCTCGAGCAGATAGCCTGGGACGAGGATCCAACCCAGCACCTCCTGCAATGGCAAAGAGGGCTGCTGGAGCTCTGAGGAACCCTGTTAAATCGCGATTACTTGCGTCGATTTCAGGAGCTGGATCCGGGTGGAGAGATGTCATTCTGGTAGGCTTCCTGGGGGGGTGATGAGAGCACTTCATTTTGACGGTGAAAACGGGTCAAAAAATGAGTCAGAATACCCTTCAGGAGGCGAAAGAACCTTGTTTCCGAAGCCGTTCTGGACCACCTTTGAGGCACCTATGCCGGACCCTGAATCGGAGGCTGAAAAGTCTGGAATTACTGTTTCCAAGGAAGAGGCATACGACGCCTCCAAGATTGATAAACTGGAGGGATTGGAAGCAGTCCGGAAACGTCCGGGAATGTATATCGGCGATCCCGATGAGCGGGGACTACACCACCTTGTTTTCGAGGTCCTGGATAATTCAATCGACGAGCACCTGGCAGGTTTCTGTGATCGAATCAAGGTTGCCATTCATACGGATGGTTCGGTCTCAATCTCTGATAACGGGCGGGGAATTCCGGTGGATATCCATCCCAAGTTCAAGATACCAGCGGTGGAGCTCGTGTTGACTGATCTTCATGCTGGGGGCAAGTTTGGACAGGGAGCCTACAAGTATTCGGGAGGTCTCCATGGAGTAGGAGCGAAGTGCGTTAATGCACTCTCGGATTGGTTCAAGGCCACGGTCATGCGGGATGGAAAACTTCATTCGATAACCTTTGAGAGAGGAAAGACAACGGAGGCACTCAAGGTCGTGGGAGACGTAGACGCAGGTGAGACAGGGACTACCATCACGTTCTTCCCCGATGCGACGATTTTTGTGGAT
>CAXEFH010000192.1:0-6950 GCA_963989605.1 uncultured Roseibacillus sp. | reverse complement strand
TTTTTTCAAGCAGAAGACGGCATACGAGATTTCTGCCTGTCTCGTGGGCTCGGAGATGTGTATAAGAGACAGTAGCAACTCACAATAAGTATCGGTCTGCAGCCCGCAGGCATTTCCTTCATCGGTGTCAATATGCACCTCGAGATTGAAGCTGGAATCAACCCGGACCACCACGTTCTCGAAGGTGACCGGGCAGTTACCGTGTACCCGCATTTTCATCATGTCCTTGTGGTCTACATCGTAGTAGGCCGCATCCTCTGGGCTCATGTGCACATGAGGAGCCGCCCGGATAACACCCTCTGGCATCTCAAAGAATCCGTCGGGACCCATGAGCATGCAGCCTGGGCTTCCTGCGATATCGCCTGAGAGACGCAGTGGAATGTCGAACCCAAGCGCAATGGCGTCCGTGTAGGCCAACTCTACCTGATTGAAGTCCCGGCATGGCCCCAGAATTCTGAGGTTGGAGATGACCCGGCTCCGGGGACCGACCAGAGTGACCGTCTCCTTCGCCGCGAAGGCCCCGGTCTGGTAGAGATCCTTCATTGGCGTCAGCTCGTAGCCGGGTCCAAAAAGCTCTTCGACCGCTCGCGGGGAAAGGTGGCAATGTCTGGCACTGACATTAACGACCAATCCATTCGGGGCAGACGCGGAACTTGGCAACGCTACGCCAAGCTTGGCGTAGACCTGCTCGCGAACCATGTGTTCGACAACCGCTCGCGGGATATTGGCATCTACTGGCATAATCCAGAAATCTTCCCGTTTATGCTTGGGTTTTCTTGACTAGTCAACCATATTCAAAGATATTCCCAATCAATACACAGAAATTCCCAACCTTCCCCGAGGGGCAATCCCAATGCTACCCGTTGAACGTCAATCCCTTATCGTATCCAAACTCCTGGAGTCTGAATCCGTCCGAACCACGGATCTGGCAACTATTCTCAAGGTCACTGACGAAACAGTCCGCAAGGATCTTGAGAGTCTTGAGAAGCGGGGTGAACTGCTTCGCATCCACGGTGGGGCCGTCCGCCCAAACCAAAGCCGGGTCGAACTTGCGCTCAACGAACGCAAACAGGTGAACCGCGACAAAAAGACCTCGATCGCGGGCCTCGCTGCAGAATGCATCGAACCGAATGATACGATCTTCATCGACGCCTCCTCCACGGCCTTGACCCTCGTCGAACACCTGCCGGGGTTCCACCTGACGGTCCTTACTAATGCTCACAACGTGATCACTGCTCTCGCGGATCGCGACGGCATAGATATTATTTGCACGGGGGGGATTTATGAGCCTCGCTCCCGCTCATATATCGGGCTTCCCGCAGAGTCGACGATGCGTAAGCACAATATCCATAAGATGTTCTTCTCATGTAATGGAATCCATCTTGAGCGGGGAGTCTCCGAGACCAATCCTCGACAGGCGTCATTCAAGGAGCGAGTGATTGAATGCTCTGAAAAGGTTTTCTGTCTCGCTGACTCAACAAAAATAGGTCTCAAGTCGTCGTTTTTCTTCGCCAAGATCTCTGATCTCACCACTGTTGTCACAAACGAGGACAGTGACCGCGGATTTACCGCGGCACTTGCAAATCAGGGTGTCGAGGTCCTGAGAGTCTGAGCGTATCGTATCTGATCCAACTGACTCGATCACGGTTCCAAAACTTGTTTCTTATCCAGTCCCTTGGCTGGTATTTCTCCCCGAATGGGTATAAGAATCCCCGGATTGTACGACCCCGGTAGAGTTATGAGCGATAAGGTGTATCTTGCGATTGACCTTGGCGCAGGAAGCGGACGCCTCCTGGCGGGACATACTGATCTCAGGACCCTGAAGCTTGAGGAAATACATCGATTCGAGAATCCCGGGACTAATTTGCCGGGTGGCTTGGTCTGGAATGTCGTCGGTCTCTATCGTGAAATTCTTCACGGCCTAAAATTGGCGGTTTCCAAGTATGGCAGTCGGATAAAATCGCTTGGTATTGATACCTGGGGAGTGGATTTTGCCCTCCTTGATGCTCAGGGCCGGCTCCTTGGACTCCCGCATCAATACCGGGATTCCCGCACTGACGGAATGGAGGAGGAATGTGAACGTCGCTACGGCAACGCGTAGATGTATCGCAAGACGGGAATCATGCCCTTCTTTCTCAATTCCTCCCATCAGCTCCTTGGTGAATTGGTCCGGGATAGCGCAAGCCTGCTGAATGCGTCTCATTTTCTAATGATTCCTGACCTGCTGTCATATTGGCTTACAGGGCGCATTACGGTGGAGCGCACCAATGCCTCTACCACGCAGCTCTTCTCTCCGGTCACCAAGGACTGGGCCTGGGACGTAATTGATGGCCTCGGACTTCCCCGGAAGATATTCGGTGAAGTGGTTGAGCCCGGCACTCTGATTGGTGGACTCCGGAAACCTGTGATCGATCGCATTGGCGGAGATTTTCCTGTCATCGCTACCACCACTCATGACACAGGAGCCGCGGTCACTGGCATTCCCGGTGAAGGTGACTACGCTTTCATCTCTTCAGGCACATGGTCCATCATCGGCACGGAATTGAATGATCCGATCCTCAGGGAGGAGGGGTTCAGGATAGGCTGGGCCAACGAGCAGGGCGTTGAAAACACGACCCGGTTCCTTCGCAATATTTCAGGCGCATGGCTTTTCCAGGAATGTGTTCGGCATTGGCGTTCCGAAGGAGACGAATCTTCTTACGCGGAACTCGACGATTTGGCCGAGAATGCCCCCCCATTTGGAGGCCTTGTTGATCCAGATCATGATGAACTGAAAGCGCCCGGTCGCATGCCTGAAAGAATTCAGGCACTCTGCCGGGATACCGACCAGGAGGTCCCGACGAGCAAAGGTGAAATTCTACGGCTTGTTGCTGAGAGCGTGGCTTTTAAACACCGCGTTCGCTTTCACCAGCTCCGGGAAATTACCGGAAAGACCTTGGACCGTATCCATATGGGGGGCGGTGGAATAAAAAATGAACTTCTTGCTCAATCCATCGCCACATCCTGCGGGACTCCGGTCCATGCCGGCCCCATCGAGGCCACAGCCTGCGGAAACCTGATCACGCAGATGGTCACCACGGGAGATCTGCCGGATATCGCCACAGGCAGACAGCTCATCAGGGAATCCACTCCCCTGAAGATCTTTGCGCCGGGTGATCCAACCCCGTGGGACAACGCTCTTCCTCGCTTCGAAAGCCTTCTTTAATTCCAGATAGCCCCGTCTCATGCCGATAAACTCAAGACTCCCCTCCATTGAACACCTTCGGGACAAGTCCCGGAAACGTATGCCCGGATTTGCCTTCGACTACCTCGAGGGTGGATGCAATTCCAATATCAACCTTCAGCGCAATACCGAGGAGATCCGCGATATTCGCCTTAAGCCCTACTATATCCGGGAGTATGCAGGATCTGATCTAACGACTGAGATCTTTGGGCATACCTACGACGCGCCTTTCGGAATCGCTCCCATCGGCCTTCAGGGACTGATGTGGCCCCGATCTACCGAGATTCTGGCCAAGGCAGCAACGGATCATAACATCCCATTTATCCTGAGTACTGTGGGCACTGCCAGCATCGAGGAAGTGTCCGAAATCACCGAAGGAAAAGCGTGGTTTCAGCTTTACCATCCAGCCGAGGACGAACTCAGAGATAAGATTCTTACCAGGGCTAGTAATGCAGGCTGCCCGGTTCTCGTCATTCTCGCTGATACTCCAACGTTCGGCTACCGTCCCAAGGAAATTCGCAACGGACTTTCCATTCCACCTCGAATGACGCTGCGCAACATCCTCCAGATGATGCTGCATCCCACATGGTCCTTTTCCCAGCTTGCTGCAGGGCTCCCCAAGTTCAAGACCATGGTCCCCTATACCCCCAAGGGGCTCAACATGAAGCATCTTGGCCTTTTTATGAATAAGACCTTCTCGGGACGGTTGAACGAAGACCGGATCAAGGCCATCCGGGACCGCTGGAATGGCAAGCTTGTCGTCAAGGGAATCGTGAACGAGGAGGACTGCGAGAAAGTCCTGCGTCTCGGCGCCGATGGAATCATCGCCTCGAACCATGGCGGGCGGCAACTCGATGCCGGACAAACCACCATCAGAACCATTCCCTCCCTCGCCAGGTCCTACGGGGACAAACTGACCGTCATGATTGACAGCGGTCTGAGGGGCGGACCAGATATCGCTTGCGCGATGGCAAGCGGAGCCCGCTTCGCCTTCCTTGGACGTTCCTTCATGTATGGCGTCGGCGCTCTTGGTCGCGAGGGCGGCGATCATACCATTTCGATGCTAAAGAGACAGCTCCAGCAGGTCATGGAGCAGCTCGCATGCGAGAGAGTCACCGATTTTCCGGATCACCTCGTGTGAGAGATTACCAAGACTGCTCGAGTTTGAGGCAGTCGCCTTGTGGAAGCTCCTAGAACCTCCATTCCAGGTGCCCGGTGAGGGACCGCCTGTTACCAAAACCGGCCTCAAGGGTCAGCAGCAGGTTTTCCGAAAAACGGTAGCGAGCCCCGAGCTGAGTGTTCCATCCTTCCTCTGCTTCCAGCTCGAGGTCATAGTTGAGAACAAGCCCGTCGAGATCAAATATTCCGGACTGACGCTCTGAAACCTTCTGGTAGGTTAATCCGCACCATGCCTCTATCTGATTCCAGCGTCCCCCCAATTTCGGCATGACCATCCAGCTCGGAATCGACTCTATCTCTCCCTTGACGTCGGTATAGGCATAAATCCCGGTGACCGAGAGGAACCACCAATCTTGGCCATAGGCAAGGGTGGTGCCCCCCGCATATACCCTGCCCTCGTAATTCACCGCGATCGCGTCAGTTCCAATCAACTGATTTGCTGCGGGCGTCAACGCCACCTCTGTCTGGCCATCCACCAACCCAACCATCGCGTGAACATTCAGGAAAGGAAGAACCCAGTAGTCCACCTTTGCACCCCATTGTGATACTTCATTTTCTATCTCAGCGAGAAGGAGGCTAGGATCTACCTCGAGCGGAAGATCAATCCCGAAATTGTCCAACGAGTAGTTCTGCTCCTGGGAATACCCTACCGCGGTAAATCCCACGCGCTGCGGCCAGGACGGATCCCATTCGGTCAGCATTTCACCAAACGTCTGGGCTTCAAGAGCTCCCGGCCAACCTATCATATTGGCGATCAGGAGGATGAGTGCGACCTGAAGCTTGGGTTTCTTCATGGAGTCAGTGAGCAAATAAACGCGACACAGGCAATCCCCTTCTCGGTTGGCCTGAAGCTGAACCAAAACAGTTGCATAGCCGCATCGGCCAGCGGATTATTCACTCAGACCCGTTCGATGACCGGCGTCCTTATCTCTTTCCTCTCGTAGACCGTTCCCGTGGAACCATTGCAAATCCCCGATACTCTGGGCACCCTTCTCCTGCCAGATTGCACCCTTTTTCCTCACGGAGCACTCCCACTCCATATCTTTGAACCTCGATATCGCCAGATGCTGGCCGAGGCCATTGAGGGTGATTGCGTCTTTTGCGTTGGAACATTAACTTCCGCTGAGACCCCGGACCTCGAATCCTGCACTGCGGAAGTTGGCACTGCAGGACTGATCCGCGCTTCCCGCGAGCATGAAGACGGACGATCTAACCTGCTCCTTCACGGTCTGTGCCGCGTCCGATTCATTGAGTGGCTGAATGAAAAACCCTATCCGTATGCCCGCGTTCGCCCCGTGACATCCATCGCTCCTGAAGATTCGGGCGAGGAACAGAAAAATCAGACGCTTCGCGACGCCATCGAAGCCGTCCTGCTGGGGCTCCCTGACGAGCTTGTCTCCAGGGTCAGAGAACTCCTCGATCGCGCTCCCAGCACCGAGATCATGGTCGATGCCATTTCACAGCAATTCGTGCAGGATCCCTCGGTCCGGCAGAATCTGCTGGAGGAGGAGGACGTCAGCCAGCGAATTAGCCAGTTGGTCGATTATCTCCGCACCATGCGATTTGGAGGCAACTAGGGATAGGGGACACTCTTTTCTCCGAGGCTTGGAAGCCCGCCTTACTTACCTGTCTGCATCTTACCCGAAAAGGCAGCCCCCTCATCCATTTTGAGAATGCCCGTGGTAATGTCTCCATCAAGCTGTGAATTAGCCTTCAATTCGCATCGCCCTGCGTGAATCGCCCCCTTGACACGCCCATACATTTTTATCTCTCCGGTATGAATATCCCCCTTGATCCGAGCGTTTTCCCCTATCGTCAGCGAACCTTCGTCGGACTGAATCTCCCCCTCTACTTTGCCATCGATAATCATGTCATTCCGAAACTTGATCGTGCCCGTAATCTCAATCCCCTCCGCTAGGATATTCTTGTTAGTCGACATGCTTATGAGGTCTGCCAGTTGCGCCTCCCAATGCAATCAAGGAGTTAAGAAAATATTGAAATCTAAAAAAACCAGGGCCAGTTATTCACAATTTGATGATCTTATTGAGAAATCCAACTCCTGAGAGAATGCTCCTCCAAGAGCTCAAATGTGTTCCGGGAGTCAATGTGCCTTCGGATAAGTTCGCCAAGCAACGTAGCCTTCCCTTTGCTGCAGATCCGATCCCCACTCCATATCTTCCAACCAACTGACTGGCAGACCCTCGCCGCTCTGGACCTGCTCTCCCCTGCGTTGGAGGAAGGAGAGGCGTCGCAAAATGACAACCTCGGTTACAGCGCGGATGACCACTCCCGTAACCGCCTCGTCTCGGAGGGTCACGCACCTGCATCTACAGCTCCAGGGCGAAATGGAATTCGGAAAAAGTGAGCTTTCCTTCCTGCACGTCCCGTATGCCACCTCGTTGAAACCCGTAACCCGCAAAGAACTTATGCGCTCTGGTAAACCGCGTATCGGACCAGAATTCGACTCTGACAAAGTCATGCTTTCGACTCCACTCGATGGCCCAGTCCATCAGGATTCTACCTGTCTCTTATACACATCTCCGAGCCC
>CAXEFH010000191.1:0-6963 GCA_963989605.1 uncultured Roseibacillus sp. | reverse complement strand
ATGATACGGCGACCACCGAGATCTACACCTCTCTATTCGTCGGCAGCGTCAGATGTGTATAAGAGACAGCCTCAGGACCACACGCTTCGAACTCTTGGACTGTCCCGGACTCGAGACCACGGGAATGCGGCTCAACCCCGTACTCAAAGACGAGGGAGCATCTCCTCGATCCGGATTAAGGACGGCCCCGGACCCCGGAGAGGGAAAAGGAATAATAATATCGGCCGAAATGAGAGCACCCTCCTCGTTGATGATCGTTCCACCCTGGTCAACCCTCATCATCACAATCCCTCCCAGCTGATCTGCCTCGAGAAGTCCGTTGTTACTGATTTCAGCCTCGCTGACGATCTCTACCATCTGCCCCGCACGGATTTCCTGGGAGTTGAGAACATTGCCGTTGACGCTTCCCGGAAGGACTTCGATGCGGGCAGAGCCTGCGGTGACATTCTCCGGCAACAGCCTGAAGCTTTGTCCTCCAAAGATTCTAACTGACCCTGCAGGCGCAAGTATCTGACTACCTTCGCTCCCTTCGCTATCACTGCCTCCGACCAGAACCGCGGGGCCGCCTAGGACCACATCCCCGGAAGTCGCGGAAACCCTTCCCCCCAGGATATTCAGCCTGCTGCTGGGTGCGGCATTCATGAAATCTGCACTCTCCCCGCTCATCACCTGAATCGAAGCCTGCGCATCAAGGTTCTGAGTCGCGATGGTCACGGACCCTGCTTCCACGGTCCCAAGAATATTGAGACCCGTATTCGGGTGGGTAATAATGAGGTTCCCATCAGGAAACGAGAGGCTGCCGGCGAGAACAGCCTCCTGCCTGCCGCCCTGCTCTATCTGGTTCAGCACCACCGGAGCACTGTCTGGACCACCGAGCCACTCGAAAACCAAGCTGCTGGAGGGGTCCTGTAATCCCAGGTGGTCCCAACGAATGATGCTTCCAGAGGTCAGTTGGATCAGGGTCTGCCCTCCATTGGCCTCGTTGTAAAAGCAGGAGGCCGCTCCCATTATTAACTCGGGATTTCCCGGATGCTGAAGGTCACACAAGGGTGTTTGACCATTTGCACCACCTTGCCAGGCCGCGAACACACCGGCAAAAGCAATTAATCTGAGGGAACGACCTCCTGACCACATTTGAAGCACCCTATCCCAACCGGAAGGGGTATTAAATGATTTCCAGTTTTTTTAATCGATGCCAATACAGGGAGATCATCGCGATGGCGGAAACGAGCCTTGATTTAGGGAACAGGCCTTGTTTCCTAGAACCTCCCCACAGGGAATTTACTATGTATCGCTCCGGTGAGCCTGATCCTGAGTTCTTCGAGAGGCTCTGGCGTGCCACCTACCGACGGGCTAAGCGACCGGTTGAGGGTGTTCTTGTTACTGAGGATGCCGCAGCCTCCCTCGCACAGGAGATCTTCGAGAACCTTCTCGATCGCTTCAAATCGAGACCCTCGGACGCCGAATTCTCCGCCGAAGCACTGGAGGCCGCCCACGATCACTCCCGCCACAACGTTTCCACGGGTCGCAGGGAGCAGGAAGACCCTCAGCTTTGGCACGATCCAGAGGACACTCGCTATGAGCGCAACCTTGACCTTGATCGCCTCAAGAAGAAGGAAAAAGGTGGGTTCTCAGATCGCGAGTGGAACGATCTTGACCCTATCCTGCGTCCCTTCGGATTTCATCTGCTTTTGCGCAAGGGACTTGGTAACCAGGATGCAGAAGACGTCTACCTGGAAACCTTTGCTGAACTTGCTCGCGAGCGGGCCAAGGATGGAAAGGCTCCCATCGAGGCAATTGTTGTCTTCGAGGAAGTGATCCCTTTGTTTTCAAAGATGGTACAGTTCCGGGCCATCGACTGGAGACGCAGGCAGGGCGCACTGAAAAATCAGCCCAATACTCAGAGTTCGTTCGAGGACCTCACCGAGAGAGAAGAAGGCGCCATGCAGTTCGAAGACGAAAGTGCAGATCCGGGGAGGGATCTAGGCTCGCTCAGTTTCGACGAAATTTACCGGCAATGCGGTGAAATCCTTACCGAATGCCAATGGCACCTGATTTTCACCGTTTATGTCGCCCAGAGCGCTACCCTCGGTGAACTCTGCGAGGATCCTGAAATTCTGGGCAAACTAGGCCTGCAGACCTCGCATTCCGTCTCCAAGAAACGCCGGATTCTCAATGAGGCGCTGGAGGAAGCCCTCGCAAAGCTACAAAAATGCCTGTTAAGTTGAAAATGACCGGAATGGATTACGGTAGAGAGGCGGAGGATGATGAAATCTGAACCCCCAGACCAGTATGAGGAGCTGAAAGCTCTCCTCTCAAAAAGCTTCAGCCCTGAAGAAGGTGAGGATGCTCCCCCGATCCCCGATCAAATCCGCGATCGAATCCGGGACCAATATGGCAGAACGAACTCCGCAGCTGACGCATCTTCCTCGAGCCGCGATGAATCACTCATCGCAAGGATTTCACGGCTGTGGGCCCAGCCCCAATTCAGTGGCGCGCTGGCCGCAGTAGCACTCGTAGCGGTAGCCGCCTTTCTCCTGATTCCCGATCGAAATGACAGGATGGAGGGGGGATGCGTGGTAAGCAGGTCGAGGCCCCGAACAGTCCTGCCACCTCCATCATCATCTACGGCCTCGAACCCGGCAGAGCCGAGGCCCTCAAGGGAGTTCTCGACCCGAAGATTGCCGTTCTCCGGAAGGATATCAGCGGGGAACCTGCCGCCGAGGGAATCACGATCATCATTGACGGAAAGGAAGGTGCCATTGAGGGCTACGCCAACCCCAGTGCGGAGGCACTAAAATCCGAGCTTCCTTCCGATGAGTTTGAGGCAGGCAAGATCATCAGTGAAATGATTGAGAAATTGAGGAAGGCCCAGACTTCGTGACCAAGGCCCTCTCCATGGATTCAGTATCCAGGAAGCATCGGTATCACTGCGCCGATTCAGATGCTTTCTGCCTGGTCTGACTGCGAAAAGAATCCTCTCTCATCCACTGACCAACCCGGAAAATCAATCGTCTCCGGCAGCATCTTTCCGCTCAATTCCACGCCCTCTCCGGTGCTTCTGACCACGAAGCCCGGCAGCAAACGCCCGTAGGAGCTCTCCATCCAACCCGGATGGGCCACATCGCCCTTGTGGATGACTGGGTCAGGAGGCATGGAAAAGCTGAATACGCGGCCCGCGGACTCATGGCCCACAAAAATCTCCTTCTCCGCATCGTTACCGCTCTGCGGCCCCTCTCCGAAAAGGTAAAGGGTCAGCGGCACTCCGGCAGCGCGGGCGATCCGGTGAACCTCACGCATCCGGACAGTACCAACAAGGTCACGCAGGGGCACCTTGTCCCGCGCGAGGAGCCCCAGTTCGGAGGCCCCATCGTTCGGCCCAAGTACAACAACCTCGACACGCGTGATGACCGGCAGCAGGAGGCCCCAGACCCGCCGCACTGCCTGTGGGAGCGACGAGTCGATGGTAACCGCAGCCTTTCCGTCCCCAAGGTTGTAAGGATCCGCCAACTGATGGGCATTGAGTAAAAGTCCTCTCCATTCCTCTTCGTCCAATCCGTCCAAGGCTCGCCAATCCTCCAGCCATTGCTCCGCCCCGGGATGACCCTGGGCCGGGGCAGGGAGATCTTCCCTCTGTTCGAGAAGCTCCAGCACTTCCCCCCAGGTGCAAGAGCAGACCTGCACGCCGTTGACCCAACGCAGGGCCCGGTGATCCGGCCGCCGTTGCCGGAGGAAGTCCTTCACCGTCCCAGCCGACTCATGTCGCCTCGCAAAGACCTCCCCAGCCAAGAAATTCAGTTCCCGCCTGACATCCCCGGCCCGATACTCCTTTGCGGGCCAAGCCTCACCAAAGGCGACGCGCACTCCGAAGGGAATGGCCCTCGGCTTCTTCCAGAAAAATTTACCCCGCTCGGCAGAGAAAATGGATTTCCAGAGACCATCAAGATACACTGGCTGAATCAGGCAATCCGCCTTGCGGGCGATCAATTCCATTCCTCGCTTGAATTCGCCCATGAACCCGCTGCGAGATAACTCCCCCTCCGGGAAAATGCAGACCACGCTCCCCTCTTTTACCGCCGCCGCCGCAACCTGAATAGCATCTTTGGCGCGTTTGCTGGAGATCGGCACCGTATCAAAGAGCTTGGCAACCTTCCCCACCACGGGCTTTTCAAAATAGTCGCTCACCATCAGGAATCGTACCGGCCGTGGGCTGGCGGCAGTGAGAATCAAGGCGTCAAGATAACTGACGTGGTTCGGCGTGAGGAGAACACCCCCTTTCTCCGGCATCCTCTCGGGATGAATCGTTTCGATCCGGTAGAAGGCACGCAGGGCACTGAAGGCGAGCATCTTCACAAAAGCCCTCGGAAGCAACCGCATGACGTAACAGGTCGCTACCACCGAGACCAGCGCCAGAATGAGGAACTGGTTAGTGGGTGTCAGGTTCAGGACCTCCTGCATCACGTATTGGAGAATCACCGCTCCCGCCATTGCCAGACAGTTAAGCAAAGCCGATCCTGCCAGGATGTTGCCCCGTTGATCCGGATCGCACTCGTCCTGCAGGAAGGCATTGATCGGCACGAAGAAAAATGCCGCTCCCAAGCCCGCAAAGGCAAGAACGGTATAAAAGAACCATGATTCGGGCGTCGCCACGATGATAAGCACGCTCGAGACCGTCATGATGATTCCTCCAAGAGGATTGAGGCCCAGCTCTATGTGTCTCTTGTTGATCAGCGCCCCAAGGATACTGCCAACTCCGATACCACCGCTGGCTGCCAGCATCATGTAGGAGGTCGCTCTCCCGAAATTTGGATGCCCGTCAGGATACAGCTCCGCAGCGATCTGGAGGGTGATGAACTGCACTACGGCGCCAAAGGCCCAGAAATATGCTATTCCCAGCGCACTGAGCCGAAGGGGCCGCGAGCCAAGAAGCTGTCCCAGTTGCTGGAAGTGTGAAATAGCCAGAGTCAGGTGAAAGCGCTTCCGCGAAGCTGCCGGCACCACTTGAATTGAATACGCCATCACTAGGGTGACCACAGCGCCCAGACACACCAGAATCATTGGGAGCAACCCCGCAGTCCAACCACTTCCTGTGGTTTCGAGACGGGCCGAGAACCAGATGCCGATAAGGATCTGCCCCACGAGAATAGCGAGGATCGTGAACATCTGCATGATGCCGCTCGCAAATCCAAGACGAGATGATCCGAGAAGCTCCTTGATGATTCCATTCTTGGCCGGACTGAGAATGGTCGACTGCACCGCAAGGAAGAAGAAGCAGGCCACTGCCAGTGGCAGGAACTCCATCCTGAAGGAGTAAAGGACAACCAGGAAGACCGCCAGCTGCATCCAGGCTGTCAGGCGAATCACCCGCGTCTTGGAAAACGTATCTGAAGCCCAGCCTGCAACCGGAGCGAATAGAATGAATGGGACAAGGATCAGCATCCCCAGGATATGGGGCAGAAACGTCCCCCATTCTGCTCCAGCCTTCGCTGCCACCCATGCCCCAAGTGGAACCAGCGTGAACTGCAGAGCCTTGTCGTTGAACGCATTCTGGGCCTGCAGGCCCATCAAGCTCCAGAAGGAGATCCACTGACGACGACCCGGACCGGAGTCCTTTGCGTCCTCGTCCTCGAGGTATTGGGAAGCTGACACTATTGAGAAGCCTATTCGAAACGGCCTTTAACGGAAAATCGATTCTCGGGACTGGAAGATCAATAGAATTGATACTGAATCGTCAATTGACTCCGCACCGTCGGCTGCTCCCTCGGAGCCTGAATCTCACTCACCCTGTTCATTCTGGTCCCTTCTGCCGGGCAGGGGAGGAGGCTCTTCGACTGCTGTATCAGGTTCCATGCGGGGAATTGATGCCTCGGGAGCTTGGACCCAGCTCGGAGCCTTTGGGCTTCGATCAACAAAGCGCGCCGTCAGCCCCATCGCGATCAGGCCCAATCCTCCCGCCCAGCCCAATGTCATGGGAGTGACCATCATAGCGACAAGGGGAGTGAGGAAGAGAAGACCGAAGACCATCCAGCTTGGCTTTACCTCATAGTGGTGCACCACCAGACGAATCCGCGAGCGCGCCAGACCCAGTCCCAGAACAACATAGCCAAACGCCACGGCGAGGGCATTGAGATTAAACGCCCAACCCGCCTTATCTTCCGTCATCGCAGCACCACCTTCAACGATCAGCAGCGAAAGCAGCATGGATCCCATAAAGAGCAGCAGAGTAAGAATACGGACCGATATCTTCTTGAAGGAGGACGCCCCGATGGCCCCTGCAGACATCATCGCGGAGAACAGCACAACGGTAACAGCCATGATGACGTTACGCCATACGTCAATGCCTCCGATGAGATACCGGACGATCACATAGGGCAGAAGAGAGGAGGCTGTGAGAAGACAAAGCCCCCAGAGCGCCAGAAACTTCCCGCCTACGACCTTCCATCGTGACAGTGGCGTCATGAGCAGAAGCTCGTGATTCCCTTCCTCAAGTTCCTGACCCATGAGAGCGAGCCCCCCGAGAGGCATCAGCAGAAGACAAACCACGCCTGCTACCACCCAGAAAACTCCCGAGAACATTTCCGGTAAAAAAAAGAGAAGAAGGTTCAAAAGACCCGCATACTCAGTATTCCTCTCCACCTAATCTCAGGAGGTAATTGATGATCATGAAGTAGTGCATCAGGATGAATGGATTCAGGAGACAGGAAAAAAATGGAACTGATTCGAAAGGAACCGACTTGCACTTCCCTCAAGAGAAAACAGGAAATCCTTCTGGTTAGATTACTCTTAACCTACTTTTAGACCACTTTTGGGTTCCGTGAAGCTCGAATTGGTCCAGCGCTGGTGTCGCTTCGACCACTTTTGGACTCCTCGGAGCTACCAAAAGCCCTCCGGAGGACCTCCGAACGCCTCCCGGCGACCCGATCGGAGACACGTTCGGACCCGAAATCGTCTCTGAAGCCAAAT
>CAXEFH010000190.1:0-6988 GCA_963989605.1 uncultured Roseibacillus sp. | reverse complement strand
GAGATCTACACCTCTCTATTCGGCGGCAGCGTCAGATGTGTATAAGAGACAGGCTGGAGGGTTCCCTTCAGGAACTGGATCGCGAGGACATGCGACGGCCTGTCATGGAGAGGGAGAAAGGGATTCGACTCCATGAGCGGGAACGATTGAACCGGCAAAGTGCTCTGGACCTGAAGAACAAGCATGCAGATCTCAACCGGCGGATGGTCGACCGAATGCAGAAGCTGCTGGGGGAGATCCACGATCTCGTGAGGGGAGAGGCGGAGAGCATGGGTTTTGACCTAGTATTCGATGTTGAGGGTGCCGGAACTTCACGGGTTCCATTCCTGCTTTTTGCCAAGGACGCCCAGAATATTACGGCAAGAGTCATTCGGAAACTTGCAGAATCAGGTCCACAGGATCCTGAGGGTTGAGGGCTTGAGGTTTGACGGGTTGCGGTTTTTTATCCAGAGTTCACCAACTCCGAAACGCCACTTACATGAATCTCCGTTACCTTGTCCCTGCCGTACTTGTCGTCCTGCTGTTTCCCCTGTCCGCTGCTGCGCAGGACAAACTCAAGATCGCGACGGTAGATATGCAGACGCTCTTCAAGCAATATCATCGCACCACCGCTGCGCAAAAAGAGGTCAATGTAGAGAGGGCCAAGATTCAGCAGAATAATAACGAGCGTCTCGAAACTATTCGTGCACTTGAGGATGAGTTGCAGGGTCTCCGCAAGCAACTGGACGATCCTTCCCTGAGCGACAAGCGGAAGCAGGAGCTCTTCAAGGGTTTCCAGATGAAGACCCAGGAAGGCGTTGCACTGGATCGGGAACGGCGTGAATTCCTACAGCGCCGTAATACCGCTCTTAATGAGAAGATGGTCCAAAAGATGCGGGGTATTCTAGAGGAAATAAAGAAACTTGTAGAAGACCGTGCCAAGGCTGATGACTACGATTATGTTTTCGACAAATCCGGGATGAGCACGTCGCAGGTCCCCTTTCTTCTCTACACGAAGGATGCCACGGATATCACCGGGGGTTTACTCGGGGTTCTGAACAAGGACGCGCCTGCGGCCCCACCTGCGAGTGGTGAGTAAGGAGGCCGATAGGGGTTTCCGATTATAACACCCTCTGCCCGTGGAATTCCGGATCGCGGAAGTGGTCGACCTGGTCGGAGGAACCCTCGTTTCGGGACGAGAGGACCATCTCCTGAGCGGAGTGCGAACTCTTGAGGAGGCGGGGGATAGCGATCTCAGTTTTTTTTCTCATCCGAAATATCGATCCCAGTTTGAGACGACCCGGGCAGGAGCGGTCCTGGTCGGTCCGGAGATCGGGGTGGGTCCTCGTGGAGTGGCGTTGATACAGGTGGATAATCCTTCTCACGCCCTCGCCACGCTGGCGACCAAGGTTGAGGAGTTAAGCAGGGCATTCGTGTCGGGTGTCCGGGTGGGAGCACATGTTGGAGCGAATGCAGACGTGGATCCCGGAGCAGCTGTGCACGCTGGGGCCGTAATAGATGATGGAGCGACGATTGGGCGTGGTTCGGAGATCTGTGCCGGGGCAGTAATTGGCCGGGACGCCATCATTGGCGAGGACTGCATCATTCACCAGAATGTGACTATCCGGGAACGCTGTGTCCTTGGGGATCGGGTCATCCTTCAACCGGGTGCAGTAATCGGATCTGATGGCTTCGGGTATGAATTTGTTGACGGGAGACACCATAAAGTCCCCCAGTTAGGCATCGTTGTCCTGGAGGACGACGTAGAGGTTGGTGCAAACGCGTGCGTCGACAGGGCTCGATTTGGTCGAACTGTAGTCGGAGAAGGGACTAAGATCGATAACCTCGTCCAGATTGGGCATAATGTTCAGATAGGCAAAAACTGCATCATCGTGGCGCTTTCGGGCGTCGCTGGCAGTTCCAAACTTGGAGACCAGGTCACTCTTGCTGCCCAGGTTGGGATCAATGGTCATATCGAAATTGCTGATGGGGTGCAACTGGGAGGCAAGTCGGGGGCTATCCAGAGTATTGATGAGGCCGGCGTCTACATGGGGACTCCTGCCAAGCCCTTCACTGATGAAGTGCGCCAATGGAGGGATGTAGGAAAAATCAGGGAGATGCGCCAGTCCCTGAAGCTATTACGAGAGGAAGTGGAGCGCCTCAAGAAGGAGTAAACCAATTACAGGGAGATCGCCTTTCCGGGCGACGGGATAACAGCTCTCTCGACCTGATTCTCAAACCACTCCAGGGCTGAGAGATCTCCGTGGACAAGGAGTGTCCTCCGGGCATTCGCGGCCTGGATGAAATCCAGCAGTTGATTTCTAGGTGCATGACCGCTGAAATCGTATACGCTCACTTTGCAATTTAACCGAACACTTGGAAGCTCAGAATCAAGTGAGATATCGTCTCCCTGCTGAGCGGCCCGTATTTGTCCTCCAGGACTTTCGGGATCTGCATAGCCGACAAATAGAAGCGCGTTGTCCGGTTTATCGATAAACCCTCGGGCAAACCCATTCGAAGTTGTCTTTTCCGTCATCATGCCGCTTGAGAGAGCGTAGATTGCTCCACGTTCGAGAGGGATCGGTCTTCGACCCCGCCGGTTCCCAGTGATCGGATTCATGTCCCTGAGGATCTTGAAGTCGGGTGCACTACGTCGTGTGGAACCTGAAAACTTGTCATAGATGACGGTCATCTTGGTGCTTAGTCCGCCGATGTAGACTGGCGCGTCCCTGAGAGAATGGTCCTGTTTGGACTCGTGAATCATGGTGAGAACCTCCTGGGTCTTGCCGATAGCGAAAACGGGAACAAGAACCGATCCTCCCTTGTCCAGACACTTTTCAATATCGTTGATAAAGCGCCGTCGCTCTTCCTTGCCGGAGTAGGAAGCAGGACGGGGAGAGTCTCCCCTTGTGGTCTCGACTATGAGTGCATCGAGGCCCTGTTGCGTCAGATCCGGGAAACGCGCACCTCGGATCAGAGCGTGGTCCTCGAAACGAATATCGCCACTATAGAAAAACCGTTTACCGTTGCCTTCCAGCAGGACTCCGGCGGATCCGAGGATATGACCTGCATCGTAGAAGGTTGCTCTCACGGATCCATTCCAGTCGACCTCGAAAGGCTTTTCGTAGTCACGCGGTTCGATACGGGGGACCATCTTGTCGACTGAGCGATGGGTGAAGAGAGGATAGTCCTCGATCCCGAGTTCCTGTCGCTGGGACTTCATCACATTGACGGAGTTATGGAGAAGTGCATCAGCAAGGGCGCTCGTCGCTGGAGTCATGAAGACCCGGGCAGAGGGTTGATCACGCATGAGAACCGGAAGAGTTCCCACATGATCTAGATGAGAATGCGTGATTATGATGGCATCCACACTGTCATATGCCAGATCTTCGTAACGGGGAAGGGTGCCACGACCCCGCTCCTTGGGGTGCATGCCCGCATCCAGCACAATCCGAGTGTTTCCGATCTCAAGAAGGTAGCTATTGGCTCCGATCTCAGTGGTCCTGTTAAGGATGGTAAAGCGGGCTTCGGGCACGAGACGGCTGGGATATGGGGAGACGGGGTTTGCCCGCGCCTGTTACTGATGATCCAGCGAGGAAACGTAGCAGGGGGCGGATTCGAACCGCCGACCCAAGGCTTATGAGTCCTTTGCTCTACCCCTGAGCTACCCTGCCATTTACCCTCGCGGAGGAGTTGGGGAACTATAGAGCGGGCCCGACGCTGTCGATACCAAAAAGATAGCGGGGGAACCGGAGACAAGGGAGGTTTCGCGGTGCTGGAGGAGGGTCCGGGTTTTGCTTGGCTTATTTTCGGCCGGGAGAGGCCCTGCACTCCCGGCGAGGGTGCCATTTGACAAAAAACAAGGACTAGAGCACCAAAAAAGGTGATTTGAGGCCTTCAACGGTGTTTTGGAGGTTAGCACTAAATTCTTTAAAAAATAGGCGAAATAGGCCTTGTCAACAGGGGGCTGACTCCTATAGTCGCGCCCCCAAAAATCGTGGCTGGATTCTGCGGCTTACCGCAGGAAACAGCACAAAAAGCGGTTTACCAGCTCATCGGGTGCAGCTCCGGATAACAGGCTCCTGCGAGGGTAATCCTCGCCGACCTGCCTCCTGCCTCGGCGAGTGTTCAAAGATCACCAGAGATATTCTCAAACAGCAGGAATCATGCCGACCATCAACCAACTCGTCCGGAAAGGGCGCAAGCAGGCCGTCAAGAAATCTAAGTCGCCGGCGCTCTCCAACTGCCCTCAGCGACGCGGAGTCTGCCTGCAGGTATATACCCGGACACCCAAGAAGCCGAACTCCGCGTTGCGGAAGGTGGCGAAAGTGCGTTTAACAAACGGGTTTGAGGTCATTGCCTATATTGGTGGGGAGGGTCATAACCTGCAGGAGCACAGTATTGTTCTTGTCCGTGGTGGTAGGGTGAAGGACCTCCCAGGCGTGAGGTATCACATTGTGCGAGGGTCTCTTGACACTCTTGGAGTTGAGAATCGTAAGCAGAGTCGGTCCAAGTACGGGGCCAAGCGTCCCAAGAAGTAACCTTATCTGAAAGAGAAAGGAACTTACCAGCATGGCAAGAAGAAGAAGAGTTTACCACAAGCCCGACCGGCGGGATCCGAAGTTCGACAGTGAATTAATCGGACATCTCATCTCAAAAGTGATGAAAGATGGGAAGAGGTCACTCGCTGAGAGGGTTGTCTATTCTGCGATCGACAAGGCTAACGAGGGAACGGACACGGTTGACCCGCTCGAGGTTGTAACCCGAGCGATAGAAAACTCAAAACCCCGGGTTGAGGTGAAAAGTCGCCGCGTTGGTGGAGCAACCTATCAGGTTCCACTCGAGGTAGCAGCCTCACGCTCGGAGGCCCTGGCAATGCGTTGGATCATAGGCTTTGCGCGGGGTCGGAAGGGCACTCCGATGCACGTCGCTCTTGCTAACGAGATCAAGGATGCTGCCAACAACACTGGTGGAGCAGTCCGAAAGCGTGATGATGTCCATAAGATGGCGCAGGCTAACCGCGCCTTCGCCCACTTCCGCTGGTAAACAGGTTTAAATGCTCGCCACAGCCACAGTTTCAGCTCCCCAGATGTCTGAGAGCCCCAATAGTCCCGACAGGCCGTATCCGCTTGAGCGGACCCGGAATATTGGGATTGCGGCTCATATTGATGCTGGCAAGACAACGCTGACGGAAAGGGTCCTTTTCTATACAGGAATGATCCACAGGATTGGGGAGGTGCACGATGGTGCAACTACCACCGATCACATGGAGCAGGAGCGCGAACGGGGCATCACAATTACCTCGGCAGCGGTCACATGTGAATGGACGCAGAAAAAGGACGAGGGAGTTTTCAAACTTTTTGAGGAGCAGAAGCAGAGGGTCAACATCATCGATACGCCGGGCCACGTCGATTTCACAGCGGAGGTTGAGAGGTCGCTACGGGTCCTTGATGGTGCAGTTGTTGTTTTCTGTGGAGTCGCTGGAGTGCAACCCCAGACAGAAACGGTCTGGAGGCAGGCATCCAAATACAACGTGCCCAGAATCGTGTTTGTCAACAAGATGGACCGTGTCGGGGCTAATTTCCAGAATGTGGTTGAGGAAGTCCGGGAAAAGCTGGGAGCTAAGCCCCTGCGGATCCTGATCCCCATTGGGTCTGAAGATCAACTCAAAGGGCAGATCGATGTTCTCAACAAGAAAGCGGTGGTCTACACCGAGGATGATACCCTCGGGTCAACCTTCGAGATCCGGGAGCTCGATGCGGAGCAGGCCAAGGAGGCCGAGAAGGCCTATGGAGAGATTGTAGAGACTTTGGCTGACGCTGACGAGCAGTTGGGAGAAAAGTTTCTTCTGGAAGAGGAAATTACTGTAACAGACCTGAAAAACGCGATGCGGCGGGCGACGATCGCCAACAAGGTTGTGCCCATTGCTGGAGGGTCTGCCTTCAAGAACAAGGGGGTGCAGTATCTGGTCGACGCAGTAATCGATTATCTTCCGAGTCCTCTGGAGATTCCCGCCGCCAGGGGTCAGAGGTTTGATGACGAAAATGATCAGGTGGTTGCTCCTACTGATGACAACGAAAAGTTCTGCTCACTGGCCTTCAAGCTGTGGGCGGACAAGTATGTGGGCAAGCTGGTGTTCTTCCGTGTCTACTCGGGAACTGTATCGAAGGGAGACATGGTATATAACCCGCGTACCCGCAGGAAAGAGCGGGTCGGCAGGTTGATCCAGATCCAAGCCGACAAGCATGAAGAGATTGAAACCTGCTACGCTGGCGACATAGCTGCTATCGTCGGGATCAAGAATGTCACAACCGGGGACACGCTGTGTTCCCAGAAGTTTGATATCCTTCTTGAGCCGCCGAGTTTCCCAGAGCCTGTAATCGCAATGGCAGTTGAGCCCCGGACCACTGCCGATCAGGAAAAAATGTCTTCCGGGTTGGCACGTCTCATGGAGGAGGACCCTACCTTTGTGGTTCATACTGATGAGGAAACAGGGCAGACGATTATTTCTGGGATGGGAGAACTCCACCTCGAGGTGATTATCGATCGCCTTCGCCGTGAATTCAGCGTGGAAGCCAACGTCGGGAAGCCCCAGATCGCTTACAGGGAGACAATCACTGCCGACGCGGGTGGCGAGGGTCTCCTCAAGAAGCAGAGTGGCGGAAGAGGGCAGTATGGGCATGTTGTTCTTGATGTCTCTCCCAATGAAAAGAGTGCTGGTCTCACGACCAAGAGCCTGGTGGTAGGTGGTGCTATTCCTAAGGAATATATGAATGCCGTAACCGCCGGAGTCTCTGAGGCGATGACTAACGGCATCGTCGCAGGCTACCCGGTGGTGGACGTCCATGTGAATATTACTGATGGTTCATCCCACGACGTTGATTCCAACGAGAATGCCTTCAAGATGGCCGCAATTTTCGCGATGAAGGACGCCTTCAGAAAGGCACAGCCCATTCTTCTGGAGCCCATAATGGCTGTCTCTTATACACATCTCCGAGCCCACGAGACA
>CAXEFH010000189.1:0-7015 GCA_963989605.1 uncultured Roseibacillus sp. | reverse complement strand
AATGATACGGCGACCACCGAGATCTACACCTCTCTATTCGTCGGCAGCGTCAGATGTGTATAAGAGACAGGTTATAGTAAAGGCTGGTCTGCCAGAGAATCCTTCCATCCGCTGGACTATAGCTGGTCACGAGCCCCTTCTTCCCTCCCTGCCTGATTACGGAGGTCAACGCAATATGCTGCTCTCCGCCAATCTCAAGCAGGGTAGGAGAGGAGTGCGAATCCCCGATGGCTCTGCTCGTCCAGAGCTCTTCTCCGGTGTTTCGGTTCCAAGCGGCAACTCCCGTCTCTGAGCCGAAAGGAGTCACTACGATAATATCACCAACGACGAGAGCGCACTGTGCGTATCCCCACCGTGGAGTTTCCGCATCAGGGTAACGATCGGACATCTTTATCTGCCAGCGGACCTTTCGGGTGGTGCGATCCACGCAGTGGACCCGCCCGAATGAACCGATGAAATACACGGCATCTGTCCTGACGGTGGGGACACTTCGGGATCCCGGGAATGAGGGCTCGCCCTCGGAGGGGCTCTGATAGCGCCATTTCTCCTCGCCGCTATCAGTATCGAGGCAGATCAGCATGTCCTTTTCCCCCGCCACCCGGTCCACCAAAAAGACCTCCTTTCCGTCAACGGCACATCCCCCAAAGCCCTGCTCGAGATTTTTCTCCCAGAGGATCCGGGGGCCCTCCTTGGGGAAGGTGCGAAGCAAGCCCGATTCTATAGAGGTTCCATTACGACTGGGACCTTGGAACTGAGGCCAGTCCGCGAGTGCGATCGGGCAGAAAGATAATGCAATGATGAGAGGGTAGAATCGCGTTTTCATAGTCAGGGGTCAGGGCGGTGCTTGTGCGGGGTATGATTTGAACTGGCAGCAGGCGAAGGAAAGTTAGATCAGGATCAGGAGCCGGGTTTCCGGGGAGTCCGCCCGCTCCGGGGGGCCTTCCTGCGTGGAGGCTCATTTTTCCACCATTCGCTCGGACCTTCCGCCTCAATTCCTTTCAGGACCTTGAAGAAGATCACCTTCATTTCCTCCAGTTTTGCGATCTCCTTCGAGGCGAGGTCATTCTCTTCCTTCCAATCTTTCTCAATGTCATAGAGTTGAAACCTGCTGAAGGATTTGTCGGAGATCAGCTTCCACTCTTTGACCCTGAGGGCTGCGTGGCTGTTGGCGGGGGCGATGTGGGTTCGCCAGAAGAGAGGAACAGGGCGCTTGACGGGGTTGTCATCAAAGGCAGGTATTATGCTGACACCATCGATGGTACGATCATCAGGCAGGGGAATGCCGGTGATATCGAGCACCGTGGAAAATATATCCGAGCCGATAACCGGTATGTCACTCACCGAACCGGGCATGATCCTGCCAGGCCATCGCACCATGCCCGCGACCCTGATTCCTCCCTCGTGACTGTCGCGCTTCCTACCGCGTAATCCCCCGGTGGATCCCCGCGTCCGACCATTGTTACCCCGGCCCTCAGGTCCATTGTCCGAGGTGAAGAAGACGATGGTGTTATCTCTCAGACCGAGTTCGTCGAGAGCTTTGGTTATCATTCCGAAGGCGTGGTCCAGTTGCGTGATGTTGCCGTGATGCTGTCTGATACCCTCATCCTTTATGTTGGAATAGGGCTTCATGAACTCCTCCGCTGACTCGATGGGAAGGTGTGGTTCGTGAGTCCAGACGGAGAGCAGGAATGGCTTTTCCTTGTTGCGAATCTCTTTGAGCCAGCGCACCCCTTCCTTGGCTACAAGTGGAGCAGCATAGCCCTGGAGGAGGCCCATCGGTTTTCCGTTGAGAACAAAGTTACGAGGATTCTTATGACTGGGTGCTGCATTGTTCTGGGTTGCCATCCAATGGGTATACCCATGGTCATCCGGTTGCGGCTGTTTCTCGCTGTTAAAGTGTCCGTTGAGGTGCCATTTTCCAACATGACAGGTGTCGTATCCCTTGTCTCTGAGAAGTTCCGGCAGGGTAATCTCGCTCTCTCGAAGGTGGCAGGAATGGCCTCCGGGAATCCATCGCCAGACTCCGTTCCGATACGGAGTACGTCCAGTGAGAATGGAAGATCGGGAGGGAGAGCAGACTCCGCAGGCTGAGTAGCACTGGGTGAAGCGAATTCCCTCGGTTGCAAACCTGTCGAGGTTTGGGGAGTGAATGACGTCGTTGCCGTAGCATCCCAGATCCCCCCAGCCCATGTCATCCACAAGGAAAATGACAACGTTGGGTGGAGGGGCACTGTGAAGCAATGAGCTGCCTAGAAGCAGGAAACAAACGGATAAGAGGATGGCATTCATAAAGTGATCAGGGTAAGGGAGCGGCTACCTCAGAAGATCCGATTTATTTGGCGCGGTCAGCGGTCCATCTGATTGCCGCAAGGAGATGGGCCCGACCAAAGGGAGTGTCGATTGATTTTATATCATGCCCGAGCCCCGTGTAGAAATATCTCCCTTTGCCTATTCTGCGCCGCCAGCAGATAGGATGGTCATCTCCCATTGGTTTCATCTCCTTATAGGAGGGATGGTCTCGAACTGGAGTATAACTCTTTTCATCGAGCCGAAGAAGAACCTCTACGCCGGCAAGGCCCGTCACGGATTTGTCGAAATTCAACCAGTCGGCAGTATATCTGAACTCCTTACTTTTTCCGGCTACGATGGGGTCGCCTTCGGCCTTTGGATCCACGAGGAAGCGTGCCTCCATGAATTCGGAGTCCCCATGGAAATCACATCCCGCAATGTCTATGAGTTCCGGCCACGTTCCATTCTGGACGATGCCGGCATGCATGACCATGATTCCTCCACCGTTATTGAACCATTGGATGACAGGCTTGCGCTGATCCACGGTCAGGCTCTCGCCGAGGTTGGTGGCGTTGTTGAACAGAATGAGATCATAGTTTTTCAGGTTGCGTGCGCTGAGTTCGTCAGCGCTCTCGGTGATGCTGACGTTGATGTCGTGTTTCGCGCCCAGGGTAGCGAGGTAGCCGTTGATGCGGGCAATTTCAGGATGTCGATACCACGAAGTCTTTGAATACACTATGACCTCGATAGGTCGGGCCAAGCCCATATCCATGGTCAGTCCGAGGAGGCCAAGAAGGATGAGAACACGAGTCATGAAATTGTTGGTGATCTGATGAAGTTCAGCAGGCGGGGGGAGATCAGTCAATCGGATGGCTAACCTGAAGGGGTTTGTAGAAGTCCGAGGAGGAGATCGCTGGCTATTTTTTCACTTATCCGAGCCTGAACCCACGGCGAAGCAGGTGGAAAGAGCCGAGGAAATGCGCGTGTATCCGCGCGCTGCCCATCGATGGAAAAAGGGCCTGCCTGCACGAAGCAGGCAGGCCCGGAGATTTTCAGCGAGGCGGGCCCCGCATTGAAAAGAGGTCGGGTCCTAGATCTTCCAGTCTCCGCGGTAGGGAAGGGAGTAGAGGATCTTGTGAGCCTTATCGTCACCGATGACGGCCTCTTTCTTTGGGTCCCACTTGATGGCACGCCCGATCTCGTGCGAGACGTAGGCGATGTGACCAGGGGTAATGGAGCGATGGGCATTTTCGGCTGGCGCGACAGTTTCCTTCCGGGACTTGACGCAGTCGATGAAGTTGCGCTGGTGGCCAGGTGACCTGTAGCCTTTCCAGTCTCCCGCATTGAATCCTTTCTTGATCCATTCCTTATTGGAAGCATCAAGGCGCCCACGATTGACCCAGACCCATCCATCGGTGCCGATCCACTTGCAGCCGCCACCTACGCGGGATGACATCTTGACCTCGATGTCACCGGGATATTTGGAGATAACGTCATACTGCCAGGCAGTGTCGTAGATGTCCGGGGTCCTGCTGAAGTCCCAGTTTTTGGCTTCCACACTGATGGGGCCGCCGCCGCCGCCGGTGGCCTCAAGGCCAAGTCCCCAGTGAGCAATGTCATTGTGGTGGCCGATCCAGTCCATAAGCTGACCACGGCCGTAGTTGGAGTGCCAACGCCAGGACCAGTGATGGCGAGCCTCCATGAATGGCAGGACGGGACTGGGTCCGCACCACATGTCGTATCCCTCGGGAGCATCTTTCAGAGTGGGGTCACGGTCAGGGCCGGTTCTTCCTCCGGGAAGCCCAACCTCGACATTCGTAACCTTGCCGATGAGGCCATTGCGTACGATTTCAACCGCCTGACGGAAGTTCCAGTCGGAACGCTGCTGGGATCCAACCTGGAAGATGCGCTTGTGTTTTGCGACGATCTCGTGGATGGCCTTTCCTTCTGCGTGGAAGTGGGTGACGGGTTTCTCGCAGTAGACGTCTTTCCCGTTGCGGAGAGCCTCCATGCAAATGATGCCGTGCCAGTGGTCCGGAGTGGCGACCATAACCGCGTCAATGTCGTCCCGCGCGCAAAGCTCGCGGAAATCAAAGTAGGCTTTGCAATCCTTATTGCCGTATTTCTTGTCTACAGCTTCCTTGCCTCCCTCAGATCCGCACCGGCGGTTGCGGTCGGTGTGGTTCTTGTGACAGTCAGAGACTGCAACACCTTGGACGTCCTTGTGGTTGATATGCGCCTGCATCACGCCGAGGCCGCGATTACCGATGCCAATGAAACCCATGACAACTCGTTCGCTGGGCGCGGTGTTGCCATCCTTGCCCAGTGCGCTGGAGGGAATGACTGTTGGGAAACCGACGGCAGCGCCGGCGGCAGTTGATTTCTGGAGAAAACTCCGTCTTGTTTGCTTAGTACTCATCTGAATTTTTTATGGAGCATAGATTGGAACTGGAAAGTTATTGCTTGGAGGGGGCCAGGATGCAAACCCCAACCTCAGGGACACGCAAAGATGCGATAATCCTCTCCGGGCCATTCAAGCCCCGTTTCAGTGTTTCTGCTTGAGAAGGAGTCTGAATAACTTGTGTATAAGAGGGCCCGAGAATGGAAGCCCGGTTTCCCCGACGAGAGGTTCTGGACAGCAGGGAGTTGGCTTACGCTCGGCCCCTATGGATCGGAACAGCACTGCTAAGGCGCTTGAAAAGCATCGTTGTCTACCTATGCTCCCGCTCCCGGCACCTTATTGGCCGACACTAGTAATCATGCAAATCGGGATTCCGAACGAAATATACGAGGGAGAATGTCGCGTAGCTACAACCCCGGAGGTAGCCCAGCACCTCCGGAAGCTTGGGTTTTCCGTGGCGGTGGAACAGGGAGCAGGAGAGTCTGCGAGTTTTACAGACGAGGCTTACCGGGATGCCGGAGTGGAGATTGTTGACGGGGCTGCGGAACTCTGGTCGTCCTCAGACATTATTTTCAAGGTGCGTGCGCCCGAGCCGGTGGAAGTTGGCATGCTCAATCCGGATAAAATTCTCGTGAGCTTTATCTGGCCTGCGCAGAACGAGGAGCTGATGGGGGAACTCGCCGCGACCGGGGCCACCGTTCTGGCGATGGATAGTGTTCCGAGAATTTCGCGGGCGCAGAAACTAGATGCCCTGAGCTCCATGGCGAATATTGCGGGTTATCGGGCAGTGGTTGAGGCGGCCCAGCATTTCGGTCGATTCTTCACGGGCCAGATCACCGCTGCAGGCAAGGTGCCTCCAGCGAAAGTGCTGGTGATCGGGGCCGGGGTTGCGGGTCTGGCGGCCATTGGTGCGGCTCGCAGCATGGGGGCGATCGTCCGTGCCTTTGATACTCGTCCCGAGGTGAAAGAGCAGGTCGAAAGCATGGATGCCGAATTCCTGATGCTTGATTTTGAGGATGACGAGGATGGGTCTGGAGAAGGAGGTTACGCCAAGGTGATGAGCGAAGCGTTCATCGAGGCAGAGATGGCTCTTTTCCGTGAGCAGGCTCAGGAGGTGGACATCATCATCACCACCGCACTGATTCCGGGAAAGCCGGCCCCGAAGCTGATCCTTGCCGACATGGTGGAGTTGATGAGGGAGGGCAGTGTCATTGTTGACCTTGCTACTGAGCAGGGTGGGAACTGTGAGCTTTCCGAGGCGGGAAAAGTAGTCGTGAAGCACGGAGTCAGCCTTGTAGGCTACACTGACCTTCCAAGCCGGCTGGCGGCTCAGTCGAGCCAGCTCTATGGGACAAATCTTCGTCATCTCCTGACAGATCTGAGTCCGGAAAAGGATGGTGCCGTCAACGTGAACATGGAGGATGAGGTCATTCGTGGCGCGACTGTGATCAAGGATGGCGACATCACCTGGCCGCCTCCCCCGCCCAAGCTCTCTGCGGCTCCGAAACAGGAGAAGAAGCCCGAGGCGGCGCCTCCACCTGCTCCCGTGGAGTCGGGGAAAAAGCGTTCGGCCCTCGCATTCCTGGTTCCTCTCCTGCTCGCTGGGGGCGCTCTCGCCGGGGTGGGTGCTTTCGCTCCGTCGTCGTTCATGGAGCACTTCACGGTTTTCGTTCTCGCCTGCTTCGTTGGCTACATGGTGATCTGGAATGTCAGTCCTGCGTTGCATACGCCGCTCATGAGTGTCACGAATGCGATCAGCAGCATCATCATCATCGGGGCTCTCATGCAGATCTCAAAGGAGACGCCCGTAATTGTATGGCTTGCCGCAGTTGCGATCCTGATTACCGCCATTAACATCGTGGGGGGCTTCGCAGTAACCCAGCGAATGCTGGAGATGTTCCGTAAGGACTAGCCTGTAACCTCAATAGGAAATGACTGACCAACTTGCAGATGCTGCCTATCTCGGGGCGATTATTCTCTTTATCCTCGCCCTTGGGGGACTGAGTAATCAGGAGACCGCACGCCGGGGAAATTTTTACGGGATGCTGGGTATGGGAATCGCGCTGATCGCTGCGGTGGCTGGGATCAAGGGGAACTACGCCGTTCTGGTTGGGACCCTCTCGCTGGGTGGCGTGGTGGGCTTTGTCCTGGCCCGGCGGGTCCAGATGACCCAGATGCCAGAACTGGTCGCGATCCTTCACAGCCTCGTGGGACTGGCTGCTGTATTGGTTGGCTTCGCGACCTATCTCGATCCGGATGGGCAGCTGTCTCTTATACACATCTGACGCTGCCGACGAATAGAGAGGTGTAGATCTCGGTGGTCGC
>CAXEFH010000188.1:0-7034 GCA_963989605.1 uncultured Roseibacillus sp. | reverse complement strand
TTACTACGCCAGAATTGAAGCCAGAATGAAGCGCTGCCATCCGCGACTCCCGAAACATGAAGGTTAGGATTGAGGATGGTGACGGTGGTAATGAAGCAAAGCGGCAGAAGGGCCAGTCCGGCGAGGATCCGCAGGGACCTCGTCACCCAACCCAGTTGGGTCTCATTGTAGTGAGACTCTGCAATGGCGGATTTAACGGAGGTAAGTCCGCGACGACGCCATGATCGCTGGTTAGCCCGGTGCCGTGCCCTGCGGTCTGCTTCCCGGAGTGCTTCCCGGAGCGAGGGATGGGTTGCCTTACGGTTTTCAGCCGCTCGCCGGAGATGGAGTTGTTTTCGGCGTCGTGCCACGCGAATGGGGAGATAGTAGATATTTTATAAAAGTTAAAGAATATTGGTCGATCGGCGGTGTGTTTGACCGGGCAAGTCCTTGCGAGGGGACATTAAATCATGGGCTTGGGGTGCGGTTCCGATGTGTGGAATAGGAACCCTCAGCCGGGCCGCCTCCGGGATTTGATTGACGCGACGGACTGGGCGGGTAGGGCTGGTGGGTAACCCAGATCGTAACTTGCTTACTGTAAGACGATTACTATCTTTTCGCTCCCTGGTGGCTGTTCTGTTCGGAGCGCTCTCAGGACTCGCCCCGGCTCAGGTTCGTGTCACGACCTTACTCGCTCTATCTGATGAGCCAGGATCAAATGTTCTCAACGTCACGCTCTCGGCTCTCGGGATTGAGGATGAAGAAAGTAGTGAGCTCGCCGGGGCGGTAGAGGCGACACTTGAGATTGACCCGGGGACGGACCAGGTCTCAAGGCTGACGATCAATTCGGCGGACCTCACTGCCACCGACATGAGCTTCTCCCTGGAGATTGGTCCGATCAGGGTGGCGGATGTTAACCTTAATGGAATCGAAGCCACTATTTCCACTACCCTTGGAGGATGGGTTGACCCGGTAAGCGGGCAGTTCGACGCCGGGGAGCATGAGGTCACGCTGGATGAGGGAGTTATCACGGGTTCTTCCATCGTTGGGGAAGTGAATGAGAATTTCTCACAGAGTCCGGTTTCGGGCACTGGCGCCGGGACAGGGACGGTGGAGCTATCCCGAATAGCGATCAAGGGTAACACGGTGACTTACGGCGTCATGGTGGATTTACCGGTTCAATTCAGCAATCCGCTCCAGGAAGGAGTGGATGTGAGGGTGAGCTCAACGGTTCATTTTGAGGGTGTTATCGAGGTGCCTCTCGATCCGTATTTGGGTTGGGCGCAGATCCAGGGAATTCCAGATGCCGCCTTTGAAGGAGATCACGACGGGGATGGAGTTCCCAACGGACTCCTCTGGGCACTCGGTTACGATGCGGACGCCCGTCCCAGACTCTTCGTAACTGATCCGCTGATTCCGGGGCAGGTGGATCTCATCCTTGAGCACGGACCAGCGGGAATCCGGGCGCCCATCACGGTCGAAGGTAATTTCAGTCAGGAGGGATGGACTGCGCTCGATCCATTTCTTATCCTCGGATTTGAGAATTCTATCCCCGTGGGAGAGATTCTGCCCACCGTGGTTTTGCTTTCCGGGGATCGTAATTTCATTCGACTCCGGGTAGAGAAGCCCTGATTCCCGGCTGACAGGTGAATGATGTTCTTGTGTCCTCTTCAGGCCCTTCCGGCATAGCTTCCGTCCTCGGTGTTGATCTTAAGGACATCGTCAGGTTTCACGAAGAGAGGTACCTGCACCGTGACCCCGGTTTCGAGAGTAGCAGGCTTGGTGGGATTGTTCGCGGTGTCGCCCTTGATGCCCTCTGAGGATTCAGTGACTTTCAACTCGACGATGGCGGGCAGGCTGACGCTGACAGCGTTCCCTTCAATGAAGAGGATTTCGACCTCCTGCCCCTCCTTCAGGAAGCTCCGGCAGTCTTCAACTAGGCCTTCGTCGAGGGTGATCGTTTCGTAGGTGTCCAGATCCATGAAGTGCGCCCCGGAGGGATCTGAATAAGAGAATTCCAGCTTCTGACGCTGTGTTTCCACGATGTCCACTTTTTCAGAGGAGGCGAAGCGAATGGTTTTCTTATTTCCAGAATTGAAGGAACGGATGGTAGCCGCAATAAGAGCATTACCCTTCCCGGGGGTTCGATGTTCCAGGTGGAGTACGACACCCATGTCTCCCTCATACCGGATACACTGGCCCTTGTTCAGTTTGGTCGCGACGACTGCCATTGGATTTGAGTAGGTGAATTGAAGTTCGTCCGGATCAGGACCGGGAGCGGGGTTTACCCTTCCTTGAGCGAGAGAGCACGCAGAATCTTCGAGATTTTCGATTCAGAAAAGCAGATCGTATATTTCTGCTGCAATCGGTTCGAACGGCTCCGGCGGAGGGTCAGTTCAGTGATCACCCCGGGTCTGGAGATCTGCGAGATCCTGTTACCCCGCTAACGATAGTCTGCGCCCTTGGCACTTTTCTCGCAGGACTCGACGAAGGCCCGAAGCTCTCTTTTCATGCGAGTTACAATTCCCGGTAAGGCAGCAGCAATATTACGGGTCTCGGAGGGATCGCCCTCGAGGTCATAAAGTTCGAATTCGCTGACAGGCACTTTGCCGTTATCTGAGCGGCGTCGACCGAGCCCGCCGGCATTGTGAACGAGCTTATAGCGGTCACTGACCAAGGTCCGGTCCTTTCCGAAACGGAAGCCAACGGTGCGCTGACGCTCCTTCTGCTGTCCTTTCAGGATGGGGAGGATGTTGATGCCATCGTAGGGGCGCTCCGCCAGAGGCAGGGCTACGATGGCTGAGAAAGTGGGAAAGTAGTCACTGCTGACGCATGGGGTCTCGACGTCGCGGGGTTCCAATGTTCCGGGCCACTCGACTACCGCCGGGACACGCAGTCCCCCCTCGTAGAGGCTGCGTTTACGCCCCCGGAAATTACCGGCCGTCCCCTGCGATTTTCCCCGTGGACCAGGATTGCCCTCCGGTCCGTTGTCACTCGAGAAGCACACCATGGTCTTCTTCTCGATACCCAGATCACGAAGGTGCGCACGCAGCCGGCCTATCTGGGCATCGAGTGCGGTAACGCAGCTGAAATATTGCTGCTGGTCGTCTGGTAAGTTGTCATAGTGCGCCTTGATGTAATCGGGATGGCCCACAACCGGGAGGTGCGGGGCGTGGAACCAGATGGCGACAAAAAATGGTGTTTTCTGGTTGCTGGCGCTGGTGATGAATGGGAGCGCCCGATCCATGACCATTTCAGAAGTGCAGCCTGCGAGGGGCTGTGCAAGAGGCTTTCCGTTGTGCCAGAAAAGTGCCCGCATGTCACCCCGACGGGCGGCCGCACAATGAGCGTTGGAGGGGTCATAGGGATTGTAGGTAGCAATCGAGAATTCGCTGGCGAACCACTCGCTGAAACCCGCCATCCGAGGGGTCATGAAGTTCTGTCGGGCTTTTCGTCCGGGCCCTTTGCCACTGAAGTCCGGGCTCAGACTTCCAAGGTGCCATTTGCCAAAGAGACCGCTGATGTATCCCTTGCTGGTGAGGAGCTCGGGAAGACTGATTTCCTCCTTCCTGAGGTGCCCGACGTTGGCAGTCGTTACCCCATACCGAAAAGGGTTGCGTCCTGTGAGACAGCTTCCGCGGGTAGGGGAGCATACGGGTGCACCCGCATAAAAGCGGCTGAGACGGACACCCGCTCCGGCCATTTTGTCCAGATTGGGGGTCATGATGGCGGGGTGGCCATTGAACCCGGTATCTCCCCATCCGAGGTCATCAGCCATGCACAGGATGAAGTTGGGGCTGGCAGCCTTCCCGGCGAGAGCATGGCCGCAGAGGAGAATGATGAGAGGGAGAGAGCGCATGGTCATGATGCTCGAGTAATCGCACTGGAAGGGTTGACAAGAAGGGTGGCTTGCGCCCCGATGTTTGGCGACATGAATCGATTGCTTTGTTCGCTGCTCCTGCTGTGCGGAATCAGCCCGGGACAGGCTGACGACTGGCCCCAGTGGCTTGGTGAGGGACGGGAGGCAACTTGGCGCGAGGAGGGCGTAGTGCGCCGCTTACCGGAAGGAGGCCCGGAAGTACTCTGGAGGGCCCCGGTACACACCGGGTATTCCGGACCTGCTGTGTCGAGGGGAAGAGTGTATCTGATGGATCTCATCATTGAGGAAGGCAAAATCATCAATGATGCGGGAGCACAGGCAAAACTGGCAGGCAGGGAGAGGGTCCTGTGTCTGGATGCCTCGACGGGAAAAATGCTTTGGAGTCATGAAGAACGGAGGGACTATGAGGTGTCTTATCCCGGAGGACCCCGGGCGACTCCGACGGTTGCTGGCAATCAGGTTTTCACGCTCGGGACCATGGGTCACCTTACCTGCCTTACGACCGATGGGAAGGTCCAGTGGCGGAAGAACCTGACGGAAGAATATGGTGCACCACTGCCCATGTGGGGGCACTCCTCGCCCCCGCTCGTCCACGGCGAATTGGTAATATGCATGGTGGGAGGGGAAGGGTCGGTGATTGTAGCGTTTGATCGTCGGACAGGAAGGGAGACCTGGAGGGCTCTCTCAGCACGCCACTGTGGCTACTGCCCTCTTCAGATTGTGGATCATGAGGGGACCAAGCAGCTCATTGCATGGCACCCGGCCGGGGTGACCGGGCATGATCCGACAACAGGCAGAGTCTTTTGGAGTGTGCCAATAAAGCCGACCAATGGATCCGCGATCGCAATGCCGAGAAAGCTGGGGAACAGATTGTTTGTAAGCGGTTACAATCGGATTGGTGGTATGATCGAAATGAGCAGTAACCCTCCAGGGGCGCGGATTTTGTGGCGGAGCGGGCCAAAAGAAGGGGTCTATCCGGTCAACAGCACGCCCTACCTTCTCGATGGCACCATTTTCGGGGTTGACGTCGACAGAAGCGCGCTGATGGCCGTGGAGATGAAGTCGGGGAAGCGACTCTGGGAGAGCCGTGCACCCTGTCTTTCCCGTGAAATCGCGGACCGCCCGAGGGTGCCGCGCTACGGGACCGCTTTTCTTGTCTATCATGTGGGGAATGAGCAGTTCTGGATCCTGGGAGAAATGGGCGATCTCATTGTCGCGGAGCTGTCTCCGCAAGGGTATCAGGAGGTGAGTCGCGCGCGGGTTCTGGAGCCCACAAATACTTCCGGTGCGCGGAAGGTGCTCTGGAGTCACCCTGCCTTTGCGATGCGCTCCGCTTTCCTCCGGAACGACAGAGAGTTGATCCGGGTGGACCTTGCCAGGTGAGAGGATCCTGATTTGGGAGTTGGCGATTGCGGATCATGATATATCAAAGATCCCGCTCCCGTAAGAGAGGATAGAGATTACCATGAAATTACACACTACATCGATTCTATTGTTTACCCATCTTTTGGTTCTGCCTGCCATGGCGGACCACCACAAGGAGTCCGGTTGGAAGGATCTCTTTAACGGAAAGGACCTGAGCGGGTTTACCCAGCGCAACGGGACAGCTACCTACGAGGTAGCGGATGGCACCATTCTTGGAACCACCGCAAAGGGAAGCCCCAATTCGTTCCTCTGCACAGACAAGAAATATGGAGACTTTGAGCTTACCTTCGAGGTCAAGTGTCATAACAGTCTGAACTCCGGGGTGCAGATTCGGTCCAAGACCAAGAACGATGATCCCAAGCAGCGGGTGAATGGGCCGCAAATCGAGATCGAGGCAAGCGGGGCCAAGGGCGCGGAGTCGGGTTATGTCTATGGTGAAGCGTGCTATGGATGGATGACTCCCGATGCCGTAAGAAAGCCCCACAAGCACTTCAAGGACGGCGAGTGGAACGCATACCGAGTCAAAGCGAAGGGTTCGAGGATCCAGGTCTGGGTCAACGGAGAGCAAGTTTCCGACCTCGTTCATGAGAAAGCCTTTGAAAGTCACCCGAGTGGATTCATTGGCCTGCAGGTTCATGGGGTCGGAAACAGGGGGCCCTTCACGGTGGCCTGGCGGAACCTGAAGATCCGTGAACTGAAATAGGCGGAAGGCCCGGAAGGCCGGGTTACTGGTGACCTTTGTGAGAGCCCCCCGGAAGGGCTGGTAGATCGGGATGGCATGGCGATCTCCCGTGAAACGTCTCTTGGTGTTGTGCGAGGGACGAATGTGGATACCCTTCAAGGATAAAGCGATGAATCAACAAGCGATGGATAAATACCGCTCTCTTCACGGATTACCCGGTCTGGCCGGTCTGGCCGGGTTTGCTGATGCTGCGGGCCCGGGGATCGGGGTTCAGGAATGCGTGGACCGCCTGAAGTGTTTCCACTACGTACTTCAGCGGACCTGGCAGGTGCTGCTGACGAGGATCGCCTGCGAGCCAATTTACGAGCTGAAGATGGGTTATAGCTACCATGCTCATCTGGTCGCGGAGCATATCACCCTGCTCAGGGATCGGGTGGCAGAATTGCGTCATCCGCCCCTGCGGTTGCACCGCGTTCCTGATCAGAACCTTCAGGTACTGTTCGATGAGATTCGTAACGCACCTGATCGAGACATGCTCATGGAGGGGCTCTACCGAGTGGCCCTTCCCGCTCTGCGGGAGAGCATCAATGAATACAGGGAAGATACCAATCCCCTCACGGATGCTCCGAGTCTTCGGCTTCTGCGGGTGATTCTACCAGAACTGGAGGAGATGATCGCATGGGGGGAGAGTTCCTGTGTCGCGCTCGAGGGGGTCGCTCCGGATTCACATGAGGATCTCCCGAAGTGGCGTCAGGAACTGAAGGGGTGGCTGGCGGCTGCAGGTGGTTTGGCGGGGACCCGGGACCCGGTAGCCCCTCCGGATCCGCGCTACTCCTCCAGAGATTTTTCCTATGACGGCACTCCGAGGAGGGACGAGAGGTTTCCTGATCCGTACAACATGGGGGGGCACGCAGAGGAGTTCCTTCACGATTCATCATTTGAGAGTCGTGATAAGATCTTCATGATGTTGTTAAAGAGCCTCATGTAATTATATGTCAGCGAAATAATGTCATGACTAATCAACGCGAAAGTAAGCAGGAACGTAGCAGTAAATGGCACCAAGAGGCC
>CAXEFH010000187.1:0-7056 GCA_963989605.1 uncultured Roseibacillus sp. | reverse complement strand
TTTTTCAAGCAGAAGACGGCATACGAGATTTCTGCCTGTCTCGTGGGCTCGGAGATGTGTATAAGAGACAGGAGTTCGGAGGGGCGTTCCCGGGTGGAAAAAGAGGAGGAACGTGATGCCCTGGCTGAACTGATAGGCATCAGCGCCATCAAGTTCATGGAGCTCTCCCATCATCGAACGTCTGATTATATCTTCGATCTCGATAAAATGGTTTCCATGGAGGGAGATACCGCGCCATACCTGCAATACAGCTACGTGAGGTGCCGCTCTATTTTTGCGCGATTGGGAGAGGATTACACCCCGGACGGGGCTGCTCTTGAGCTTAGTGAGGAAAGAGAGGTGCATCTTGCGAGAATGCTGGTCCGCTTTGGTGAGATTGTTCCCGTCGTGCTTGAAGGATTCCGGCCCAATCTTCTTGCAGGATACCTGCTTGAACTGGCCCGCGCTTATCACTCCTTTTTCCAAGCCTGTCCGGTTCTTAAGTCAGCGGGACCCGTTAAGAATACACGTCTGGTTCTCTGCGAATTAACTGCCGGTGTTCTTCGGCAGGGGCTCGATTTGCTTGGGATTGACGTTCCCGAGCGCATGTAAGGGGGAAGATAAAAGATGAGCGCAAGGGATACCATCGTCGTAAAAGTTGGCACCGGGGTTCTCACCCGCAAGGATGGAACATTGGACAGTGCCTCTCTTGCTCGTCTCGTGAATGCAGTCGCAGACCTGCCCGACCAGGGCAAGGGTGTCGTTCTCGTTTCTTCAGGTGCGGTGGGAGCCGGTATTTCGGCGTTTGGACTTACGGAGTATCCAGCAGACGTACCGGCCCGGCAGGCAGCTGCGGCGGTAGGGCAGACCCGGCTCATGCATGCTTACGAAAATCTCTTTCGGAGCTTCGATCTCAGCGTGGCGCAGCTTCTTTTGACGGCGGCGGATCTAGAAAACGAAGATCGCCGCCGCCGGGTCAGTGACCTTCTTGACCGTCTTATTGCCGAGCAGCGTATCGTGCCTGTCATTAACCAGAACGACTCGGTTGCGGTTGAGGAGTTGAGCGTCGGCGATAACGACATGCTCTCTGCGAGAGTTGCGGGACTTGTCTCCGCACGGATGCTGATCTTGCGTACGACAGTAGATGGTTTGTATCCTCCAGACTCGGAGGAGATCGTGAAGGAGGTCCTCTCGGTCAGTGATGTGATGTCCTACGCCAAGGAGGAGAGGGGGAGGTTTGCAATCGGAGGGATGGAATCCAAGCTGAGGGCTGTGAAGTTAGCGGTTGAGGAAGGAGTTGAGACTGTCATTGCAAATGGGCGCCGCCCGGATCGGCTCGCTGAGATTCTGGAGGGACATGGCCTTGCTACCCGGTTCCCGGTTGGCGAGTAAGAGTTTTGGACCTATAGCATGCCGTATGAGTGAAAATGAAAACCTGACTCGGGAAGAGATTCATAAGAAGATCTTCGCGATGGGAAAAAGGGCGAGGGCTGCAGGGCTCGCCCTCGCGAATCTGGGGGCCGAGAGGAAGAACTCGATTCTCAGAGCGATGGCGGCTGAATTGCGATCTCGGTGCACAGGGATTCTAGAGGAAAACGCTAAGGATCTGGAGGCAGGTCGGGAAAATGAGCTAAGTAGCGCCATGCTGGATCGCCTGCGTCTGGATGACTCCCGTCTTGAGGCAATGGCCGACGGGATTGAGCAGGTAGCTCAACTGGATGATCCGGTGGGCGATGTTCTGGATCAAAGAGCGCGGCCGAATGGGATCAGGATAGAACAGGTCCGCGTTCCCATCGGGGTCATAGGAATCATCTTCGAAAGTCGGCCCAACGTTACGAGTGACGCTGCGGTCCTCTGCCTGAAGTCCGGCAACGCCACTATTCTTCGCGGAGGGTCTGAGGCGATTCATTCCAATCGCGCTATTTGTGATGCGTTGCAGGCCGGAGGTGAAACCGAGGGTCTTCCACTGGCCTCTGTTCAACTGGTGCCCTTTACAGACAGGGAAAGCGTGAGAGAGATGTCGTCCATGGACCGCTACCTCGACCTGATTATTCCGCGGGGAGGAAAGGGTCTGATCGAAAAGGTGGTGTCCCTCGCGCGGATGCCGGTCATCAAGCATTACGATGGCATCTGCCATGTATTTGTAGATGGGGCGGCAGATCTGAAGATGGCCCGCCAGATCACGGTAGATGCGAAGACGCAAAAACCGGGCGTCTGTAATGCCCTTGAGACTCTTCTTGTGCACGAGGATGTGGCAGCGAAGTTTCTCCCTGAGGTCGCGAGTGCCCTTGCGCTTCGGAACGTTGAGTTAAGAGGGTGCCGGCGTGCCGCAGAAATTCTTGGGAATGCTGTGGAGGCAGCAAGCGAAGAGGACTGGGAAACTGAGTATCTGGACCTGATTTTGGCAATCAAGGTGGTGGCGTCGAGAGAAGAGGCGGTTGAACATATTAATCTGCATGGATCACATCATACGGACTGCATTGTGACAGAGGAACGGACGAGCGCGGAGAGATTCCTCAGAGAGGTGGACTCTGCGTGTGTCTTCCATAACCTGTCTACCCGGTTCAGTGATGGAGAGGAATTTGGATTCGGAGCAGAAATCGGAATATCAACGGACAAGATTCACGCAAGGGGTCCGATGGCCCTCCGGGAGTTGACGTCCTACCAGTATCGGGTTCGGGGAGAGGGCCAACTGAAGGAGTATCAGCGGGACTGAGGAAGGGAGAGTGAGCTTCCGTATCCGCAGACAAATTGGTCCCGGACCCCTGTCTTACTCGGTGACTGCAGGTTTCTTTTTCGGGGAGGCGCCTTTGCTCCACATATCGCCCCACAACCCCTTGGAAGAGTATTCGTTACTGGGGTAGCTGGTGGTGTGCTTGCTGGCCATCCCGAAGTAAAAGGCCATCAGAGCGAGGAAGAGCAGACCGATCGTTATTGCGAAATTTGATCCGCTGGTTGTCTGGGTGCTCGCAAGAGGTGCAGGAACGCCGGGTCTGATGGAAGGAGTCGCGGATGGAGTTGGACGTTTTTTTAGTTCCTTGCTTTCCTTCTTTCTGGGCAGGGGAGGTCGCTGTTGGGGAACATGGTCTTCATCCGTCAGCGCGTCCTTTTCCTTGTCCGTTAGCTCAAAATCCAGCGCAGCGTCGCCAACAAGGATATCAAGGCCGTTCTCTAGGTCGATAATCCCCATTTTCTCATCCTACAGCTTAATAACGTTCGTCTAAACCTTGTCCACAAGAATATAGCCTCCTTCTATGCTCTTCATCACACAGTGATGAGATGAGACCGACGGGCAGTCGATGACGATGTCATTATCGGTCGAGCGACCCATGCGTACAACTTTCCGGTCGAGGGCGAAGCGGTAAGGTTGGGCGTTCTTGCCTTGGACGGTGATGCAGACTCGGGGCATGATTTCGAAAAAGAGAGATTTGTGGGAGTGGCATAGTTCTCGCCCTTGTTGACAGCTACGCCGTCCCGGGTTAGTTCCCGCCAAGCAGAGTTCTATCATGAGTAAGAAGGACAGTGAAACCAGAGAATTTCACGCAGAAGTTCGCCAACTCCTCGATATCGTTATCCATTCCCTTTACACCGACAGGGAAATTTTCATCAGGGAGCTAATTTCGAACGCCTCCGATGCCCTCGAGAAGTTGAGGATGACTCAATTGACTGAAAACAAGGTATTTGAGGGAGATCTTCCGCTTGAAGTAAACATCACCACTGACGAAACAGCGAGGACGATCACGATTGCAGATTTCGGGATTGGAATGACTCGCGATGAACTCTCCGAGAATCTTGGGACGATCGCTCACTCTGGCACTAAGGCTTTTCTTGAGAAAGCGAAGGAGGGCGCCAAACCCGACGTGATTGGTCAGTTTGGAGTCGGGTTTTACAGTGCCTACATGGTTGCTGACAAGGTGGAGGTTTTTACCCGCTCGTGGCAGGAGGAAGGAGAACATCTACGCTGGGAAAGTGATGGCGCGAACGGTTATACCATCGATGAGGTAGAAGGACAGAGGCGGGGTTCTCGAATCGTTGTGCATCTGAAGGAAGAGCATGAGGAATTCGCTAAGAAGCACCGCGTCAGAGGAATCGTGGAGCGCTACTCAAACTTTGTCGGCTTTCCTGTGAGTCTGAATGGAGAGCGCGTGAATACGGTAGAGGCCCTCTGGCTCCGGTCAAAAAAGGAGGTCACCGAGGAGCAGTACAAGGAGTTCTACCAGTTTACGGCTCATGCGATGGATGATCCGCGCTACACGATGCACTTTTCCGCTGATGCTCCGCTCGCAATCAATGCTCTTGTTTTTGTACCTGCGGAAAATTCTGAGCGCATGGGGCTTGGAGCACAGCCTCCCGGAGTTGCTCTCTACTGCCGGAAGGTGCTGATCGATTCGCAGCCGGAGGGTCTGCTGCCGGAATGGCTGCGATTTCTAAGGGGGGTTGTTGATAGCGAGGACCTTCCACTGAATATCTCGCGGGAATCCATGCAGGACACTGCCCTGGTCCGAAAGCTCAACGAGGTGATCACAAAGCGGTTCATCAAATTCCTTGTGAAACAATCGGCGGACGACCCCGAAAAATACCGGCAGTTTTACGAACGATTTAACCGCTTTCTCAAGGAAGGCATTGTCGCTTCCCCGTCACATCAGGAGTTGCTCGCGGGGTTGCTGCAATTTGAATCTTCGATGACCGATTCGGGAGAGGTCACTTCGCTTGATGGCTATCTTGATCGGATGAAGGAGAGCCAGGAAGAGATTTACTTTCTGGTTGGTCCGAGCCGTGCAGTCCTTGAGAGAGGTCCATATTTTGAGGGATTCAAAGACCGCGGACTTGAGGTAGCATTTTTCACGGAAGCAGTTGACGACTACGTCCTCGAAGGTCTCAGGGAGTACAAGGGTAAGAAGCTGGTGGCGGCAAACCGGTCCGGTATTGAGCTCGAGGATCTGCCCCGGGAGGGTGAGGAGGAATCATTAAGTGAAGAGGAAACCGAAGGGTTGGTCGCGTGGTTGAACTCAGCGCTTGAAGGACGTGTCGCGCGGGTCGATGCCGGCAAGCGCTTGGTCAACCATCCGATGGTGGCATTGCTTCCGGAGGATGCGCCGAATGCACAGATGCGGGCGATGATGGAGGCAATGGGTCAGGAGGTCCCTGAAACAAAGGCAAAGCTGGAGGTTAATCCCCGTCACCGGCTTATCCAGCAACTTGCCTCCATGCGTGAAAAAAAGGGAGACCTGGCATCAAAGGTTGCAGGCCAGCTTACGAGTCACGCGTTGCTGGCGGCCGGAATGGAAGTCAACACTGCAGAGATAGCGGAGGGAATGGCTGAGCTCCTCGGTGAACTGCTGGATTGACCGGTTCGTTTGCCTCGTTACTCGAGGCTATCCGGATAACTGCCGAGCATCTTGACCAGGGAGCAGTGTTTCTCGAGTTCCGTGAGGGCCGAGGAAACCTGCTCGGTGTCGCAATGTCCGGCGAGGTCCACATAAAAGATATATTCCCAGTCCTTCTGTTTGGATGGCCTCGACTCGATCTTGGACATGTTAATCTCAAAGGCATCGAATGCCTTCAGAGCGGCAACAAGTGATCCGGGGCGGTCGTGGACCGAGAATAGAATGGAAGTTCGGTCATTGCCGGTTGGGGGACAGGTTTTTTCCCCGATTACCAGAAAGCGCGTGGTGTTGGTGGCCCTGTCCTGGATGGACTCCTCCAGGACTTCAAGACCAGCAATGTCTGCGGCCAGTCTGCCGCCGAGGGCCGCGGCTCCCTCCGCGGCCTTTTCCTTGGCGAGGTGGGCGGCCCTGGTCGTGGATGAAACTTCGACCAGTTCGGCATCTGGTAGATGACGAAGGATCCAGTTCTTGCACTGGCCGAAAACCTGAGGGTGTGAGTAAAGCGTTCTTATTTCTCCCTGTGTCACAACTGAGAGAAGATTGTTTTCGATTCGAAGGAGAATCTGGGCACAAATACGCAGCGGAGAATCAACAAAAAGGTCGAGTGTATGGGAGACTGCTCCTTCGGTGGAATTTTCTATTGGAACCACGCCGTAATCGGCGCGGCGTCGCGCAACGTCATCAAAGACCTCTGCAAAGCTGGAGTGGGAGTTGTAATTGACTGAGTGTCCAAACTTCTTGATTGCTGCCTGATGAGTCCATGTGCCCTCTGGCCCGAGATAGGCGATTTTCAAGTCCTCCTCGAGGGCGAGGGCAGCCGACATGATTTCCCGGTAAATTGCCCGGATGGATTTTTCAGGGAGAATGCCTTTGTTCATCGTCACCAGCTTTCTTAGAAGAGCATCTTCCCGGTCAGGTGCGTAGATCTGGAGCCCTTCACGCTTCTTAATCAGCCCGACTTCATGCACGAGATCGGCTCGCTGCGAGAGAAGTTCAAGCAGCTGCTGATCGATCGTATCGATCCGGGTTCGGATTTCGTCGAGAGACACTGGTCTTATCTTTAGGTCCTGAGTTTGAAATGCCGGAGTGAAAAATGCTAGTGGTCGATTTCTCCTTCTCTCGAAGTAGCTTTTTCCTCAGATGGCTCTGCGAAGGTGAGTTGTTTTTCCCCTTCAGAAATGGCATTGGGATCCGATTCTTCGGCCGCTGCTCCAGGGAGCGGGGGTTCGGGTAGTTCGACCGCACGGAGTTCCTCAGAATTGGGAAGCTCATCAATCGATTTGATTCCAAAATGCTCGAAGAAAAAATCGGTCGTCCCGTAAAGAAGGGGGCGCCCGGGCAGGTCCGCCCGACCAGAAATCTTGATGAGTTCCCGATCAAGCAACTTCTGGATAATGCTGTCCGAGGAGACCCCTCTCACGTGCTCTATTGAAGCCTTGGTGACTGGTTGGCGGTAAGCCACGATTGCGAGAGCTTCCATTGCTGGTGGGCTGAGGCGGCGGGGCTTAAGGCCGGGAAACAGTTGGCGGACGAATCCACCGTATTCAGGTCGGGTGAAGATTTTCCAACCCTTTGACCTCTCCGCAATTTAGAACGAGCGTTTGCCTCTCTCATATTTGCGGTTGAGGGTCTGAATCTGTCTCTTATACACATCTCCGAGCCCACGAGACAGGCAGAAATCTCGTATGCC
>CAXEFH010000186.1:0-7081 GCA_963989605.1 uncultured Roseibacillus sp. | reverse complement strand
GTGGTGCAAAGTAAGGACAAAGTGAGAAGGGGGATCCAATCGCTGCCGGATGGTAGTTGCAGTTGGTAGGGCGAGGCGAAGGGCAGAACGATCACCGACATGAGACAGGCGCCTCCCATACCGTAAAGCAGCATGCTTTCCGGGGGTGTGCCCCGGGCGACGAGGCCGCGATTGAGGACAGGAAAAATGGAATGCAGGATGGCCCCTGCCAGTCCTACCAGAAGTCCTAGCTTATGGCCTGGATCAATACCGCCGGTAATAAGCAGGATTCCTGAAATGACAATTCCACCGCAGAGAAGTTCTCCCGGGCGGAATGCCCTGCGTTCGATCAGGGGTTCCGTGATGGAGGTGAAGAGAGAGATGGTGGCAAACGCAGCGAGGGCGACGGAGACGTTTGAGAGGCTGACGGACAGGAAAAAGCAGATCCAATGGGCCCCTTGAAGGAGTCCGACTGAGAATACTGCGAGGGCTCTGTGCCGGGAAAGACGAAGCAGTGCAGGACGGGTCAAAGCGAGCCAGAGAAGCATGGCGAGGCCTGCAATAGTAACTCGCCAGAACACGAGGGATGGGGCTTCCAGCGAAATCAGGTGCCCGAGGACAGCTGTGAGAGCGAGAATGAATACTAGGAAATGATACTGGAGCAGAAAGGGAATGGTGAATTGGGGGGCGTTGTTTGGAAGGAAACTTCTTCGACTATCGTGGTATCTGGTTTGAAGAATTGCAGGAGTGGAAAAATCGAGGGATCTCGCTCAGGCGAAGCCTGAGCATTTTTCCCTTTTCGGTAAATCATGGAAGTGTTCTCACCAGCTCAGGATTCCCATTGGGTTTGAATCGGTGCCTACAGAGGCGGACAGACTGATCGCTGGACTTGAGCGGTCTCGCCGCTTGCCGATACCTGATTGACGCGCTAGAAGCCTGCGACGTAATGAAGATTACCAAGATTACAGTCTGGCAAGTTGATCTTCCTCTCCACGAGGGTGACTATAAATGGTCTGGGGGAAAGTCGGTAGCGTTATTCGACAGCACAGTAGTCAGGGTCGAGACTGACGCGGGGATCCATGGTGATGGAGAGGTCTGCCCTCTGGGCCCGGTCTACCTCCCCTCGTACGCTGGAGGGGTCCGGGCGGGTATCGCTGAACTTGGGCCGCATCTCCTCGGAGAGAACCCACTCCATCTCGACCAGTTGAACAGGACGATGGACTTGGCGATGAAGGGGCACCCGTACGTAAAGTCAGCTATCGATATGGCTTGCTGGGATCTTCTCGGAAAATCTGCCGGGCTTCCGGTGAGTTCATTGCTCGGGGGGGCCTGCGGCGATGATTTCGTGCTTTATCGTGCTATCTCTCAGGAGGGTCCCGAGGCGATGGCTGATAATGTCGCTTCCTACAAAAACGAAGGCTACCGACGTTTCCAGTTAAAGGTAGGGGGAGACCCAGATGTGGATATTGAGCGGATTCACCAGGTCGCTGCGCGGTTGGGTTCGGGGGATAAGCTGGTGGCGGATGCCAATACAGGATGGCTTAAGCATGAAGCCATGAGAGTCGCCCGTGCAGTAAGTGATGTGGATGTCTACATAGAGCAGCCATGTTTACGATATGAAGATTGCCTGTCGATTCGACGAAACGTGAGTCACCCGTTCATTCTGGATGAGGTAATCGATGGGATTCCGGAAATTCTGCGGGCATCGAATGACCTCGCGATGGATGTAGTCAATATCAAGATCAGCAAATTCGGAGGTCTGACCAAGGCCCGGCAGGCCCGGGATCTCTGTATCTCACTTGGAGTGGCGATGACTCTCGAGGATACCTGGGGAGGTGATATTGTTACCGCTGCGATCTCTCATCTGGCACACAGTACACCAGAAGAGTTCCTCTTCTCGGCAACTGACTTTAACAGCTACGTTACCAAGTCTATTGCCCATGGAGCGCCACAGCGTAAAGACGGTCGAATGGCTTCTTCACCCAAGTCGGGTCTCGGAGTCGATCCGATCATGGAGGCACTGGGGAATCCTGTTCTCGAAATCGGATAGGAGCACCAAGTGCGGCCGCAGGCGCAGGAGAGACTGAGTTAGGAGTACTAAAGCTCTTCGCCGGCAACAAGATCGGACCATTCCTGACGTCTCCTCACAACCGTCGACTCAGTGCCGTTCACAAGTATCTCAGCAGGTAGTGGCCGGGAGTTGTAGTTCGAAGCCATCGTAAAGCTGTATGCTCCTGCGCTCATGAGAGCAACAAGATCTCCCTGCTGGAAATCGGCAATCTCCCGGTTCTGACAAAAAAAGTCTCCGCTTTCACAGATGGGTCCAACAACGTCTCCTATCACAGTTTTTTCCGCCTGATTCTCCAGAATCGGAACGATTTCATGGTAGCCCTCGTAGAGGGCTGGTCGGATGAGGTCATTCATTCCGGCGTCGACAATTTTGAAGGTCTTGGCGCTCCCCTTTTTCTCGTAGAGGCAAGAGGTCAGCAGAACTCCTGCGTTCCCTGACATGTAGCGGCCGGGTTCAAGAACGATCTTCAGTTTGAGATGCTCAAGAAGAGGGCGGAGTTTGGTAGAGTAGACCTCAGGCGAGAGGGGAGGGCTCTCGTGTTCGCTCCACCAGCTTGGAGCTCCCGAGGCCAACGCTTGCTCATAAACGATACCGATTCCGCCGCCGATGGAGAAGAATTCTATTCCGTGGTTCTCCTGCAACTCCTTCACCATTGGGATCACTCTTTCCACGGCTTCGACGAACGGGGACACGCTGGTAAGCTGAGAACCAATATGCATCTGAATTCCCTTGATGAGAATATGAGGAAGTTCGGATGCCCGCTCGTAAACCCTCATGGTTGCTTCGTAGTCGATTCCGAACTTGTTCTCGGCCTTGCCGGTCGAAATATACTTGTGGGTCTGGGCGTCCACGTTCGGGTTGATTCGTACGGCGATGGGTGCGGTGTCCGATAACGAACCGGCGACTCTGTCGATAAACTCGAGTTCAGCGACCGATTCAATGTTGAAGCAATAGATGCCCTGTTCCAGTGCGTATCTTATTTCCTCAGCGGTTTTCCCGACTCCCGCAAACGAGCAGAGTGCGGGATTTCCTCCGGCTTGGATCACACGGAAGAGCTCTCCTCCTGAAACAATATCAAATCCGCTCCCTAGCTCGGCAAGAAGCCTGAGAACGGACAGGTTTGAGTTGGCTTTGACGGCAAAGGCGATGTGGTTGTCGAGCTCACCAAGGGACTGGTGAAGTCTCTCATAATTTTCCCGGAGAGTCTGGGAAGAGTAGACATAGAGAGGAGTTCCGTGGTCCTGGGCGAGAGTCTGGAGATTCACTCCCTCGCAGTGAAGAGCGCCCTGATGATATTTGAACTGGTGCATGGAAAGGGTAGCGAAATTGTCCCCGGAAGGAATAGCGCAGAAACTGTTCGAGCCAACAGATCAAAAGCGCGTAAATACTCGGAATCTGTCAGTCTACTCGACCCGGAAAGAACGAGTGCGACGGCCAAAAAAGTCTTCGGCGACGGCCTTTCCCTTGATGTTCTGAAGCTTGGTCTTGAATCCAGAGGTCAGCCAGACATGTGCGAAAAAGCCGGGGGTTCGATCCTGCTTGGGAGGCAGAACCGCAACGGAAACGACCTGTCTGCCAAGTGTGATGTGATACACCCGGTTCGGCGGAAGGGTGATCTGGTTCCGGACGTTCAGCTTGGTGAAGTGACCACCGATCCGCTGAATAACGCGGTTTCCATCATTCACCGGGTCCGAGGCAGTTTGCAAATGGGAACCGGGAAATCCAAGGCCACGGAATTCCGTCTCAAGAACAAGCCTGTTCCCACCTGAGATTTCAAGATCACCCCTGAGATCCAGATCGAGGTAGACCGTGTCGGGAAGACGACCTCTGTTATTACCGAGGAGCTCGGTCTCGGTGATTCTGGAGGAAGGAAAGGCCAGACAAACCAGCCCTGCAGCAGAGAGCACAGCTGTGAGGATTCCAAATGAGGCCCAGCCCGGAAGATTGGGCTGCGCGTTCCTCCCCGGAGAGCTTTTGTGATGGAGACCCAGCAGGTGAAAAATGCCTGCTGAACAAAGCCATGATACGGCTGCAGATAACAGGACGTCTCCGGCGAAAGTGCCTCCTTTCACCACGGATGCGATTCCAATTGCACACCCGTAGAGTCCGGCTGCCAGAAGGATGGCCGCACCGGCCTTTCTCCTGCCACGCGCCAGGAGAAGAAACCCTGTACTAAAGAAGTAGAATCCCATGGAGGAAAGACCGCCATCTGGAAAGTACCCCTGAGCAGCAGGATCGAAAAATGAGATTGTTCCGAAGTCCTGAGTGCCTCCGAGTCCGTCAGTCTCGTAGGGCTGGGGTCTTTCCAAAATCTGACCAAGAAGCCTTCCCGCAAGTAGGACGGGACCCAGGAGCAGGCTGAGAACCAGAAACAGACTTCCTTTGCGATAGGAGGCGAATTTCGAGCGCATGAAACTGAGCACCAGCACGGAAAACGCGATGGTAGCTGTCAATACGGCGGGAAATGGACCGAAGCGGTAAAGCTGAGGCCAGGGGAATGTCTGGGAGTGGGTCCAGAGTTGGGCTTTCTCGTTGTAGAGATTCCGACTGATCTCAAAATCGAGATCCCCGAGGACAAAAGGCAAAATCGCCCCGGTGAATACAATCGCCGGGAGGCAGTAAAGAGTGATGATCCAGCGGCTATTCACAGTGTGGGTGCGCAACACTAGTGAAAAACAGGTCTTCAGTGAAGCTCTCTCCGTCCTCTGTTCCTTCGATGAGTGTCCTTGTTGAGGCACCATGGTCAGAAAGCGGAGCGCTGAATTCATCGAAAGCCTCAGTCTTATGAGGCCCGGGCTCATGACCAGGGTCTGGATCCGTGACAGGTGATCGGCGTCAAAGAAAACGGCCAACCTGCGGAGAGGTTGGCCGTGAATGAGTAATCGATTCGGACGTTGCCCTAGGACCCGGTCGGAACAGTGGCAACAGTCTGGAGGATTCGGCTCGCGATTGCGTAGGGGTCGCCCTGTGAGTTGGGCCGCCGATCTTCAAGGTAGCCCTTGTAGTCGTCCTGCACAAAGGCGTGAGGCACCCGGACGGAAGCCCCCCGGTCCGCAACTCCCCAAGAGAACTTATCGATTGACTGAGTCTCGTGAAGGCCTGTGAGACGCAGATGGTTATCGGGTCCGTAGACCGCAATATGCTCTTCACAGTTCGTTTCAAAGGCAGCCATGAGGGCCTCAAAGTACTCTTTCCCGCCGGTGTCACGCATGTAGGCAGTGGAAAAGTTTGAATGCATTCCAGAACCATTCCAGTCCCCAGCAAGAGGCTTACAGTGCCAATCGACGTCAACACCATACTCTTCGCAGAGACGAAGAAGAAGGAACCTTGCAACCCAGACATCATCGGCAGCTTTTCTCGAGCCTTTACCGAAAATCTGGAACTCCCATTGGCCCTTGGCCACCTCGGCATTGATCCCTTCGTGATTGATCCCAGCATGCAGGCACTGCCAGAGGTGTTCTTCAGTGATCTGCCTTCCAAGGGCAGACACGTTCTTGAAACCGACTCCGCAGTAGTATTCTCCCTGGGGCTCAGGATAACCTTCTGAAGGAAATCCAAGAGGCACACCATTCTGGGTGAGGAAATACTCCTGCTCAAACCCGAACCATGCACCTTCATCATCAAGAATGCCGGCGCGGGTGTTTGAAGGATGAGGATCTCCGCTCGGAAGCATCACCTCGCACATCACCAGAGCTTGGTTTGCGTTTGTGCTATCAGGGTAAACCGCAACAGGTTTCAGGATGCAGTCAGAATCGCTGCCTTCAGCCTGCTCGGTAGAGCTGCCATCGAAGCCCCAGAGGGGAAGATCAGCAACTTCCGGAAAGGAATCGAATTCCTTGATGCAGCACTTTGTCCGGAGATTCGGAACAGGCGAGTAGCCGTCCAGCCATATATAGTCCAATTTGTATTTTGCCATTGTCGTGTACTAGTCAGGTTATGCGTTCTAAGCCTTTGTTTTAGCGCTTTTCCAGAGCGGACTTGCGCTTAGTTACTTCGGCGGCCCTGTTGCAGCAGGGCCTGTGCCAAGCTGAGTCAAAATCTCCAGTGGAAAAGCTCAAAGTTCGGCAATATCAGCGATGATGAGAGTGGCATCGTCGTTGCCGCTATTGTCCCGGGCGCGCTCCAGGAGCCGAGAGCTGCATCTGGTGGCGCCCTCAGAGCAGGCAAGTTCCGCTGAGAGGCCCTTTTCCCAGAGCCCGTCCGTGATGCCATCGGTGCAGAGCATCAGGCGGTCGCCGGGCAGCAGAGAATGGGATTCAATCTGTGGACGAACGTCACGATGGCCACCGCCAAGGGCGTCGGAAAGTGCACTTCTCCGAGGATGGGTCCGATAAACGTACTCACTAATTTCTCCACGCTTCCACTCTGCCCAAACGTGGGAGTGGTCCTTCGTCAGCTGAGTCGTTTTTCCTGAACGATGGAGGTAGAGCCGTGAGTCTCCAATATGCCCGAAGGATAGTTCTCCGGGAGTCAGCCATGCAAGGGTGAGGGTAGCTCCCATCCCTCCGAGTGAGGCCTCTGCCTCAGCAAGTTTATTCAGACCGTTGTGCGCATCGCGCATCAACCGGCTTAGAGCGGTGGCTCCCAGGTCACGAGGTGATTTTTGCAGCGTCTCGTAAAGTTCGTGCGAATGACGTTTGATCCAGGCGAGAACAAGTCTCGATGCCAGTTCTCCGGCAGAACCTCCGCCCATGCCGTCAGAGACGGCGAGGACCAGATGAGAGGGTTGCAGCAGAGCTTCCCCGTGCGCCTCATGCCTGCTGGCGCCTCGTGCGCCAACCTCGAGAGCGATGAAGGCATCGTCGTTGGACTTGCGCATGGAGCCGCCCTCGGACCGCGAGGACCATGCCACCCTCCAGATTCCTTGTGTCCTATGAACGGGTTCGGTTCGCTCGGGAAGCAGGGTAGCAAGCTCGAAGTCGATCAGGCAGAAGCGCCCTAACCGCGGGCAGTAAGTAACCTGTCTCTTATACACATCTGACGCTGCCGACGAATAGAGAGGTGTAGATCTCGGTGGTCGCCGTATCATTA
>CAXEFH010000185.1:0-7099 GCA_963989605.1 uncultured Roseibacillus sp. | reverse complement strand
CCCCCCCCCCCCCCCCGCTTTTTTTTCCACGCATAATAGGGAATACGAGATTTCTGCCTGTCTCGTGGGCTCGGAGATGTGTATAAGAGACAGGGGTCCGTACGGAATGAGGGCTCCCCACGGAGAGAATTTTTCAGTATTGCCCTCGGAGGCGCAATAATCGCGGTGCCGACGGTAGTCGGCCTGCGGGTGGTTCTGAACCCACTATTTGGTGATGGATCTGGAGGGATCCTCGCGCGTCTTACCACCCTTGACAGTCTGACTGTTGGAGGTCCTCCTCAGGCCTTCAAGGTCGTTGCAGACAAATCCGACGCATGGACCACCTACAAGGATCTTCCTCTGGGCCTGGTTTATGTTCAGAGGATCGCCGAACAGGATGTTCTGGTCTTCAGTGCCAGCTGTCCTCATGCCGGGTGCGCGGTGGAATATCGTAATGAGGGAGTCCGTGGACCACATTATTTCTGTCCATGTCATGAGAGTAGCTTCAGCACTGATGGAAGCCTCGCGCCAGATAATACTCAGGCAAAGCGGGGGCTTGATACCCTTGAGGTGATCGGAAAGAAGCTGGAGGAAGGAGAAGTCTGGATTCGCTTCCAGAGATTCAAGGCAGGCATTTCGGAGAAAAAGGCGATCTCATGATTGGTGCAGTAACCTCACGCTTGAGATCATGAAATCCCTGCTGAGCTGGATTGATAACCGAACCGGTATCAGGCGTTTCACGCAGGAAGCCCTCTTCGAGAACATTCCGGGGGGTGCACGTTGGCGTTATGTCTGGGGTAGTACCCTGACGTTCGCCATCATGGTCCAATTTATCACCGGGATCATGCTCTGGATGTTCTACAGCCCGAGTGCGAATTCAGCGTGGGAAAGCGTCCATTATCTTCAGGAGCATGTGAAAGGCGGTTCCTGGCTGCGGGGAATTCATCACTGGACGTCGCAGTTCATGATTGTGCTGCTGGTCCTCCACCTTGTTCAGGTCGTAGTGGACGGCGCATATAAGGCCCCCCGTGAATTCAATTTCTGGTTCGGACTCGCCTTGCTGGGCGTGACAATGGGACTTGGACTCACGGGTTACCTTCTGCCGTGGGACCAGAAAGGATACTGGGCTACGGAGGTCGCGACCAATATTGTTGGTAATACCCCGCTTGTCGGTGATTACCTCAAGCAAATCCTCATCGGAGGAAATGAGGCAGGGCACCATACTCTCACCCGTTTTTTTGCGCTGCATGCCGGAGTTCTGCCGGCTCTCCTTATTGGCCTTATTGTGCTTCATATCTATCTTTTCCGGAAACATGGCATTACCCCGGCTGCTCGTAAGACCGCCTTATCTGCCCGTCATTTCTGGTGGGTCGCCCTGTTCACGATGGCCTTTGCATTGGTGCTGGTCGGGATGAACTGGCAGGCATTTCCCCCCGCCTCGAGGCCACTGGTCGGTGTTATCCCTGCCATTCTCACGGGACTTTGCCTGATACGGGTCATTTATCTTCATGTGCGCAGGAGACACCTGGAAGAGGCCGATCATCGGCCTCGTCCGGGAGATGTCTATTTCTGGCCGGACCAGGTTCTCCGGGATGCGATCGCGTGTGCGGTTGTTCTGGGTGGGATTCTCTTCTTCGTCGGGCAGGTGGGGACGGAACTGAGTGCGCCTGCAGACCCTTCGGAGAACTACTCAGCCGCTCGGCCGGACTGGTACTTCATGGCTCTCTTTGCCTTGCTGAAGGACTTTGACCTGATTACCGGGGCGTTTGTCATCCCGGGAATCGTGGCGGCCATCGTGTTCCTGATGCCCTTTATTGGTCGAAAGAAGATCGGGCACATGTTCAACCTTGTCTTCCTTGTCCTCGTCCTCGGGGGCTTCGTTCATTATACCCTTGTGGCCTTTACTCACGACTGGACGAGTGAGGAACATCAGGCAGCAGTGAAAGCAGCTCATCGAGATGCGGACCGGATCAAGGCTCTGGCCGGGGGGCCTGATGGAATACCGCCGGAGGGAGCCATCACACTCTTGCGTAATGATGCGCTGACACAGGGCCCCCGCCTCTTTTCCCAGAACTGTGCTTCATGTCATTCCTTTGACGGGCACGACGGAACGGGAAGGCCCCGCAAGGATCCCCAGACTGCTTCCGACCTGAAGGGCTTTGCCTCCCGGCGGTGGTCCGCAGGAATCCTGAATGCAGACTCGTTTGCTCATCGAGATTTCTTCGGTGGAACCAAGTTAGTCCAGAAGAGCAGGATGCTGAAGTACCTCCAGAGCGACATTTTTTCGGATCTTCCTTCGGAGGAGGTCCATGCCATGGCGGTGGCTCTCTCCGCTGAGGCTCAATTGAGGCATCAGAGGGTTCTTGATGCTGCCGATCATAGTCTGATCGAGGAGGGCAGGGAGCTCATTTCGATCGAGTGTACAGAGTGCCACACCTACCATGAAGAAGGTGAGGGTATTGATTTAACGGGATACGGAAGCAGGGAATGGCAGCTTGCCTTTGTTAGGGATCCTTCTCACGAGCGTTTTTACGGGAAGCGCAACGACCGGATGTCGGTCTTTGGACCGAAATACCGCGAAGATGGCTCCCTTGAGCGACCGGCCCAATTGACGGACCGGGAGATCGGCTTCATCGTGGACTGGCTGCGGGGTGATTGGTATGAGCCTCTGGTTGACACTGGTTCCGTAAAAGATCCTTAGACCCGGGTGAACCCCGCCCTGGTTTTGCACCTGAGCTCGTGCGGAGCAGTTGAGTCCACCGCAAAACGTCGACAGCGCGATCGATCCGTGCACAAATGAGCCATGGACCAGAATGCGGACGAAAAGCCCCTCGGATTCCTGAAGACCACGATGGTGGGAGCGGTGCTGGTAGTGGTGCCGACCGGAATTGTGGGATTCGCGCTCTGGCAGATTGGTTCTCTTTTCCAGGCTCTGCTGCTTCCCTTGGTTGAACAACTTCCCTTTGATTCAGTATTCATGCGCTATGCCGTGATCTTCATGGCGCTGACTGCGGTGGTGCTCCTCTGCTTTTTTACCGGAGTGTCAGTGAGGACGCGGTGGGGAGCTGCGATGCGAGGATGGATCGAGCGGAGGTTTCTCGAGCGTATTCCGGGCTACAGCGTCGTAAGGACCTTGATCCATCAATATCTCGGGCAGGATGGAGGCAGACAATTCCGGCCGGTCCTGGTGGATCTTTATGGATCTGATTCCCGCGCTGTTGGATTCGAAATCGAACTCCTCGAGGATGGCAAAGTAGCCGTCTTCCTGCCGTCAGTGCCTGCTGCGACGATCGGGCAAGTCCAGTTGGTCCCGCAGGACCGGGTTTACCCATTGAAGGCGTCCATGCACGCTACTCTGGAGGCACTCACCATGTTCGGGATGGGTGCATCCAAGTTGGTGACTGCGGAAGCGGACGAGCGAACGGAGGAGGGAGAGATTCCCGGGCAATCCTAAACGTGCCGAGGGTCAGGCGATGATATCCTTGAGGACGTGTCCATCAATATCAGTCAGGCGGAAGTCTCGGCCCTGATACCGGTAGGTCAGTTTGCGGTGATCGATTCCGAGCAGGTGGAGGATAGTGGCATTGCGGTCGTGGATGTGCATGGTTCCCGGCGTCCAGTGCTCCTTCTCAGGTTTCGGACGCATCGGTGTGCCATCAGGGTTGGCGATGTTATACCCGTAGTCGTCGCTCTTTCCGTAGGTAATCCCGGGCTTGATTCCACCCCCGGCCATCCAGGTTGTGAAACATCTGGGATGATGATCACGCCCGTAGTTCTCCTTGGTCAATCCGCCCTGGCAATACGAGGTACGCCCGAATTCTCCTCCCCAGACAACGAGGGTTTCATCAAGCATTCCTCGTTGCTTCAGGTCCGTAATGAGAGCGTAGGAAGCCCGGTCAATATCCCGGCACTGGGATTCGTGCTCCCGTGGCAGGCTTCCATGGGCGTCCCATCCACGGTGGAAAATCTGGATATTTCGGACACCTCGTTCGGCGAGGCGCCGGGCGTTCAGGCAGCAGGCAGCGAAGGTGCCTGCTTTTCTCGCTTCTTCTCCGTAGAGTTCAAAGGTCTTATCACTTTCCGTGGTGAGATCCATTAATTCCGGGACAGAGGTCTGCATTCGAAATGCCATTTCGTGCTGCTTGATACGCGCCAGAGTCTGCGGGTCGAGGCTCTCCGCATGCTGACTGCGGTTGAGAGCAGCCAGTGTATCCAGCTGGGCGCGGCGGTCATTTCTCGAGGTTCCTTTGGGGTTGCTCAGGTAGAGCACTGGGTCGCCTTGGCTTCTCAGGAGGACGCCCTGGTGTTCAGCAGGAAGGAACCCGGGCCCCCACAGGCGGTTAAAAAGACTCTGTTCCGGAAAGCTGGTCTTGGCGTGCATCACGATGTAGCCAGGAAGATCCTCATTCATGGTCCCGAGCCCATAGCTAAGCCAGGCTCCGAGGCTTGGTCGTCCGGGAACCTGACTCCCAGTCTGGATAAAGGTAATAGCAGGATCATGGTTGATCGCTTCCGTATAGGTGCTGTTAACCACGCAGAGCTCCTTGGCGACCTTGCCGGTCTCGGAAAGCAGTTCACTTGCCCAGAGACCGTCCTCGTTGTTGGGGTGCTTGGTGAACTCATATTTGGAGGGACAAACCGGGTGATTTTTCTGACCAGCAGTCATCCCGGTAACCCTTTGCCCGTCCCGGATGTGTTCGGGCAGGTCCTGCCCGAACATCTCACGCATCTTCGGCTTGTAGTCCCATGTGTCGATGTGGCTGGGTCCCCCGCTCATGAAGAGATAAATGACCCTTTTCGCAGTAGCCCGATGGTGAATTCCACCGTTCAGATCGGCTCTGCCCTGCGCTCCCAGAAGTTCCGTTGGAAGCATCTGGGCCATTGCTGCAGTGCCGAGTCCAAGCGCTGATCTGCCGAAAAGCTGCCGGCGGGTCATCGAGAGTTGATAGTCGTGGAGGTCCATGTGTGAGAGCAGGTCCGGAAGAAGTTGAGACGAGTAGTCAATTCAGGAGCAGGGCGATATCACTTGCCAGAACGGTAATGGAAACCTGAGTCCACGCCGCTACCTCCCCGGGGTTGAGGTCCGGATTACGAGCAACTTCGCCGGTTGAGAGAAGGGCAAGAGCGTCATCCTCAGCAGAGCGATATCGGCGAAGCATCTGCTCCAGAAGACGGTCGCAGGCTTTTCTTTCTGCATCTCGGGGAGGGCGGCTTGCGACGAGGGTGAAAAGAAGATCCATTCTGGAATCATCGTCACCGGCTTCGTTTATCAGCCTTTCCGCAAGTTTTCTCGCCATCTCAATCCGCTGGGTCTCATTGAGTAGACCCAGTGACTGGAGGGAGGTGTTCGTACGAGATCGACGGACGCAACTCGATTCCCGATCCGGGGCATCAAAAAGAGTCATCATCGGGTGGGGGCTCGTTCTTTTCCAGTAAACGTAGAGGCTGCGGCGGTAGGCCTTGCTGCCCTTGTCTGTAACGTAGTTTTTTGTGTTACTGGCAGGATGCATCAGGCTCTTCCAGAGGCCTGCCGGCTGGTAAGGCTTGATGCCCTCACCTCCCATGTGCCCGTCCAGGAGGCCGCTGGACCACAGCGCCAAGTCCCGGATCACTTCTGCGTCAAGGCGATAGCTCGGACCTCTCGAATACCAGAGATTCTCAGGGTCCTCGGGAAGATCAGTCCTCAGGGCGGACTTTTGCATGAAGGTCCGACTCGTCAGCATCAAACGAAGGATGTGACGGAGGTTCCATCCGGACTCCCGCAGTTCGACAGCGAGCCAGTCGAGGAGTTCGGGGTGGGTCGGTTGCTTGCCCTGCAGACCAAAGTCCTCCGGGGAGCGAACGATCGCATCACCAAAGACTCGCTGCCAGATCCGGTTGACAAGAACACGCGCAACGAGGGGATTAGTCGGGGAGACGAGCCATTGGGCGAGTCCGAGACGGTTGCGCGGAGCATCCGGGGGGAGACTGCCCATGATGGACGGAATCCCCGGTTCGACCGGGTCACCAGTTGGCTTATCATACTCGCCCCTGACAAGAACCTTGGTCTTTCGGGGCTTTCCAAGTTCCTGCGCGACGAGAGTTGAGGTAAAGTGTTTCTCAGATTCGTTGAAGAGGGCGTTCAGCTCCTTAGCCGCGGAGTGGAAAGAGGACTTTTCGAACGGTCCTTTCGGGTCCGCGACCCGGATCAGCTTTTCCCGGGTTGAAAGTGCAGGCCATTTCGATTTTTCGGGTTCGGAAAGAAGGGTTGTTTCCCGGGCGGAAAGATTTGTCAGCAGCTTATTGCTTCGGTCAGTCAGATCTTCCCACTCGTCCCATGCGATCTGGTCAGCGGGGACTTTCATGGTGGGGCCATATTCGTATCTGTTCCCGTCCATTGGGGATTCAGAGGTCGAGTTAAAGAAGGCAAGAAGCTGGTAGTATTCCGTCTGCGTAATAGGATCGTATTTGTGGGTGTGACAGCGAGCGCACGACATCGTCATCCCGAGGAGAACAGTTCCGAGGGTCTCGGTCCGGTCGAAATTATTCTTACACTGGAACTCGGCAGGGATGGCTCCACCTTCAGCGGTGGAGGGATTCATGCGGACAAATCCAGTTGCCACTTTTTGCTCAAGGGTTGCCTGGGGAAGAAGGTCGCCTGCCAGTTGCCAGAGGATAAATTCGTCCAGGGGAAGGTTCTTGTTAAAGGCGCGAACCACCCAGTCCCGGTAAGGATAGATCCCGCGTTTGTTGTCGAGGTGAAGGCCATGAGTGTCGCCATAGCGAACTGCGTCAAGCCAGTAACGTGCCTGATGCTCTCCGTAGCGCGGGCTCGTCATCAGCTTGTCGAGGTAGCTTGGATACGCGCTACTTGTCTCATCGCTCAGGAAGCTGGCGAGTTCGACGGGGTTGGGGGGCAGGCCGGTGAGAGTAAGAGCGGCTCTCCTCGCAAGGGTGGCCCGGGTCGACATGCTGGCGAACCCTGCTTCGTTTCCAAATGTCTCAAGTAATTTCGCTTCGACGAAGCGATCGATTGGATGCTCGGAGGTGGGATCTCCGGGAGGATTCTCTCGGACAGGTTTCTGTCTCTTATACACATCTCCGAGCCCACGAGACAGGCAGAAATCTCGTATGCCGTCTT
>CAXEFH010000184.1:0-7142 GCA_963989605.1 uncultured Roseibacillus sp. | reverse complement strand
CTGCATTTTGTGGAGGCGCCTGCAGGGGGTCCTTGGAGGGATCAGGCCTCCTCAGCTTTCTGAACCCCCGGACCCTCAGATGTTCCTCCCCAACGGCACTCTTCCCCGGGCGGGGATTAGTTCCGGCTTTGTCGGTGGCATGAATCCGGATCTGCGGTGGCGGGAACACGAGAGCAGTCCCGAGACCGACAAGGCTAATAGTAATCAGCACGAGGAAGGATCTTCGTCTCACACAAAAAATGTGGCACCTCTTCGCAGGGACTGAAAAGAAAAAATTCTACGAAAGAAGCACCCTCGTCTCGTTCTCCCCTCGCACATCCCTCCCCGCTTGCCGACTGGTAAACGTCCATGGTAGGGATCCGTAACCATGAACTTCTGCGAGATCACAGGCTGTGCGATGGTATCGCTTCTTTCCTCGTGCTCCTTGAGCTCACCAGGCCACTCCCTAGCCCGGGATGAGGCGACCCGCTCAGCCCGGGAATTCATGAGCGCCGAATCCTACCAGAGCCGCATGAATGAAATTGAGGCCACTCACAGGTTCTGGGATAGTGACCCGGACGAATTTGATGCACGCTTGCATGAAATCGAGCATGCACGCGCTCTCTACTTGAGCTCCATGTCTTCCGAATGACCTCCCCCGCCGAGGTCCTCATGCATCGGGTCAGCTTCTCCTTGGATGCATCGCGCCATCGTTCATTCGACGCGGCTGATCCTGGAAATCCCGCAATCTACTTCTGGCTGGTTGGTTACAATTCCGTAGCGCGTCATCGCTTGAATCCCAGTTGAGGTTAGATCCCCAAGGCTTCGCGGGCGTTGCATCTGGAGCACCTGCGGCTCCTTCACGCGCTTTTCTCAAGGCGAGCCCTCTTTCCTTTTCTTTGGCTTCCGATATTATGGATTTTGATGCAGTTGAGGCCGTCCTTCCTCAGGACAGCTCTCTTGCGGAAGCAATCGTGCAGCGGAACGACCAAACCATCCCCCCTGCGCCCAATCCTCTCTTTCAAAGTGGCACATAGTCTGCTGCCCTGTCTGAGCTTCTCCATAATCATAAAGAACGATGTTCCCCCGTTACCTCCCGCGATTTTTCCAGACAACTCTGAGACTCATCTTCGCCTCCTTTGTCCTCTGGACCGATCTTATCTCCGCCCAGATTGAAAGTATCACTCCCTTTGTGATCTCACTTCCTCAAGGAATCGAGGCCGGAGACGCGAAGCCTGCCGATCTGGATGGGGATGGAGACATCGACTTTGTCATCAGGCACTATACAGGAACTACTGATGAAGAACCTATGTATCTTGTGTCATGGGTTCGAAACAATGGAAACAACAGCTGGCAAATGCAGGCCGGCTCGATGACACAGGTCCCCGAAGCAAACCTGACCTCCTTTGAGGTGGCAGATTTGGATAGTGACGGAGATCTAGACGTCGTCACGGGCGCAGCCGGGACCCTGAATGGTCAATTTGGAGGGGTTAACTCTTCTTTGAGGGTCTACACAAACAATGGAAGAGGATCGTTCACGGTAAATACCCTTCTCTCAGTCGGAGGCGGCTTCTTCGAGGCCTTTGCTAACAAATCACGGTATATCAGAGATATCGAATTGGCCGATCTCGACGGAGACGGCGATCTTGATATCATCATGGCTCAATCGAACGGGACGAGCCGGCTGGCTTGGCTCCCGAACAACGGCAATGGAAATTTCGGGGAGGTTCAAGTAATCTGGGCAAGGGCAAATTCACAACCTCAGTCATTGGATACGGGAGATCTTGATGGCGACGGGGACACTGACATCGCCTTTATTGCTGGAAGCGGTGCAGTGGGGATCCTAGGAGGTGGCGAGTCACCACGAATCAACTCTGCGAGGAACCCAGGCGGTGGAATCTCCCAACAATGGGCAGACATCATCTTAGGCCCCCGGGGATGGGAGGGTGGAAATGAACTTCCTTCTCCTCAAGATGTGTTCTTGGCGGATATGAACGGCGATTCCGCCCTCGATGTGGTGGCAATTTCTAGGGCGCGCTTTGATTTTGAAACCTCCCGAATCGGCATCGCGGTGGGTGACGGAGCCGGGGGTTTTGGGCCGACCCGAACCGTAGCGGGCCTTGCGACGGCAGCACCAGAAAATTTCCACGTCGTCGACTTTGATCAAGACGGCGATCTGGACTGGTTCGTGACAGCACCCGATCAAGGGAAGATCTTCTTTGTGGAATGGGAAGGCGGAGAAGCCGCCAATGTTCAGTCGTTTGACGCGGGACGCTTGGGGCCTGCGAATGGGGCACCTCCAGTGTCCGCATCAGGAATCTTCACCGCCGATGTGAACGGTGATGGCGAATTGGACCTTGTAACCCCTGGGGCGGTCATGACCTGGTATGACGTGGCGTTTGCTACTGATCTGGATGGTGATGGCATCTTCGACAGCGTTGAGGATCAGTATGATTGTCTAGACAAGAATATTGCCGATGCTGAGCAGGATCCCGACGGCGATAGCCTATCCAATAGCGCGGAAGTGGCCTTGGGCACCAATCCCTGTGACTCTGACAGCGACGGGGATGGGCTTAGTGATGGCGAGGAAGTCAATCGACTGGTGCGGGGACAATCCGCTCCGACTGACCCACTTGATGAGGACACCGACGGGGACGGGCTGTCTGATGGGGTCGAGACTGGAACAGGCCTCGGGAACGGGATGACAGATACCGGAACAGATCCCCTGCTTGCCGATACAGATGGTGATGCTCTTGGGGATCTGCAGGAATTGCAGGTCGGCACAAACCCCTTGAATCCTGATACAGATGGAGATGGCTCTCCTGATGGTGAGGAGTTGAGCAACCAAACCGACCCCCTCGACGCCAGCAGTAATGCCAATCAGATCGCCAAGATCGACATGACGAGTCTTGACTTACCAGACGGTATGGTTGTCCGCACCGTGGCCAATCAGGGGCGGGCCGGTCTTTTTACAACGCTCATTGGGGAAGTTGAGGCAGAGAGTCATCCTGCAAATAATAACCCTCTCGTTCGGATCAAGGGCTTGTCTTTCGATGGGGACAAGATGACCGCTGCGGTCGATGCTCCCACGCTCGGCCTGGTCGGCAATCAGGCTTACACCGTCCGAGCATGGGTCTTCAATGAATTCATAGAGGAAGAGGAGGCGATCGTTTCATGGGGCCGCCGGGGCGGCCCAAATGGCTCAAACGCAGCGATGAACCAAGGAGAAAGCCCTACATTTGGTGCAATCGGCCACTGGGGTGGTGGCCCGGTAAATGATCCGAATGAGCCTGATGTGGGATGGGGTCCGAATGGAGAGGGAAGCGATATTCTGTCGACACAGGGACGCTGGGCTCAGTTGTCGTGGGTTTATGATGGTCTGGAAGATCGGGTCTTCATTGATGGTGCGCTAAGTAATAGCGAGGAGCACCCCAGCCTCCTCAATGTCCACGCAACTTATAATGATGGGAACCCGACCTTGGTATGTCTTGGCTCCTCTAGCGACGAGGGTAGCGCGAATAATGCGCCGGTACCATTTTCAGGGACCATAGCACGAGTGGAAATTTATGACTCAGCCTGGACCAACGAAGAAATTGAAACTGCTTTTTTGCAGGAACAGACCTACTTTTTTTACGGAATCCGCTCAGGAACAGGAGATCCTCACGAGTTCGTGGTGTCGAGCCCCGATAGCGGAGAAACGATTGAATTTGGATGGAAGAGCTGGGAGTCCGAAACATACACTGTCGTAGCAAGTGACGGCCCAATAGAGAATCCTGATACCACCTCATGGGAACCTGTGGCAGGTCTGGAAAACCTGAACGCGACCCCGCCCCGTAATACTCACAGTATCACTCGTCCGGCAGGAGATCTTCGACTCTTCAGACTGCTACAAGTTCCGGCTTCTCCCTCTGCCCCTCCCAGTGGCAACGGGAGTAGTCGAGAGCAGGCAATTAGTCTCGGACGTGTCCCAGCTGGCGACCTAGTAATTGACACTCAGGGTTCTGGTGTCACCGACACTGAGATCGGACTCTTCGATGCACAAGGTAACCTTGTTGCCCAAAATGACGATGCGCCCGGGCTGAGTTACCTCAGCAGGATCAATGTCAATTTACAACCGGGCGTTTATTTCGTCGCAGGTGGCGCTTACAACAGCTCATTTAGCGCCACTGCCTTCGATGTGAGTGCGCCACTTGGTGTTACGGATGAATTCACCGTCAATGTCAGAGCTGGAACGAATAATGCGGCTCCTCCTACCCTGACGGAGTCTGGCGTACATCTGGGCGGAGCAGTATGGTTTTCCCTCGTAGTGGAGTAGACAGGGCCACCCCGGTATTCCATTTGAAGCAGCAGATCCCGGAAGGGCGCGAATTTCTTTTGGGCCGGTCGACTCTGATTCAGCGAAGGGCCCTTGTTTGCCCCCTGCAATATGTTCCAGAATTTATTGCAGGCGATGAGCCAGTAGAACCAGGTGGCCCTCCCCGGCAGGAAATCAACAGATTGTTTATACGAAATATGCACAGTGCCCCGCTTTTGCCGGGATGAGGAGTTAAGAAATTGAACTCGACCGGACCTTCGTGCATTCTACTGCCGCACCGATTGTCAACATGTCCCTTGTCCTACCTTCCGGCCTTCCACCATTTCCTAAATCACTGATCCTCAGTGTCACTGCCATTGCTCTGGCTACAAGCTTCACCTCTGCTCAAATCGTAGACATCACCCAGAACAACGTCTCGCTGCCGGATGGGGTAGACGCGGGGCGCGCTATCCCCGGGGATATGGATGGCGACGGAGATATCGACTTTGTCATCAATGATTTCACCGGTGCTGCGGGTGCCTACTTCCACCGCATCGCGTGGGCTAGGAATGACGGAACGGAAAACTGGGAGGTGTTGCCGATCTCTGGTAATGAGCAAGGTCTGGAGACCTTTGATGTGGGTGACATGGATGGCGATGGAGATTTAGACGTCATCACAGGGAGTTACGGCCATATCAGTGTGGGTCCCACGTTCCCCACCTTCCACACCTTCCCGTGGAATCCTTTCTTCCCATTTCCCGGCATAGGCGTTCCCCAAGACGGTGATGGCGCCGGAATAAGAGTTTACTCCAATGACGGCCAGGGCTCGTTCACATCGAATACGATCGTTGGATCCGCGGGAGCCAAATACACCAGAACGGTAGCCGTCGCCGATCTCGATCGAGACCGTGATCTCGACATCGTCTTCGTGCAAGACAGGACGGTGAATCGGATAGCGTGGATACCCAACAACGGCAACGGAACGTACGATAGTGTCCGAGTGGTCACACAGGAAGACGATCTCTTCCCCAGGACCTTTGACATCGGCGACCTCGACGAAGACGGCTATGTTGACATCGTCGCCAAAGCCTATCCGGGCTCTTCTCTGGTTGTGGGGGCAGCCGATGGGGGTCAGATTATCAGCTTGAAAAACCCGGGGGTCGGAGCGGGACCTTGGGAGAAAATCGTTGTTCCGGAGAGTGATTTACTCCTGATGCAAAGGAATTTGTATCTCGCAGATGTGAATCAGGATTCTTTCCTCGACGTGGTGGGAATCAGTGAGTGGGGAAACGGTAATTATGGTTACCATCCCGGTGACGGGACAGGGAATTTCGGACCCCTCATTGGCGCAGGAAGCCAACTCTATTGGGAAGGGCTCCACGTCGTGGACTTTGATGGGGACGGTGATCTGGACCAGTTCCAGACCTCACCGACTGCCAACACTCTCATTTATGATATTTGGGAGGGGGGTGCCTCCGTGCTGAGACAGACCCTATCAGCACCCCGTCTGGCAGAGCCCCAAAGCGATGGCTCTGGCGTCTTCACCGCAGACGTGAATGGAGACGGCCAGTTAGATATTGTCACATTCGGCGCGGAGATCACGTGGTATGAGGTGACTGTCTCGAACCCCGGTGGCGGAGGAAACGGGAACGGTGGCGGGGGGAACAACGGCGGCGGAGAGGTGATCGACAATGCTGGATCCACGTCGGAAGACGCGATTTCTCTTGGCGTCTTGGGGGATGGCCAAGCGCAGATTAATTTTGATACCTTGCAATCCTCCATCGATACCGAAATCGCCCTCTTTTACCCCGATGGAAGATTAGCGGCAGAGAATGATGACTTTAATCAGACCCTGCAAAGCGGTTTTGGATTTTCCAGTATGTCACCAGGGACATGGTATATCGCGGTCGGTCAATATGACACCACCTTTGCCGACGGGTTTTCCGCGACTGGCGGCCCTCCCGGTGGCACTATCGCACTCACAGTCAATTCGAATGAAAACACCAGAGCCCGAATTCAGGAAACAGGCGCAGTCTGGTTTTCATTCGATATACGTCCGAACCCTCTTGGGCTCCCTCCTGAACGCGCTGTGGCGCTGGGAGCTCTAGGCGACGGGAGTCTCCCACTCCAGTTCAGTACGCTTGGGTCCACTCTCGACACACAAATGGCGCTCTACGGTCCTGAAGGTAATCTTCTTATCGAAAATGATGACTTCAATGGGACCAGACAAAGCGGATTCAGTGCGTCAGACCTGACTCAGGGAATCTACCACGTGGCCGTCAGCCTCTATCAAACTATCTTCAGGGACGGGTTTTCTGTCCAAGCCCCGCCACAGGCGGGCTCGTTTGTTCTGAGATACGGGACCAACCGGTCGATCCAAGGCGCACTCCCAGCAGATGGGGTGCGGTGGTTTAGCTTTGAGGTGACTCCAAGATCCGCGCCACAGGTTGATCTTTCTGGGCTCTGGATCTCGGATGGAAACATAAACATGTCGTGGGAGACGCAAGCCGGCGTTAATTATCGCGTCCAGCGGTCTACTGATCTTGAGACCTGGCAGAACATAGGCAGGTTTAGGGTGGGCACGGGAAATACGTTGCAACACTCCCTCCTGATCAGTGGCGAGAAACAATTCTTCAGAGTAGTGATTCCCTGATTTATCAGGAAGACTACTGTTTGTTGCAATCGACTACACCTCGGACACCACCGGAGTGGAACGCAACTTGACGGACGAGGTGGAAAGGCCACCCCGCGGTTAGATCCACTGCCGATCAGGTCGATCGAGGGAGGGGTTTGGATTAAAATCTGTCTCTTATACACATCTGACGCTGCCGACGAATAGAGAGGTGTAGATCTCGGTGGTCGCCGTATC
>CAXEFH010000183.1:0-7161 GCA_963989605.1 uncultured Roseibacillus sp. | reverse complement strand
GTCATTTATATTGCATCTAAGGGACAGTCTGGTTTCCACGGACTAGCGAGTCACACCAACCCACCCCCCCCAATCCACCGCCGATTCGACTCCCCTGTTGCCCGTAGCCTGCTCAGGCTCTGTGACCTTCTTCAGCCAATTGTGCGGGCCTTTTCGCGGTGGCGTCACGGAGGCCCAGCTCCACGGTTTCACAAGGCTCCCACAGGGCTATCGAGTCAAGCCGGGACAGGGGCGAGCTGCTCAGAGATTGCCTTTCTTGGATCACCGGAAATCGGCCGCCAACAATTGCTCCTTGTCCTCAGAGAGGAGGGATGGTCCCCCTGCGGAGACACCGAGACGTGGGACCTGAAGTCCACACCCTTCCGGGTCCTCACTGCCGATGAGCAGCACGGACGGGACCACATAGTTGTCAGGGCAAGGCTGCAGCATCCGCCCGCCCTGCGCGGGAGGGGAATTACCAGGTTGGAAGAGGCGGCAACCCGGATCGGCCTGCGGAAGCAATAGTCGGAGTTGCGGTCCGTCCGCTATTTTTGACTGCGACGGGACTCCGAATTAGCAAAGATCTCTCAACTTCCGACTCCCCGTGCGCACCGAAGACTTTGATTACGAGCTCCCTCCGGAGCTCATTGCCTCTCACCCCCTTGTCGAGCGGTCAGCTTCCCGGATGATGGTAATCAACCGCGAGCAGAGCACCATCGAGCATCATAATTTCGCAGAGCTACCCTCCTTCATCCGAAACGACGACCTCCTCGTCTTCAATGACACCAGGGTAGTCCGGGCCCGGTTCTTCTCCAACGATCGGCGTATCGAGTTACTTCGAGTGGACTGCACCGATCCCCTGCACTGGCGCTGTCTCGTTCGACCGGGCAAGAGGATGAAGGTCGGACGCACCGTGGAGGTGGGCCCAAGCACCGGAACGGTGACAGGTATCGACGAGCTCGGCTACCGTCTCATCAGCTGGGACCAACCCGTTGACGAGAGTATCCATGGTGAGCTGGCCCTCCCTCCCTACATGGAACGGGGAGAGGAACCCTCCGATGGCGAGCGCTACCAGACTGTTTATGCCAGAGAGGAGGGTGCGGTGGCGGCCCCAACCGCTGGACTGCACTTTACTCCAGACTTGGTTGCCTCCCTTCCCCACGCCTTCCTGACCCTCCATGTGGGCCCGGGCACGTTCCGACCGGTGCAGGTTGACAATCCTGCGGAACACAAAATGCATGAGGAAGCCTACGAACTCAGCGCGGAAACTGCAGATCAGATCTCACACGCCGAGCGGGTCTTCTCGGTGGGGACAACCGTCACCCGCGTCCTCGAACACCTCGGCCAGAATGGGTCGGTGACCGCTGGCCAGGGACGCACCAATATTTTTATTTATCCTCCCTACCAGTTCCGCATCGTCGATGCCCTTCTCACTAACTTCCACCTCCCTAAAAGCACTCTTCTCATGCTGGTAAGCTCATTCGCAAACCGTGAACTGATCCTCGAAGCTTATCGGCAGGCGGTTCGCGAACGTTATCGGTTCTTCAGCTACGGCGACTGCATGCTGATTCTGTGAATGGTCGTGCGGGACAGGATTGAGGAGAGGCGCCGCATGGAAAGAGCCCTTTTTCTCCGTTGATCATTTGTTCCATCTTAACGTATCACTTCTTCCTATGCATATTCTCGTTCAACACGAAGTAGAGGATTTCGACGCCTGGAAGAAGGTCTACGATGATGACACCCCCGCCCGGACCGAAGCCGGCTTGGAGGAGATTCAGCTCCTGCGTGGGTATGACAATCCCAACTGGGTTGTGATACTGATGAGCGCGAAGGATATCTCCGAAGTCAGGGCCTTTGTGAATTCAGATCACCTTGCCCAGGCGATGAAGGGTGCCGGGGTCGTGGGAACCCCCATCTTCACCGAACTTCAGTGAACGTGATCCGCGGACCAATGAAACAACAGGCGCTCAGGTAAACATGTGGAAAATCCCTTTAATCCGAAAAAATACAGCTATGCTCAAGCTTGGCCCTCCGCTTGTTCTGGCCGTGGCGCTACTGGCCAGCGGCTGTGCGCATAACCCCCACACCGATGCAGGGGACTTTGGCAGTTCCATCGCGGGGGATACAAAGATCCTGTCTCTGATCAATGGAATGTACGAAGTGGCTTCCTGGAACGATGGAAGCAAGATCCACCTTCCGCCGGCTGTTAGTGGCCGTTGGGTCTTCCTCGACGGGAAGGTCATGAGTATCATTCATAACCGAACCGACCCAGAGGCACACAAGGCGGCAATTGGATGGGGGCATGGAACCGTAAGTAAGGGCCACTTTTTTTACCGCTATCCTGAGCACGTCACGGTCAAGGGCGCCACCGGTGAACCCACACTGGAACTCAGGAGTCCGTGGGAGGGAATGCGTTCGTTTTCTGTCGAATGGAAAGGCGACGGCATCGAAATGACCTCCGAAAGTGGGCAGCAGACGTGGGTAATCACCCCGGAAGGAATGGTCTACACGGACAAGGAATGGGGCCCTGAAAAGGTCTACGCCCAGAGGCGCTGGAAAAGGATCTCCAAATGAGGCCCCGCTGAAAGCGATCTCTCTCCGGCCTTCCCTCCAACACTGCAAATGACCTCCGCCAGCGGATCCCGGGCCCGGCCTCTTCCTGCGATTGTGGTCCCCGCTCTGCAATTTCGCCTGTCCCAAGCGGCCTGACCTGTTTTACCGTGCGTCAGGATGAAAGCGGCAAAGCTTCTATTTTCCTTCCTGTGGATCGCAGTTGGGGTCACCGGTGCAGAGACAACCCTTGTCCCCGCAGGGGAAGAAACGATCTGGCGCTATCTGGACGGCAAGGCCGTCCCGGGGGCAAAGTGGAACGCCCCCGGGTTTGACGACTCAGGATGGAAAAAAGGCAAGGCTCCTCTTGGATACGGAAAAGAGGACGTGAAGACCAATATCGTGTTCGGCGACGACGCCGAGAAGAAACCCCTCACCGCCTATTTCCGCACCACCTTTCAGGGCCCTCCTAAAGAAGAGAAGGGTTTTAAGGAGCTGGGGCTCATGTTGTCTTACGATGATGGCGTGGCGGTCTACCTTAACGGCAAGGAAGTCGCGCGGGGCAACCTTGAGGAGGGCCCGCTGACGCCAGAGAGCGCGGCCATCAGGGCCGTTAGGGAGAGCGGCCAAATGGTCACTACTATCCCGGCAGACGCTCTCAACTACGGTGCCGTGAATACCGTTGCGGTGGAGGTTCATCAGGCAGGCCCGACCAGCAGCGATCTCTACCTGGATCTCAAGCTGTCGGGGCTGCGGGAAGGCGAGAAGCCCGTCCTGGATCCATACCGGGAAGGCATGCGCGCCCTCCAGCGCGGCGACGCTGAGGAAGGCTCCCGCCTGCTTTCCCAGATGTCGCCGGACCACCCCGAGTATGCCAGCACCATGGCGATGCTCGGCTGGCAGGTCTTTGCGGAGGGGCTGGGGGAGCCGAAGCGGGGGTTGCCGTTTGTCAAGAAGGCCTACGAGGTAGCACCCACGGACCGTCAGGTTGTGCGCTCCTATATCAAGACTCATGTTCTCTCCGGGGTTCTCTTTGATCCTGCCGCCATCGCACGGGAGCGAAAGAAGGATATCGCGGCGGAACATAAGTTTCTTGTCACCAAGCCCGAGCTCAGAGAGGCCAAGCTGGTTCCCCGCAAGGACCTGGAGGAAGACCTCGACTACCTCGAACATGTGCTCGTGACGTGTTTCTCATACCTCGAGCTCCGCCCCGTGGACTACCGGGGCGCAATTGATGCGATCCGCGGATCGCTTGACGAGGAGACCTCCCTCAACCAGTTCCGACTCCAACTGGCCAAACTCATCAGCCTCTTCTGTGATGGGCATGGCAGACTCGCCTCTCCCCCCGCCCAGTATATGCCACGCGGCTATGCGCCCTTCGTGGCTGGCAGCTTCAAGGACCGGGTTTACCTAACCAACGGAGAGAACTTCCTGGACCCAAAGCATCCCTATGTCACATCGATCGATGGCCGCCCCATCGCCGAGTGGCTGGAGGTCGCATCCTACACGGTGGTGAAGGAGTCTCCCCAGTGGAGGTTGCGCCAATCGCTCCAGATGCTCAGCTACGTGAATTACATCCGCGGGGAACTGGGTCTTCCCAAGAACGACTCGCTCCAGCTTGAACTCGAATCCAAGAACAGAAAAAGCTCGAGTATGATGGAAGTAGAAGTGGCTCGGAGGCCCCAGCGGGAACTGGACTTCCCCGCTGGAGACACCCGCAGGATCGGGGAGATCGGTTACATAAGGCTCCCCCAGATGACCGGAAGCAGCCGCTTTCTCGCCCAGCTCAACCAATGGATGGGACGCTTCAAGGACACCACCGGAATCATCATTGATGTGCGGGGCAACCCCGGCGGATCCAAGAATATCCTGCTGACCCTCATGCCTTATTTCCTGAAGCCCGGGGATCCCATGCGGATCATCGAATTCTCCGCCTACCGGAAACCAATGGAACTCCCCCGGCCCATGCCCGACGGATTCAACATGTCCAGCATGTCTGCCCAGCCGGTCACCTCCTCACACTGGAAAACGGACGCACAACGAAACTACATTGGGAAAGCAATCAAGGCCTTCAAGCCAACCTGGACTCTACCCGAAGGGAAATTCAGCGATTTTTACGTGCTAGCGTTCGACTCCACGATGAACCCAGAGGCCTATTACTACGACAAGCCTCTCATCATCCTCCAGGACAGCGGCTCATTCAGCGCTAGTGATATTTTTCTGGGCGGATTCAAGGGGTTGCCAAATACCACCCTCATGGGCACTGCGAGCGGCGGAGGCAACGGCTGGATGGAAAGCTATACCCTTCCCAACACCGGGCTGGAGGTCGTCCTGTGCCAGACTGCAAAATTCCGCCCTACCGGAGAACCTTTCGATGGCCTTGGCGTTCCCCCGGATCTCGTGATGGAAGCCACCCCCCGGGACCGGATGGGAAAATCTGACAGCGTTCTCGACGCCGCGGTCCGGCGCCTCGCCAATTAACGAGGCGGCGGAACAACGCAGGGCGAGCCCTAGAGCTTCAGCCGGACCCCAAGCGTCACATGCTTCTTGATCTCGATCTGGGTGTCCCCACCAAACTGTCTCTCGTAGCTGAAAATAAGGGCACAGTTCTCGCTCATGCGGTAGCCAGCGATCACTTCAAAAAGATCCGAATGCTTTTCCGGTAAGTCCACCGAAACTCCCCGGTCGCGAAAGTTGGTGGACGTGTCGAGCGCGAAGACCCGCGAATAGTTCGCTCCAAAGAACCAGGGTCCACGTTCCCAGCACAGCCCGGCATTGGCGAGGATCCCATCAGTTTCAACAGTGCGCGCAAGGAGGTTCTGCCAGCTATAACCACCCAGCAAATGGAACGAGAGCCCGCTGGGAAGGTCAAACTTCCGGTCGAGCGTTAACCGGAAGTTCTGATAGATATCGAAATCTGCTACCTCGTATCTTCCGTTGAGGCTCAGGTAATCCGTGTAATGATAACTGACTCCAGCTTGGAATCCTTCCCCATCGGCTGCCAGACCGGTTCCCACAAGTTCTCCGAGCCCATGGATGATACCGAATTTCGTATGAAACTCACCTGCGCTCCCATCGGATCCGATTTCCGCGTGGCCGACACCGGCAGCGAGAGCAAGGGCGAGTGTGATCTGGGCAGGGTTCATGGTTCTCACAACAGGAGGCGTAGTCGTCGTTCTGACCAGCGAAGTAAAGGGGAAAGGCCCCGATCAGCCCCTCCTTCGGCCTGACTGGTAGTTTTACTCGCTAGAAAGACGGGAGCTTAAGAAAACCGAACTGGGAGTCATCGACTGCGATGATCACACCCCCGTCCCGGGTCAGGGCCAGGTCCTCCCCAGCCCAGTCACCCTCCTCCGCTTCGAACGTTGCCTCCCACTCAAGGGCCCCGTCGGGCCCATACTTGATAACGTATACTTCCCACTGGTCTGAGACGTCCGACCCATTCGTTTCCGAGTAGCTCCCATACTCGTCTCCTGTCCCAGCCGTTAGAATACAGCCTCCGTCGGGAGTGGCCCGGACACCCCAGGCTTCATCGTGGATGTAACGAGGGTCGAACCCGCGCGGATTTCCCCTCTTTCGCTCCCATTGCAGAACCCCCTCATGGTCAAGCTTCATGGTGTAGGTCTGCCAGTTGACTGTTCCTGAGAGGGTATGTCCGGTGAGAAATATGGAGCCATCTGCCCCAAGGTCCATCCCGAAGCAATGGTCATCTCGGTTGCCCCCGAAAAGACGGCCCCATACCCGGCTGCCATCGGCGTTTAACTTGAGGAGTCCGAAGTCCAGATTGTCCTCTTCATTCCACACCAGGCCCGAGACAATCAAGGAGTCTCCCTGCCTCGCAATCCGATAGGCCTGTGCGAGGTCATCGCGAAGACTTCTTCCCCCGGTCTTAATTCCCGAAGGATCCATAAAGGCGAGGTAGCCCCGGCCTTCCGCAAAGAAGGTGTTCTCCCGGTCCTCGGCGTTCGTATAGCCGACGGCTACCAGCCCCCCATCAGTCTCAACCATATGCTCGTAAGCATCATACCCTCCGTTGCTATGAATCCTGACGAGGAGGGCCTCTCCCGTGCCCTTATCGACCTTGAGAGCTGCGCTGTTACGGTTGAGCGCACCAGCGATCCAATAACCATCGTCGACTTCGATCACGGAATTCCCAAGGTTGTAGGTTCCATGACCAGACGCTCCGGTCGATCGGTTGGAATACTCCTGCCGCCACTCAAGGACGCCTTCCTGATCAAGTTTGATCGCGAGTATCCGCGTATTCGGCAAAAATCCGGTCTCGCCGATCTGTAGGAACCCTCCATCCTCACAAGTAATGATGAAGTGGCCATGGGCCTCTTCGCCTGACCCTCCGTGAGAACGGAACCAGTCGGGAGTCGGAGGCAGCTCCGGAGCACGAACCCGGAAAAATCGACGATCCGCCCGTGCGGCAGGTGCTTCGAGCACGATCTGTGTCTGCCCTGCGCTTCCGGACACCCGGGTCAGCAAGGAGAAGGCCCTCAGATCCTCACTCCCGAGAACGTCATAGAGAGCGCCGGCCTCACTGGTGAAGGTTAGTTCCCTGTCTCTTATACACATCTGACGCTGCCGACGAATAGAGAGGTGTAGATCTCGGTGGTCGCCGTATCATTA
>CAXEFH010000182.1:0-7167 GCA_963989605.1 uncultured Roseibacillus sp. | reverse complement strand
CTACACCAGATTTCGGAAGGAAGATCGGGGAATCCATCGACGGAAAGCTTGTAGGTGAAAATCATCGATTTCTGCAACGCGGGGATGGAGTTCCAAAATAGAGGATAATGAAGATCAAGAAGGGGCAGTATCTGATCATCCCGGCGATGGGCTTTATTTTTGTTGGCGTGATGGCGTGCTCTCCGGCCACCGATCAGTTCTCTGCGAGATCTGCAGCCAAGGGAATCCCGGCGGGGTGGTCGACAGGCGGTTTGGGGATGGCCGGTGTGGACTACGACTGGATCGCAAGGTTCAAGGATCCGCAGTTGATGGCTCTTGTCGCCGAGGCAATGAAGAGGAATCCTGATCTCAAGGCCACGGCAGAGAGAGTGCGCAGGGCCGAGGCAGTGGCAAGGCTCTCGGGTGCGGAGAAGAAGCCTCAGCTTAACGCTCAGGTAAACAGTCTCCAGCAGAAGCAGAGATTTCCGGGTTTCCCGATTAAACTCGGGAGTAATAACGCCGAGACTTATGGAGCTTCTTTGGATGTTAACTGGGAGCCCGATCTATGGGGGCGCTTACGAGCTTCGCAGGCGGCCGCGGCTGCTGAAAGCATGGCATTCGCGGAGGACTACAGGTCTGCACGAGCCTCGCTGGCCGGCCAGTTGGCCAAAGCGTGGTTCGCTCTGGGCGAGGCTGCCGAACAGGTTATTCTTGCGGAAGCGGCTGTCGCAGTTCGTGTGAAGACGGTTGCTTCCGTGCAGGAACGTTTTGCTGCAGCCTTGGAAGGTGGTCTTGCTTCTCAGCTGCGTCTCGCCGAAACCGATCTCGCTAGTTCCCGTGCATCCCTTGCTCTGTGGGAAAGTGAACGCGCCCGGGCTCTCCGACAAGTCGAGCTTCTGATAGGTCGATTTCCTGAGGGAAACATCCCTCAACCCCATGGGCTTCCTGGTGCTCCTTCTGTTCCTCCTGCAGGGTTGCCCTCAGAACTACTTAAACGCCGACCTGATATTGTCGCTGCAGAGCGGAGGTATGAGGCTGCGGGGCTAAGACGAGGTGCAGCAAGAGCAGCCCGCTATCCAAGCTTTTCCCTGACCGGAAGGTCAGGGACGAGCACCTCGGCATTTGAGGACGTGCTTGATAGAGGGTTTGGGATCTGGTCTCTCGCGGGGAGTGTTGCTCAGCCGCTCTTTGCTGGAGGGCGTCTCAAGGAAGAAGAACGAATCGCAGGTCACGATGAAGTGATCGCACTCCAGGAATTGCAGGGCACCATCCTCCGGGCGTTCGCAGAGGTAGAGCAAGCTCTCGTGGCAGAGGAATTCTATGCCAGAAGGGAGGCTGCTGTTCTCGAATCAGCGACCTCCGCGAGAAAGGCCGCCGAGGCATCAATTCTGGATTTTGCGGATGGTGCCGTTGATGCCCTGACTCTTCTTGCGGCACAGGATCGACAGGTGCAGACGGCATTTCAGCTGGTCTCCTTGCGAAGAATGAGACTCGAAAATCGGATCAATCTTCATCTTGCTCTAGGGGGAGATTTTCAAACTCAGGTTTTACCGTAAAACAATGAACAAGACCTTTACGCTAAATGTGCATGCGCTCCGGAGCTGTGTCTGGGCTTTGCTTTCTATAGTAATTCTTGGGAGCGCGGTTGGGTTAACGAGGTTTCTTGTCTTGAATGGGCCGAGGGCTGCAGTTGTTGAGCCGGAGGAAAAAATTGTTACAGTCGTGACTGAGCCAGCGGTGATTTCTGGAATTCGGGTCAACCTGAAATCACAGGGTGAGGTTGAGCCCCGGCACCGGACTCAGTTAATGGCTCAGGTGGGAGGAAAACTCTCTTACGTCAATGAACGCTTCAGGAATGGCATGACCTTCAATGGTCCGGGCTCCGACAGCGAAGGCGAACTCCTCCTGAAGATAGAAGGCGGCGACTATGAGGCTGCGGTTGCAGTCGCAAAGGCATCGCTGGCGGAGGCAAAACTTGCCCTGACAATGGAAGTAGTGAAGCGTTCGCAGGCCCTGAGGGATTGGGAAAAAATCCGAAAGGGTCAGGAGCCTACCGAACTTGTCAGGAGAGTGCCACAGATTCAAAGTGCGGAGGCACAGATTGAAGCAGCACAGGCCGCACTTCAGAAGGCCCGGCAGGATCTGAAAAGAACAGAGATCAGAGCCCCCTATGACTGCCGGGTCGAGAAGACATATGTCGATGTTGGTGCCACAGTGTTACCCGGTGCACCCCTGGTGGAGCTGGTCTCTCTCGGACCGGTTGAAATCCGCCTTCCGCTTTCTCTCAAGGATTACGGGTATCTAGAACGAGAGGCTGGTGCCGTGAGGGGCAGGGTAGTTGTCAGTGGAGAAATTGGAGGTGCCACCGTCGAGTGGATTGGCAATATCGCCCGATCTGAGGAAATCGTGGAACGATCGACTCGCTCCATTAATGTGGTTGCTGCATTTGGGGACGGAGGGGAGGAAGTTCCTCCGATTGGGATGTTTGTCCAAGCCTCCATTCGCGGGCAAATTATTCCTGATGCGGTAAGAATTCCTCGATCTGGATTCGTCGAAGGGAGCAAGGTTCTTCTCGTCGCTGACGATCGTCTGGATATTCGTAGAGCAAGGGTCCTCTGGTCAGAGGCCTCCCATGTGATCGTTCGCGGTGGAGACGGAGAGGGAGAGATACCTGAGGGGTCGATTATTGTAACGACGCCTCCCAGTCCATTGATCCAGAACACCAGGGTTCGGGCAGTGCTCTCCAAACCTCAGACAGAGGGTAGCACCGTTACAGAGAGAGAGAATACGGAATGAAGGCTGTAATTAAGTGGTTCAGCCGCAATCACGTAGCGGCCAATTCACTGATGCTTGCGGTGCTTATCGCAGGGTTCTACACGTGGTTTCAACTCCGCAAAGAGATGTTCCCGGAGGTGTCCGTGGACGCCGTGTCGATCGGGATCCCGTATCCCAACGCGAGTCCCGAGGATGTCGAGGAGGGCGTTGTCATTCCCGTCGAGGAGGCAATCGCAGACGTCGATGGAATTCGTGAGATCAATTCGCTAGCGGCGGAAAGCATGGGGGTCGTAACCGTGATGATCGAAAACGGGTATGAACTACAAGACGTCATGGATGAGATGAGAGCGCGGGTTGACGCGATCGACAACTTCGCCGAGGAGGCCGATCGACCGGTTCTTGAAGAGGTCCGTCTGAGCAGCCAGGTGCTGAGCATTGCTGTTTCCGGGGATGTTGACGAACGCAGCCTTCGCAAGGTTGCAGGTGAGGTGAGAACCGGTTTGCTGGATTTCAAGCAAGGGAAGCCAGAGTTCGATATTCGCAATCCCTCTGTCTGGTTTCTTTCGAAGATAAGGAAGGAAAGTAGTATCACAAAAGTGGAGTTGGCTGGAGCTCTACCTTACGAGATCTCCATTGAGGTGTCAGAAGAGAAGCTCCGCCAGTATGATCTGACGATTGGAGATGTGGCAAATTCAGTCAGGAGAGCCTCACAGGATCTTCCGGGCGGATCCGTGCGAACCGTCGCGGGTGAAGTCGTAATACGTGCTCTCGGCAAACCTGCCGAAGCGGGGGAATTTGGCGAGATCGCAGTTCTGACGAGAGGAGATGGATCGACGGTCAAACTTCGAGAAATCTCCGCGATCATAGATGGCTTTGAAGAGTTGGAGATGACGAATTCTTTTGACGGGCGGAAGGCAATCCTTGTGAACGTCTACCGGACGGGGGAGCAGGATACTCTCCGTATCAGAGAAGGGATCGCGGAGTTTCTAGAAAAGACAAGAGCAGAGATCCCCGAGGGAATTCACCTCGAGGTCTGGAACGATACCAGTGTTTTTCTTGAGGGTCGCCTTTCCTTGCTTAAGCGCAACGGGATGTGGGGTCTTTTGCTCGTGTTCCTGGTCCTCGCTCTTTTTCTCCGACCAAGTCTCGCCCTGCTGGTAGCACTTGGTATTCCAGTTTCTTTTGCAGGAGGAATTTGGCTGATGCCGCAGATGGGTATCTCCATCAACATGATCTCCCTGTTCGCTTTCATTCTCGTTCTCGGAATTGTGGTGGATGACGCCATTATTGTTGGCGAGAACGTCTATCGTCGTATGCGGAATGGCGAGGAACCTCGTGAGGCCTCCTGGAGGGGTACTCACGAAGTTGGAATGGTCGTCATCTTCGGGATACTCACCACAATGGTTGCCTTTACACCGATGCTTGGGCTGAGCGGTGTTAGTGGCAAGATCTGGCCCAATATACCGCTGGTTGTGATCCCCACACTGATGTTTTCCCTCATCCAGTCCAAGTTAGTTCTTCCAGCCCACCTCGCACTCCTGCGTCGCAGCGATCCCAATCATCGACCTTGGCTTCTGGGGCGGATCCAACGTTCGATCGCTCTTGGACTGGAACGGTTTGTCGCGGGGGTCTACAGCCCATTCCTGAAGTTATGTCTGCGGAGGCGTTATGTGGTTCTCTCGATCTTCCTTGGAATGTTGTGCGCGACATTTGGCCTTATCAAAGGCAAGTGGATCAGAAGTATGTTTTTCCCGAAGGTTGAAGCGGACCTTGTCATAGCACGGTATGAATTACCCAGGGGAGTATCTTTTGAAGCGGCCAAGGCGGCAACAAAGAGGATCGAGGAAGAGGCTCTGAAAATCGCAAGCTCTCCCCAGGTGCAGACAAAGCAGGGAAAGCCGGTCGTCAGGCACATTCTGGCCAGTGCAGGGATCCAGCCCTTCATTACGGATTTCTCAGCAGGGGGTCCAAGGTCGGGGGTTCATATCGGAGAGGTGACCATGGAGCTCGCACCCTCCGCGGAGAGGGATATTTCCTCAGAAGACATTGTCAGGCGCTGGCGTAAGCAGGTTGGAAGTATTCCCAGTGCGGTTGAGCTGACTTTCGTTGCTCAGGCGGCCGGAGGCGGGAATGCGGTAGATCTTCTGTTAACAGGTAAAAAGCAGGAAGACCTCAGGGCAGCAGCCGATTTCCTGAGGGAGAAACTTGAAGCTTATTCAGGCATTATTGATATCGCCGATACGGACCGCCCCGGAAAGAGGGAACTCACTTTTGGAGAGCTGACCGCAGAAGGAAGAGCCGCGGGACTTCGTCTGGGTGAGGTGGCATCTCAGGTTCGCAGGGCTTTTTATGGAGATGAGGTGCAGCGCCTGCAGAGAGGTGATGATGAGGTTAGGGTCATGGTGCGTTATCCCGAGGGGGAGCGGGAGTCGGTCGAGAATTTTGAGCAAATGAAACTAAGGACACGGGAGGGCACTGTTCCCCTGAGCCAGGTTGTCCACGTGCGGGAGCGGAGGGGTCCCGACACAATCCGCAGATCAGATCGAAACAGGGCGATTCGGATCACTGCCGACGTCGATTATACCCGTGGTAACGCGAATGAGGTCGTAAGGCGCTTCAAGGAAGAGGCTCTCTCTCAGGTCACAGGTAACTTTCCCGGAGTCACGTATCGTTTTGAGGGTGAGCAATCCGATCAGGCTGAGAGTGTACGCGAGATTGGTCTTGGGTTCGTTTTTGCGCTCATCGTTATGTACGTCCTGATGGCAATTCCCCTGAAATCCTATCTGCAACCATTAATCATCATGTCGGTCATTCCCTTCGGGATAGTAGGAGCCGTGCTTGGACATGTATTCATGCGTACGGAATTAAGTATCATGTCCATGTGTGGATTTGTCGCGCTGGCGGGTGTTGTCGTCAATGACAGCCTCCTCATGGTGGATTATGTGAATCGAAAGAAAAAGACCTCGGCAAATATCCTGGAAGCGGCAGTGAGTGCAGGAGCAGTTCGATTTCGGGCGATCCTCCTTACTTCCCTCACCACTTTTGTAGGGTTAACTCCGATGCTGATGGAAACGGACATGCAGGCTCGCTTCATCATCCCGATGGCAATTTCGCTTGGATTCGGAATACTTTTTGCGACCACCATTACCCTAATACTGGTTCCTTCCGCTTACGTGATCCTGGAAGACCTTCGAATGGCTGGACGTTGGTTGATCGGGAAAGATCGAGGTAGTTCCCTGCCAGGGGTGGAGGACGTTACGATCTCGACAGTCTCGTCAGACGATCTCGTAAATCGGACGTGACAGGATCCCACCTGCTCCGAGCAGATGAATGACGCCCGGAGGCACCTGAGTACCTGCCGGGCGTCGCCCTGCCTTGCCGTTGGGATCTAGAAACTGAGGGAAGACGGGGAGGATTAAGTAATCAGCTATCAGCTCCCTGGAACGTAGATTTCGGAGCCCTTGGCCAAGAGAAGACTCCCTCTGAAGTCCCAGCCATTAAGGGCGTTGAGTTGTTCTGGCGTCGTGCCATGACGCCTTGCAAAGTCCCCGAAGGTAACTTCCTCGGAAACAAAGACGGAGGAAATGCTCCTCGGGGCCACTCTCGCATCAGTCTTTTCGGATTTGAGATTGATGGCGGAGGCAGCGGGTTTCGATGGTCTGTCAGACTCCTTCAAGGAGGGAGCCTTGAGAGATGGCTTTGGCGCCAATGGCTCGCTGGTTTTGATCGGTTTGTAGGTAATCGTCTCAGCAGGGAGAGATGGCTTTTCCTGCATAGTCGAAGGAGTAACAGCCCCTGCTTTCTTTTGTGTCGTCCCGGATGAGGAGAGACGTCCCTGGTCAACGACAGCAATGCGTTGTCCCACGAGAATACGGTCTTGAATGTCAGGATTGAGGCTCCTGAGTTTCTCGATGCTGACCCCGTGCCGCCGTGCAATCCCATAGAGAGTATCTCCTCGTTCAACCTTATAATTTTTAGGAAGGTCGGGAGATGTCTGTACCTCAGCGACTCCTTTCGCGGGTTTAATTTTAGGCTCCTCCTCCAGGACCGGGATCGCCTTGGGAGGGGTTTTTTTGAAGAACGGGGTTTTTCCTCTGGTCTCCGCGCCTGGGCTCAGAATGATTCGCTGTCCAGCTTGTAGATGAGAGGGATCCTCTATGCTGTTCAACTTCATGAGGTTTCCCACAGAGGCCTGATGCTTCCGTGCAATCGAGGAAAGGGTATCCCCGGTAGAAACAATGTAGCTTCTGGAGTCCACTCGGGAGGGAATGACCGCAGGGGGGGATGTGATTTTCCTACCCTGAGCGCGGCGGCGTTCTAGAGCAAGTTGACTGTGTAGACTCCTGTCTCTTATACACATCTGACGCTGCCGACGAATAGAGAGGTGTAGATCTCGGTGGTCGCCGTATCATT
>CAXEFH010000181.1:0-7202 GCA_963989605.1 uncultured Roseibacillus sp. | reverse complement strand
TCTGTTGTCCTCGGCACCACGGACAGCGACGTGTATGGAACACTGGCAGACGGTAAATTAAAGTTCGAAGGGCGAGCGAAACCGCGGATGTTTGCTTACTTCAGAGGGACATGTTATCAGGCTGGCCATCCCGCGCTTGAGAATCAGCAGGCCATTGAGTTTAAATTGGCAGCCAAAGACCTTGTCGGGATTTTGCCACCCACCATTAATCTGCCCAGTCCGGAGACCATCGAAATCACGTCCCTAGGAGCATCGCTGGAGAAGCTTTTTCAGCAAGAAGTTTGAGAACGATACCCGGAGCGAAGCGGCATCGTCGCACAACGCAGTCTACGACCGGGTCAAGGGCCTCATGAGCTGCGCCCACCTCTTCGACCTGGAGCGTCTTCCGAAAGAAGACCGGGAACGCTACGGACCCGGCACTTTCGGACAGCATGCTCTCCTTGCCCGTAACCTCGTAGAGGAGGGAGCACCCTTCGTCATGGTTGCAAATGGAATGCCTTGGGACTGCCATGTCTTTAACCACGAGATTTACCAGATGGTGGTTCCAGACCTCGACAATATCATCTACCAGCTCCATCGGGACCTTGAGGACCGGGGAATGCTGGAGGATACTCTGGTGATCGCGATGGGTGAATTCGGGCGTACCCCGTGGCTCAATGCAGCACGGGGCAGAGACCACTACCCTAATGCGTGGAGCCTGACCATGTTCGGAAGTGGAATCGCGCAAGGAGCAGTGGTGGGAGAGACTGACAAACTCGGATTCGATGTCAAAGGGGAGGCCTTCAACGAGCAGAACCTGTTTGCAACAATCTTTGCTGCACTCGGGATCAACCCTCATGGGCAGTTCAAGATCCCAACCCTTCCCAATTTCCACTACGTGGAAGATCAGGCAGAACCAATCAGGGAGGTCCTCGCGTGAAGATCGAATTCACCAAGGGCTCCACGTTCAAGCTGCCCACGCACTGCCTTTCCCTGACGCGGGGGGAAAACGACAACTTCTACGCAGCATGCTTCGACGGAGGAATCTATTCTCTGCCCCGGATTCGCTGGGGTAAACCTGAGAAGCTTGCCCTGCACGACAATTATGCCTCTGGAGTGAACTGGTCTCCAACGAATCGACAGCTGATTTCCGCAGGCTATGACGGACGCCTGCTTTGGATTAATCCAGAGACGAAAAAGACGACTCGTGAAATCAAGGCCCACGACTTCTGGTCTTGGCAGAGCGCCATTTCCCCGGACGGCAAGTTCGTTGCCTCCTCCACAGGTCAATATCTCTGCGGTGGTTACAAATACGAGCCCGCCCCGGAAAAGGAACCATCGATCCGGGTTTACGAGGTGAATACCGGCCGGGAGGCTCACCACTTCGCCCATGTGCCCCCGGTCGAGTCCGTGGCATTCAGTAATGACGGAAAATTCCTCGCGGCAGGGAACCTCATGGGCGAAGTTCGAATCTGGAGCCTCGAGACCAACAAGGAGGTTGCCCGCATAGAAACGGATAATTTCACCGGGTGGGGCATCATCAAGGGCCACTACTTTACCGGCGGCATTTTCTCACTCGCGTTTTCACCGGATGATTCCGAGTTACTTCTGGCCGGCATGGGCAGTACCCGTGATCCCGCGGCTGGAAACGGAAAGCAATTATGGGAACGCTGGAAATGGCAAGATGGAGCAGTGGCCCGAACTGGCAGTGCTAATGACAGTGAGATTGGACAGGGCCTGATGGAGACCATCGCAATTCACCCCGGAGGAAAAATCTTCGCGATGGCTGGAAGGTTATTCAAGGGTCAATGGAACACCGCGATCTTCGACCTTGTCACCGGGTCACTGCTTGGTGCGACTGACACGAAGATGCGAGTAAGCAAGGCTGTCTGGAACGAAGATGGGAGTCAGCTTTATCTCGGAGGAAGCTCGGGACAGCCCAAGGAGCTTAAGGATATCGAGAAGTCCGACTGGGGGAAGGTCAAGGTCCTCAAGGTCAAGGTAAGCTGACTTGTTTCATCAGTCCTCCATTGCATCGTGCTGACAGGGAGCTAAGCTAAAAAGGATGTTCCGTAGCCCACCGGTCCTCCAACTGGTCACCGTTGTCCTGGGGACAGGTGGGCTTTTTGCTGAGGTCGATTTCAATCGGGATATCCGGCCGATTCTCTCGGACCACTGTTTCGCCTGTCACGGACCCGACGAGCACGACCGCAAGGGCAAGCTGAGGCTTGATACTGCCGAAGGAGCCCTCAAGGGTGGCGACATCGGCGATGCCCTCGTGCCCGGAAAACCGGACGAGAGTGAGATCATTCACCGTATTTTCAGCCCGGACCCGGACGAGATCATGCCTCCGCCAGAGTCGCACAAGGAACTCAGCCCCGGGCAGCAGGAACTGCTACGACAATGGATCGCGCAAGGGGGTGCCTACGCCGAGCCATGGTCCTATCAGCCCCCGGAGGAGCATCCTGTTCCTCCAGCCCGGATTACGGGGTGGCCTGCAAACTGGATCGACAACTTCATTCTGGACCGGCTCCACCAGGAGGGTCTGAAGCCTTCCCCGGACACCGATCCAGTCACCCTCGTGCGACGCCTTCACTTTGACCTCATCGGTCTTCCTCCCTCCCCGAAGGAAGTCGGACGCTTCCTGAAAGAATGGAAGGAAGATCCGTCTGCCTGTCTGGAGAAGAGCATCAGGGCTCTTCTGTCCTCTCCTCATTTCGGTGAGCGCATGGCGATGTACTGGCTCGACCTCGTTCGCTACGCCGACACATGCGGATATCATGGAGACCAGGACCATAGTATTTCTCCCTACCGTGACTACGTGATTGATGCCTTCAACGAGAATCTTCCCTTCGATCAATTCACACGCGAGCAACTGGCGGGAGATCTACTCGACTCCCCAACCATCGACCAGAAAATCGCAACCGGTTACAACCGGCTTCTCCAGACCTCCCACGAGGGCGGCGTGCAGACCAAGGAATATCTTGCCATCTACTTCGCGGACCGCGTACGCAATCTCTCCAATGTCTGGATGGGAGCAACCGTAGGCTGTGCGCAATGCCACGACCACAAATACGATCCATACACCGCCCGTGACTTTTACGCGCTGGGAGCTTTTTTTGCGGATATCGATGAAGCCCAGCATTTCCGGGTCGGGACGAACGACCTGCCAACCAGACGTCCCCCCGAGATCGATGTTCATTCAAAGCGGGAGCGTATGCGCCTCGCGCAACTCGAAAGCAAACTGGATACCGGGACCTTTGCCTCCAAGCAGGAGCAGGAATCCCTCGAGGTGGAACTTGCAGCACTTAAGAAAAAGCGACGGAGGACCATGATTACAGTTGCTACCAAGCCACGGGTCATTCGCATCCTGCCACGGGGAGACTGGCTCGACGACAGCGGCCCGGTAGTAGAACCCGCGTTCCCAGCGTTTCTCGGGAAACCCGGAAAGCCCGCAAAGGGAGGCCGGCTGACTCGTCTTGACCTCGCGAACTGGCTGACTGACCCGGCGACGGGGACCGGGGGACTGACCGCCCGGGTCATGGTCAACCGGCTCTGGTACCTCGTATTCGGGTCCGGGATTTCCAAGCGTCTCGATGACTTCGGCGGACAGGGAGAGGCCCCGGTCCATCCGGAGTTGCTGGATAATCTCGCTATGGAGTTCTACAGGTCCGGTTGGGACATCAAGCATATGATGGCACTCCTCGTAAGCAGCCGGGTTTACAGGCAAAGCTCTCTCGAAACGGCGGATCTGCGGGAACGCGACCCCTACAACCGACTCCTCGCAAGGCAGTCACGCTATCGCCTTCCTGCCGAGACCATCCGCGACAACGCGCTGGCAATCTCAGGACTCCTCCGAACAAGCTACGGTGGAGCAAGTGCCAAGCCATATCAGCCACTGGGATACTACAAGCACCTCAATTTTCCGGGCCGAAAATATTCTCATCACGCTGATGATCGACAGTGGCGCCGTGGAGTCTACGTCCATTGGCAAAGACAGTTTCTTCATCCCATGCTGCGCGCCTTCGATGCCCCAACCCGGGAAGAATGCACTGCGGAGCGCCCCCGCTCCAATACCCCTATTGCCGCCATGACTCTACTCAATGACCCATCTTTCGTTGAGGCTGCCCGGGTTTTTGCTGCACGTTGTCTTTCCGAGGCCGGCCCGAGCATCGACGCTCGTCTCGAGTTTATCTACCACGAGGCCCTTTCTCGAACCCCAGATGAAAAGGAACGCCAGATCATGAAAAAGCTCGTCTCGCTCGCGAGGGAGGAATTTCAGTCCGACCCCGCAGGAGCAAGGAAACTGCTGTCAACAGGAGCGGCACCGGTCGAGGAGAATCTGGATATGGTCCAGCATGCCGCGTGGACCACCGCAGCCCGGGCAATCCTGAATCTTTCTGAAACCTATACCCGGAACTGAGTAATTTCTCCTTTCTTCCCACAGACCTATGACTACCACTGAACGGCTTGGAAACTACGTGAATCGCCGATCGTTCTTGGGTTCAGCAGGTTTCGGCGTGGGATCTGCAGCGCTTCTCTCCCTGCTCGGTCGTGATGCCCTCGGAAATACGATTGACACCTCCTACGATGGAATTGCGGGCCTACCACACCATGACGCCAAGATCAAAAGGGTCATTTTCCTGACCATGGCCGGAGGCCCCTCGCATCTGGAGACCTTTGATTACAAGCCGAAGCTGAACGAACTCAACGGCAAGCCGATGCCCGAATCCTTCACCAAGGGTCAGCCCATCGCACAGCTGCAGGGCCAGCATCTCAAGGTCCAGGGTCACCTCACGAAATTCCAGGAGTTTGGAAAAGGACAGTTCATCTCCGATTTTCTTCCCTACCATCGAAAGATGGCTGACCAGATCTGTGTCGTGAAATCTATGCTTACCGAGCAGATCAATCATGACCCTGCCCATACCTTCATGAACACCGGGTCGGCCATCAGCGGCCGCCCCTCCATGGGGGCGTGGATCAACTATGGTCTCGGTAGCGACAGTGAGGACCTTCCCGGGTTCGTGGTCATGACGAGCGTGGGTGGGCGCAACCCTCAGCCAATAGCCGCTCGGCAGTGGGGTACGGGCTTTCTCCCGAGCCGCCATCAGGGAGTCGAATTCAACAGCACCGGGGACCCCGTCCATTATGTCACCCGCCCTGCCGGAATCACGGAGGGGCACCAGCAAGCCCTCGTTCAGTCAATCCAACAACTCGACAGCCGGCGCAACGAGGTGGTCGATAACCCGGAGATCAAAGCCCGTATTGCGGCATACGAAATGGCTTTCCGTATGCAGGCGAGTGTCCCCGAGCTGACTGACGTATCAGACGAACCTCAGCATATTCTTGACATGTACGGTGCGAAACCGGGTGATGGATCTTTCGCGTCTAACTGCCTGCTGGCTCGCAGACTTGCTGAAAAGGGAGTTCGTTTCATCCAGCTCTATCACCGGGGATGGGATCACCACGGAGGGCTGGTGAAATACATGAATACATGCTGCGGACTCACCGACAAACCAACCTGGGCACTGCTAACGGACCTGAAGCAGCGCGGAATGCTGGAGGAAACCCTGATCGTCTGGGGTGGGGAATTCGGAAGGACCCCCATGTTCCAGGGAAAGGGGGGAGCCGGACGGGACCACCATATGAAAGGATTCTCCATGTGGCTCGCTGGTGGGGGGATCCAGGGCGGAACTGCCTACGGTGAAACCGACGAACTTGGCTACGCTTCAGTGAAGGACGTTGTTCATGTGCGTGACCTTCACGCCACCATGCTTTATCTGCTCGGAATTGACCATAACCAGTTTTCCGTGAAATTCCAGGGATTGGACATGCGTCTCACCGGGGTGGAACCCGCAAGGGTGGTGCAGGGAGTTTTGAGCTAGGAGGAGCTCTCTTTGCCTGTAATTGGGGCTGGATTTGGCATCGCTACCACGAAAACAGGACCCACTGGGAAAACCCCGTTCTTGCGCACTCCCCCCACCCTCGTTACTGAATAGGTGTCATGCGCTTAACCATCACTGCGCTTATTTTCCTAGGCTCCCTGCCTGCACTGACTGCTCCCCTGTCCTACAACAGGGACGTGAGGCCCATTCTCGCTGAAAATTGTTTCTCGTGCCACGGTCCGGACAAGAATGCCCGCGAGGCCAAGCTGAGACTGGACGTCAGGGAGGACGCCCTCGCCTCTGGGGCACTTGTCCCCGGGGACCCGGGTGAATCAGAAATCATTCATCGGCTCTACACTGAAGATGCCGAGGAAATCATGCCTCCCCCGGAGTCCCACCGGGTGCTTACCTCCGCCCAGAAAAAGATCCTGTCGGACTGGGTGAAACAGGGAGCAGAGTATGAGCCCCACTGGGCCTACATAGTTCCCCGGAGACCGAAGGTTCCCGGGATGGGAGCCTCCCACCCTATCGACAACTTTATCCTCGCGGGGATGCCCAAGGGTAGTCGCAAGCTATCGCCGCGTGCGAACATGGAGACTCTGAGAAAAAGAATTTCCCTCGACCTCACGGGCCTGCCCGCATCATTTCATGATACCCAGAATGCGGATGTCCGCTCCTCTATCGACCATTACCTCTCCTCTCCTCATTTCGGAGAACGCATGGCAGTCATGTGGCTCGATCTGGCACGCTACGCCGATAGCCACGGCTACCACAGCGACAAGACCTGGAGCATGACGCCCTACCGGGACTACGTCATCCGCGCCTTCAATCGTAACAAGCCCTACGATACCTTCATCGTGGAACAGCTGGCAGGGGATCTTCTCGATAAGCCCACCATCGAACAATACGTCGCCACGGGATTCAACCGGGTGAATCAGCTATCCGAGGAAGGAGGCATTCAGGATGCCGAATACATAGCGAAGTATTATGCCGAGAGAGTACGGACAACCTCGGTCGCCTTCCTTGGATCAACGATGGGATGCTCGGAGTGTCATGATCATAAGTTCGATCCCTTTACCGCGAAGGACTTCTACTCCATGGAGGCCTTCTTCTCGGACATCTATGAGAAGGGAGCCTACAATGGGGATGGCCGCTACAATTCCGGGGCCGACATCAAGAAATACCCTGGCTTCAAACTGGACAAGTGGGGTCCTGCCCTCGACGTCCCCGAAGCGGCGGATAAGGATGAGCTGACGCGGATCGAGAATGAAAAGCGAGTCCTCGAACTGTCTCTTATACACATCTGACGCTGCCGACGAATAGAGAGGTGTAGATCTC
>CAXEFH010000180.1:0-7220 GCA_963989605.1 uncultured Roseibacillus sp. | reverse complement strand
ATGATACGGCGACCACCGAGATCTACACCTCTCTATTCGTCGGCAGCGTCAGATGTGTATAAGAGACAGGTCTCTATCGAGGACACTCCTGTTCCGGTCGCCGGAGACGCCAATCCCACAATTTTGTCTCTGGAATATGGCCACCTCACCCGCTCTCTGAAGCTTTCGGCCAAGACGGCCCCAGCCAACCTCTATTTTCGGGCTGCCTCAGGAAATATCACCGTTGCTCCCGGTGGATTTATCGTTAATGGCGATCTCATGATTTCCACGAAAAGCAAGGCCACCATCAAGGCCAACGAGCTGCGACTTCCCGTTGAGTTCAAGAACGGCTCCGCAGAAATCGAACTGACCTACAAATGGGCCCAGTAAGTAGTCGCATCGGAAACAATCTTACAAACGAAACAATTTTTATGAAAACACCACCCGCTTTATTCAGGTTCAGCGCCACCCGCGCCTGCATCTCTTCCATGCTCGCTGCGACAGCCCTTGCCGCTGCAGCTCCCACCATGGAGGACTTTTATCTGCGCGAGGAGATTCCGTTGCCAGAAGGAGAGGTCATGGAGGGAGCCTCCATTGCAATCATCGATAACAAGCGCGTCGCACTGGCAACCCGCCGCGGCGACGTTTGGATCTGCGATGGCGCCTTCGGAGAGGACCTTAGCAAGGTGACCTGGAGCAAATTTGCCAGTGGACTGCACGAGCCTCTCGGAATGTCCCATAAGGATGGCTGGTTCACCTTCACCCAGCGCCCCGATGTCTCGCAGATGCGGGACAGCGACGGCGACGGTCGAGCCGACCAGTTTGTCACCGTCGCCGCTCCCTGGGGTATTAACGGGGACTACCACGAATACGCCTTTGGAACCCCTCCAGACAAGGACGGCAACGTCTGGGTGGTGCTCTGCCTTACGGGATCTTTCAATGCCAACTCTCCGTGGCGCGGCTGGTGTTTCCGCATCACTCCGGACGGAAAATCCATTCCTACCTGCTCAGGAATTCGCTCCCCGGGAGGAATAGGCTTCAACATGGAGGGCGATGTCTTTTACTGTGATAATCAGGGAACTTGGAATGGCTCCTCCTCACTGAAGCATCTCAAACCCGGTGGATTTGTAGGTAATCCGAACGGTAACAAGTTCTGGGAGCAGGCGCCCAACATGGGGCCCAAGCCCGAAGACCCGAAGAGCGGGTCGCGAATCGAAACAGAGCGCAAGCGCATTCCCCAGCTTGTTCCAACCGCAGTCTGGCTTCCCCACGGCAAGCTCGGACAGTCCCCCACCGGGATCATTCCCGATCATACCAAGGGAGCCTTCGGCCCGTTTGCCGGTCAGGTTCTTGTGGGCGAGCAGACCCACTCTCAGGTACAGCGGGTATTTCTGGAAAAAATCAATGGCGTCTATCAGGGAGCCGCATTTCCATTTCTTGGTGGCTACCGCTCCGGCATCGTTCCCCTCAAGCTCGCGGACGACGGGTCCCTCTTTGTCGGAACGACAAACCGCGGCTGGGGCGCGCGGGGTGGGCTACCATTCAGCTTCGAGCGGACTCGCTGGAACGGTAAAATTCCTTTTGAAATTCACGAGATGAGAATCACCAAAGACGGCTTCGAGCTGACCTTTACCGAGGAGATCGACCCGAAGACCGCAGGAGACAAGGCTAGTTACTCCATGAGCTCTTGGACTTATGTTTACCAGAGTGGTTATGGCAGCCCGGAGGTGGACAAAACCGCTCAGGCTATTGAGTCTGTCACCGTAGGAGCCGATAAGAAGTCCGTCCGCCTCAAGGTCGCCAACCGGCAGGCGGGGCATTGCCACCATCTCAAGTCCGCAGGCGTCCGCAGCAAGGGCGGAGAGGAACTCTGGCACCAGAATGCCTACTACACCATTAACGAGTTTCCCAAGTAAGCCGTAGTTGAGAGATGGAATTAGACCTCCGCGCCCTTCGGTCTGGCGAATGCTACAAGGTGCTGGCGAGTCTCGTGACCCCCAGGCCGATCGCGTGGATTACGACTGTAGATAAGGAGGGCGCGGTCAATGCCGCGCCCTTTTCATTTTTCAACTGTTTTGGTTCTAATCCTCCAATCGTGGCATTTGCTCCGGGAAACAAGGCGGTGGGTCTCCCGAAAGACACCGCCCGGAACATCCGGGAGAGCAGGGAATTTGTTGTCAACATGGCGGACGAAACGCTCGCGGACAAAATGGTCGCCACCTCTGCGAGCCTCCCCCATGGAGAATCAGAGCTGGTCCTCACGGGCCTGACGCCCGCAGGGTCGACATCCATCGAGACTCCGCGCATTGCGGAAGCTCCAGTCTCATTCGAGTGTCAGGAATGGGCCACCCTTGAGATCGGATCCAACCGCATGGTCATCGGCACGGTTATCCACGCGCACATCCGGGACGGAATTCTCGATCCCGAAACCCTGCATCTCCTTCCAGACTCCTTCCTGCCGGTCGGGCGGATGGCTGCACCAGACTGGTATTGTCGAACCAGCAACCAATACGAAATCAAAAGGCCCGAATAGCGAATCGAGGCCGGCTCCTCTCCCATTGGGGTTCACAATGTCACAAGAAAGAGAACTATTTATTGAAGTCCGGGATCTTCACCAGCGATTCGGAAGGCAGCACATTCTTCGAGGGGTTGACCTTGAAGTTTACCGGGGAGAGACCCTCTGCCTGCTTGGCGGGTCTGGGGGGGGCAAGAGCGTGCTCATCAAGCATCTGTGCGGCCTTCTGCAGCCATGGAAAGGCTCTGTCCTGGTTGAAGGCGAGGACATTACCGGGCTCCCCGAACGCGCCCTTGGGGCCATCCGCCAGAAGGTCAGCATGATGTTCCAAGGCGGCGCCCTTTTTGACTCCCTGACCGTCGGTCAGAATATTGCCTTCCCCCTCCGCGAAGCAGGGCTCCGTGACCAGGGCGAAATTGATCTTCAGGTGAGGCGGGCATTGGAAATCGTGCATATGCAAGGACAGGAGAAGAAAATGCCCGCGGACCTCTCCGGGGGAATGCGCAAGAGGGTAGCGCTTGCCCGCGCGGTGGTAGAGAAACCAGTCTGTGTCCTCTATGATGAACCGCACGCGGGACTTGACCCGGTCACCTCTGGCTCGATCGACCATCTCATCAAGAGCCTCCAGAAAGAGCATAATATCACCAACATTGTGATTACTCACGAACTTCGAAGTGTGTTTAGAATTGCCGACCGGGTGGCCTTCATGAAGGAAGGCGTCATCTCCTGGCATGGGACCGCTGAGGAGTTACATGCCTCTGAAAACCCGGAATTGGTCGATTTTGTCCGGGGATCTTCTGCAGCAAACGAGGGATAAGAAGAGCCTGCTCCCCGCATTGACACCAGCGGCAGAGCAGGGAAACATAGAGGTATGGCTAATTCCCCAAAGCGAATCGAGACCCTCGTAGGGTTTTTCCTTTTCGTGGGTCTTGCCATGCTCGGGGTGCTTATCATGCAATTCGGGCGCTTCGCGGACCGGTTCCGCGGGGTCTACTCTGTCACTGTCACCTTCAGCGATGCCTCGGGGTTGATCAAGGGAAGCCAGGTGAGACTCTCAGGCGCACAGGTGGGGCAGGTTGTGGAAGAGCCATCCCTGACAGATGAGGGCGAGATCGAAGTCGACATGGTCATTCGAAAAAGCACCCCGAAGATCGACCGGAATTCTGTTTTCCAGGTTACCTCCCTCAGCATTCTCGGGGACAAGGCGATCACCATTTCTCCTCCTCGACCACCAGAGCAGAAATCCGGGACCTATATCAAGGATGGGGATTTCATCATTGGCTCGGAAGCCGGAGGGCTTGATGCTCTCCAGACCGATGCTGAGCAGATCGCTTCCGATGCTGCGGCTCTCATCTCCCGGGGAAAAACGACGCTGACAAAGGTTGACAACGCTCTCGACGACCTGCGAACCGTATCGGGCCAGCTCTCCGAAAGTCTGGACAAGATCAACTCGGGTCTCATTACAGATGACAACATCGCCAAGTTTAGTCGCTCTCTGGAGAATCTTGACGGGGCGACAGAGTCCATCAGGGAGGCGAGTTCAGAGATCAAGCCCCTCATCGCCGGTGCTCAGGATGCGATGGCCAGTTTTGATAGCGCCGCGAAAGCCGCCGAAGGGACCTTTAGCCAGGCATCTTCGGAAATCAGCAAGCTGGGCCCAACCCTCCAGAAGGTCCCGGAGGCTGTCGATTCCATCTCGGAGGTCGCAACCGAGGCCCGCGGGGCACTCAACAGCGTTACTAAAAGCGAAGGCCTGCTCGGCTCTCTCGCCTATGATCGCGACATGAAAGGAGACGCCAAGACGTTCATGCGAAACCTTCGCCATTACGGAATCCTTCGCTACAAGGATGCAGAGACGCCGGAGGAAAACGACCCCCGCGACCGCTTTCGTGGGAAACGCCGTTAGCGACCAGGAGCAGCTCCCGGAAGCCATCGCTCCCCTAGCGCCAGACAGATCCCTTCCGCCTTTTGCAGCGTTTCCTCGTATTCCATCTCAGGATTCGAATCTGCTACAATACCTGCACCCACCCCACAAGACAGCCTCGCTCCTCGCCTTTCAAGAGTTCGAATCGCAATATTGAACTGGCTTTCTCCATTATACCCGAGGTAGCCAATTGCGCCGGTATACAGGCCCCGCGGTACGGTCTCGAGCTCCTCGATGATTTCCATGGCCCTCTTTTTTGGAGCACCCGTGATACTACCGCCAGGATAGCAGGCCTGGAGGGCGTCCAGTTGATCCGCTCCCTCCCGGAGCTGCCCGGTAACGGTTGACACCAGATGGTGAACCTGCTCGAGACGCTCGTGCTTGAGCATTTCGGTAACCGCGACCGTGCCGAATTCACAGACGCGGCCCAGATCGTTACGCTCAAGATCCGTGATCATCACGAGCTCCGCGATCTCCTTTTCACACGTCTGGAGCTCAAATGCGGACCTGCTATCCAGCTCCGGATCTGCAAACCGGGGGCGGGTTCCCTTTATCGGACGGGTTTCAACCGAGCGCCCATGCATGCTCAGGAAGGTCTCTGGCGAAGAAGAGAGTATCTCACGGTCTCCGGCAGAGAGATACGCCGCCATCGGAGCCGGAGAAACGTTGCGCAAGCGGTCATACAATGGGAAAAGGGATGTGGTGTCCGGGAGGTCGGCGCTGAATTGCTGGGAAAGGTTCACCTGATAAATGTCGCCACCGGCAATGTAGTCCTGAGCGCGACGAACGCGCCCGACGAACTGCTCACGGGTGAGATTGCTTTTCCAGGGGCCGGAAATTTCCACCTCTGGCAAGGGCGCGCTCTGCATATGTTCGCACAGGGATCCTACTTCAAACCAGCGGCCGGTTACATGGTTGTAGACCAGAAGATCGTCATAGAACCCGAAATGAAAGTCTCCCTTGTAGCCGATCCAACCGCAGGCCGCTCCGAGGGGAAACCCGCAATCAGGCCGCCTTACGGAGCGCTTTCGTATCTGTTCTCTGAGTTCCGCAACCTCGTCGATGGTTCCCTCCAGCTGGCCGCCGGGACACGCTCCTACGATCGAGAGAGCCTGGGGCCGGGCGAGGTTTCCGGAACTGTCAAAAAAAACAAGCCCCGGAAGATGACGAAGAGCGGCCGCTACCTCTGAGGGGCCGAGAGCAAGATCAATCTGGCGGAATTCCGGCGCTGGAACAAGATTGTGCGGCACTCCGGGGATACATACTGCGGTTTGCTCCCGCTTGCAAACCCCGCAACGACGGGATCCTGTCCTTGCTCCCCTCCAAGAAGGCCCGGGAGTCCTCCCTGCATCATCCTCTGGACTGGGGTCATTGACTCAGGTGGCCCACAAAGGTAGGATCGAGGCCTCCTGTCCTTGAATTCTCCGTCAACATATCCCCGCCTGAGTACCTTCCGGGTCGCTTGTTGGGCGCTGGTTCTCATCGCTTTCTTGGAGGTCGTTGCCGTGGGAATCGCCTTGGCGGTTCGCGCCAATTCCCCGGAGCCGCCAGTGGTCGTCGAGCGAGTCGTCACGGAATATCTCCCCTTGGAACAGCCGGCGGGAGATTTGTCCCTCTTGGCGCCGGACCCCACCGCCAGCTCTCCGGCCGAGCCCGAGCCTGTCCCACGAGCACTCACCACCGTGGACGAAATGATCAGTAGCGAGATCGAACCCCTGGACGACACCCCAACGCTGAAAACTCCTTTTATTGCGAATCCGGAAGTCGAAAGGCTGGTAGGACAGGCCCGGGAGGCGAGAGTCAGGGACGACATTGGTGCCGCAGTGCTCAAGCTCGAAGCCGCTGAGCAACTAGCCCCCGCGGAGCCCAATGTCCTATACCAATTCGCTGAGGTTTTTGGTGCAGTCGGACACTTTGACAAGGCCGCAGACTACTACCAGAAGGTATTTAACCTGGGTCCCATCAGGGCGGGAGCGCTGTATGAGCTGGCTTCTCAAAAGCTGAGTCTTGGGTTCAATCAAGCCGCAGGGCTGGAAGGTAAAATGAGGCTCGGCCGTATTCGTCACTACAGCGATGAGGGTGCAGATGGTAGTAAGCGTGTAGTGCTGACCATCCCGACCCTTGCTGCTCCAGGACAGAAGGTCGACGAGAACAAGCTATCGATTCAGGTGACTTTTTATGACAAGCGCAACGGCAAGATCTATCAGGCCACCTCCGATAGCAATCTGAGCCACAGGTGGACCACTTCTCCTCTCGACTGGGGCGACAGTGGCGAAGAACTGCTCCAATACACTTATATTATCCCGCCAGGAGATTCGCGGGATCTCCACCTCCTCGGAGAGCGCGCTCATTTCGGACAGGTGGTTGAGATGCGATACGGCGGTGAATTAGTTGACCATCAGGCCTGGCCTAGGACTCTTGCGGAGCAACGAAACGTCCAGGAAGCGAGCCCTCTTTTTCTGCCCTCTGGCTTTCTGCCGGGACAAATTAACGAAGCCAATCCGCTCCTCCCTCCCCTTCCCCGGTAAACATATTTAGTTCTGCTAGCTAACAGCGAGGGTTGATTTTCATCTTGCTTGCGCACTGGCTACTTGCGACTTCTCCTGCTCAAGCCTAATAATCCGCACGAAATGTCCGAGCCGGAGCAACAGTGGTACTTCATCAGCGTCGTGAATCAGGAGCGGTATGGCCCATACAGTGCCGAGCAGCTCGAGGGTTTCGCGAAGAGTGGTTCAATCACAAAGGAAACCATGACTGTCTCTTATACACATCTGACGCTGCCGACGAATAGAGAGGTGTAGA
>CAXEFH010000179.1:0-7243 GCA_963989605.1 uncultured Roseibacillus sp. | reverse complement strand
GCGTAACCGCATCCTTCCCTGCTTCAAAAACCTCTTTGGGCTCATCACCACTGGCGCTCTCAGGCCAACCGGAAAAACACTCCTCCCTGATTCGTTCCATCCACGAATTTTTCAAGACCTCCCATTCTTTTTCACTTCCGGGAATTGGGCTTCCGGACTTCTCCGGGAGAAAAGAGTCCATCGTTTCCTGTCCGAAAACGATCGGAGCACTCCGCAGCTCCTCACCCTGCAGCACCGCACTCAGAAGCCCTAAAACAAAAATTACGTATCTTCTCATGAACACCTTCACCTTAAGGACCGAGTCGCATAATGTCTACCACCCTTGCGCTGCAGCAAATCTAAAGAACAGAACCCGCCCCCGCGCGTCATGAGAACGACGTGAATGGAAAGTTTTCGAGAAAACGCGGCTACCTCCCCTGCGATTCGCTGACCGTAAAGTCCAACGGGCACCCCTGAACCTTGACAGCATCTCTCTCGTAACGAAACGTGGTCCACTGATCCTTGATCGGCAGGCGAAATTCCATCCACTCCCATTCCCGTGGGAGCGAAGGAGTAATAGTTGCCCGGTTTTCAGGAATCGAGATATGCAGTCCTGCTAGGCCTTCCAGGTAGAGCAGGATCTTTCCCGCATTGAAGTTCGAAAACTGATCTCCAAACAGACTGAGATCCCTGCGATACGCCTCCGGAGCTACGGGAATGCCCCATTCATGGTGGTAATTATAATTCCTCAGATGATTCAGGGTCAGCTCCGCACCCTTCTCCCTAATCCCCTGTCGAAAAAGTCCATCGAGTGTGAAATAAGCGGTATCTGGAGTGTAGCCGAAAGAGTGATCTACCTTTGTTGCAAATTGCTTCATCGACTGGCGCGCCATCGCCAGAGGGAAGAAATCGCCAAAAAATCCCTTTTCCCTGTCGAGCCCCCATTCCTCAAGCATGGGCCGAGCATAGGCCTGAGGGAAATAGGGGGAACGCATGGCCCAGAATCCATTGGTCATCAGCATGCCATTGTCCGGAGCCGCGAAATAGGATGGAACCCCGTTCACCTGCCAGCGAACTTCAAACATGCGCCGGACGTGTTCAGGATCCCTCCGTATGATCTTTCTCCAATGAGCGACGTCAGCCTCGTTACCTGTTAATCGAGCCATCTTCTCAAGAACATCAGCAACCTCGAACTGATTCATGGCCATGCTTGGAAGCTTCTTCCAGAACAGGCTAGAAAAGTGATCCTCATAACATTCCTTCAGGAACTCCTTATCACCTGTGTGCTCATAGATCTGCCAGGCTCCGAGAACGTGTTCTGATGTTTCCGCCCCGTAGGCACCACTGTGCCACGAGATCCCCTTATTGTCCGAGAGTAATCGGAGTCCATCAGGTGTTTCACGATATCGGCCGTTCTTGGTGAGATGTTTCCAGGTCAGCACATTGCCGTAGGCGTATCTGTTCTTCGTCCTCGCCCAGCTTCCCACCTTGATCTGGAACACTGCATCGTAACGGTGAATCCCGAGAAAATTGTTCACCGCTGTCTGGGTGTGACGCTCGAGCTCCCATCCCCTGCCGACCTCAATGTAATACATCAGAAAGAGCGCCCAGAGATAGTAGTAGATATCAACGAATCGCTGGTCCGGGCAACGGAACCAGGGAATTTCATCGTTAAGCTCTCGATTGCATTCCGCTGTTTTGGCGGAAAGAAGAGACTCGTGATCAACGATGATCCTGCGAGCCGCTCGGATCGCCCGCTCGGGGTCATCATGCATGGCCCAGGACACGACCGTTCCCTCCCGGTCGCATGATAGTGAGAACTCATAATTCTGCACGCCCCTTTGATCCCGCGCAAGAGACAGGCTGCTCCCAAGTACTCTCGACGCGCTCAGCACCGTAGACATTCCCTCGTAGACGATGGGCCCTATCCTTTCCGAACCTCCCGGATCAGGACGTGATCTGACCGTCCCACCCTCCCGGATAATGAGGGCATTACCGGCCTTGTCGTGACGAATCGTGGCGGAAGAAGAGACACTATTACGGTGATAAAAGCTGTGACCCGAGAAATGCAGAACTACCGGCTCTGAGGACGTTATCACGGAGGCTGCTGCATCGTTGGCCGCGATAAACTTCACTTCCCGGAGACGTACTCCACCGATCTCATATTCGCAGACCATCCTGTCCGGACGCCACGTCATTGTTTCAGGAACCGGATTTGTATAGATCTTCCCGTCTACCTCTACGCTCCCATAAAGGACCCGGGTATCCTTGTAGAATTCCCATCCAGAATAATCATTACCGACACCGGTATGCTCACCACCCGATAATTCACTCTCGAGCCGGCCGATCCCACGACTCCTGAGATCATGGTGGAAGGGATGAGTCAACCCGATGGTCTCATGCTCCACAAGACGCCAACTGGCATGAAAACCACCGACGTAATACGAGAGATTCCCTGCCATGAACCCATGCTTTCTTCCCTGGATTTCCTGCTCGAGGCGAGCGCAGTAATCCACAAACGCAGGCTTCTCTTCACCCAGGGTAATTCCCCATGGAATCATTCCAAAAAACAGAACCTTGAGAAGCGCTCCTCGGACGAGCTCCAACAGGTCGCCCCGGCTACCGTAACCAGCAATTAATGAAACACGGTCGCCTGCCCCGCCCCTCTCTTCTCTCGATCTCTGCCCTCTCTGGCAGTCCTTTTGTTCATTGGCAGACATAGCAATCCCACTCGAATCAAGTTCCTACGGAGTAGTTTCCCATCCATGACCCACTGTCACCCGCTGTCCCGGCCCGTCGTTCTTCGGCACCTCGCGGAGTGGAGCCAGGGTCTTCACCCATGCCGCATGCTTCTCTGAAAGCTGGGACACCACTTCTGGGTGCTTCTCGGAAACATCGCTTTCCTCACGTGGGTCGGAGGCGAGGTCAAAGAGTTGCCAGGGATCTTTCCTGTATTTGCGGTAAAGCCGCCACTTCTTCCAGCGCACCGCGATCAGGTGTCGCCGCACTGCATCTCCCGGCTCGTTATTAAGCCAGAAAAGGTATTCGTGTGCGTTTCCCGGTTTTTCGCCCTTGAGAAACGGAAACAGATTCACACCATCACAATGCGGGGGTATCTCCTTTCCCACTTGGGCAGCGATGGTCGCGTAAAAGTCGAAGTTCGCAATCAGGCCTTCATGGGTAGCTCCCAATGGAAGAGACCCGGGCATGGAAAAAATGGTGGGAACCCGCACCCATCCTTCCTTCTGCGTTCCCTGCCCCTTCCCTCCGCTGTAGGGTGCTGAGCTTCCTCCCTCACCACCATTTGCACCGTTATCGCTCGAAAAAATAATAAGCGTCCTCTCCCGCAATCCGTTTTTCTCAAGAACCTTGAGTAACTTTCCGACCTGCTCATCGACCGAGGAAATTGCTCCCGCGAGATAACGCCGAGTACCCTTTGCCCCTGTACGGCTCATTAACCTTTCAGGAACCTCCGTATTGAAGGAATGCACCGCCTCGGGTGACCAATAGAGGAAGAAATGCTTACCTTTATGCCTCTCAACGAAGTCCACCATGGAGTCCCCATCGTAATCGGTAAGCCAGACCGTCCTGCCATCCTTGTCGACGCAATAGTATTTGGACTGCCCGCTCTTTCCCTGCACCTTTCTTCGCAAGCTGGGGGACATGCGCAGCAACTCTGCGCTGGTATACTGTTTCTTGGGAGGGGTCCTCGCCGCCTCCCGGAAGCCGGTCTGCAACGGCCCCTGGGTCCTGCTCCCGATATCCCATTTTCCAACGTGTCCCGTGACATATCCTTTCTCACCCAGAAACTGGGCCAGGGTCGGACGGTCCTCGGGGATCGGCAGGCCTCTCGACATGCCATATTTGCCAAACCTCTGCCCGTATTGACCCATGAGCATGCTGCAACGACTCGGACAGCAGGGAGGATTTGTAATGTAGGACGCCGTGCAACGAACTCCCTCCTTGGCCAAACGGTCGATGTGCGGAGTCGGGATATCCTTGGATCCGTACGAGCCCAGATCTCCATATCCAAGATCATCAATATAGATCAGAATGACATTGGGAGAACTGGCCTGCAGCACCGCCGTCGCAAAACACCGCACGACCAGCAATCCCACCACCACCCGCGCCAAACACCGGATCCTGAACGGTCGAAGAGTCTCCATGTAGCTATGTTTCCTGCTGTCCTCAGCCCTTTTTACTCCCGTGACACTCGGGACTCACTCCGTTACTTGAAATCCAGATCACTCCGTCGGACCTTCAGCGAGTGAATCTCTTTCCCATCGATATTCACTATCGTGTATTTGACTGATGGATCCTCTGACTCCACATCGAAATCCACCCGTCCAAAGGATTGCTTTTCATTGTATCCAAAGAGCGAGGAATCGATGAGCCGATGCACGTGCTGGTTGGTAAGACGCGAGGAACTGAATTCATATACCGGATACATACCCTCGATACTGGTGTCGGTGCGATAGGCATCCGAGCGGTGACGATCTGCGGACAGTATGACCACCCCGGGGATTTTTCGGGATGCGATATACTCGTAAATCCGATGACGCTCCTCGCTGTAACCATCCCAGGTATCCTTCGATCCAGGTTTTACTTTTGGGGCAAGCGGCACGTTTGAGCATATCACCGTGAAAACGGCAGGATCCTTTGAGAGCACCGACTTCAACCACTTCATCTGGGCCGGACCGAGCATGGAGGGGTTCTTGCTATTAGGAGACTCACGATAATACCGGCCATCAATCATGATGAAGCGCACCTTTCCGATCTCGAAATCAAACCAGCATCCGGGCTGTTTCTCGCCACCCCCATAATAGGGGTTGTCCCAATTTTCTCTGAAAATTCTCCACACCTCCCTTTTCCATCCAGGCTCATCGACCTCCGGTCCACCCCAGCCATCATTCGTGGTAAAATCATGATCGTCCCAGATGGCATAGATCGGCACCTGCTTCGCCAGTTTCATCCACTCTGGCTGACTCTGACGCCGGAAATAATGAAAGAGCTGCATTTCCGGCGTCTCTGGATCGTCGATATAGACATTATCTCCGAGTAGAAGCACTGCCCGAGGATCGATTTCCCGGATTGTGTCCCACACCCTCTCGTTGGCCGGCACGTATCCCGCTCCTCCTCCAAACGCAATTGTGAACCTCTCCGTTAACTCGTCCTTCTTGAGAGAGGTATCCGGAAGAACTCGCTCCCAGGGCCAACTCCCGGCATCAAACTTCCACGCATCCGGCTTCCCCTCGGCGAGGTCGAGCAGCATTCTCGTGTGGCCGGGATTCACCCCCTTGGTTGCGGTCGAACTCAGATAGGACACCGCCTCCTTTTTCTTTCCCCGAAGGATCAGCTTCAGAGCGTGGGGATGAATACGTTTAGTCTGGTTACCCTTCTCGGGCTTCTCATTATTCACTCGCGGCTTCGAGGCCTGAGCATGAAGCAGATCTCCACTCAGGCTGACCAGCGAAACAAGGACCGCCAATATGGGTTTCATGGGGAACACTCCAATTGTATTTCGCATAGGGTCAGGTGAGATGGGCGAGCTGTCTTCTATTTTGTTTGCTCGGATTGTGCAAGGATCATGGACAGCCCCAAGGACACCGGTATTTTCTTTGCATCCCTCAAGGATTAGGCGTCCAGGTCGGAGAAAGCTCAGCCGGTATCCAGGAGAAGCGGCCCCAGTTCCTGCCGGAGGGCACAATTTTCAATTCCTTTTCACCTGACTTCGTCTCGATCATCACCTTAGGTCCGCCCCGTTTCTGATCCGGAAAGGCCCTCGTAACAAAGCCATCGGGAGACCAAGAGGGATCGTCTCCGGGACCGACCCGTCTCCGTTTTTCTCCATTTAGACTGACCACCCAGACATTGAAGGTTCTGGAAATCTCCTGGTCCCTCTGCGGATTCTTGATTCCGGTGTAGGGGCTCATATGAATCATCTCCACTCCTTCCCAGTGAGCGATCCATTGCCCATTGGGAGACCATGCTGGGACTTTCTGCTCAATCGGTAGCTTGAGCGTCTTGTGTGTCTCTACGACGACTGGCGAGATCAATCTTGCCTCGCTTCCATCAAGCTTGCTTACCCAGATCCTGAAGGAACCACTGCGATCAGAGACAAAGGCCACCCTTGCACCATCTGGTGACACCGAGGGCATGGCATTACTGTGCTTGATCTGCTCAGGATCACTGAAGAGTCTTCGGGTCGCCCCTGTCCGGGTATCCAGAATATGAATGCGGCTGCGAGATGCCGGGTCCTGGCGCTTATCCGCCTGAAGGGCCTTCATCCAGACCACATGGCGGGAATCTGGAAGCCACGATGGCAGGAGATTCATTCCCTCCCGGACCAGGACACGGGGCTTGCTCCCATCAATATTCGATAGGTAGAGGCGAAGAGAGTCCTTCCCTGGCTCCAGATAGAGAAGCTTTTGGCCATCGGGTGACACCGAGGGCATGCGACAGCCGGATTTGGAGTGCGTCAGCTGGACTCGCGCCGACCCGTCCTCCTTCATTCGGAACAGCTGGAGAATGCCGCCCTCGTCGGCATGACTCACAATGACCTCCCGTAATTCTCCAGCCTCGCACAGGGCTGTCCCGCATATCAGGAAGCTCATAAAGTGGGCGGCAATGAGCGTCTTCATTTCGGATTGGAAGACCCAACCAGGGCCGGTTTGCCAGGCAGTTTCCGCTGATCGATAGATGAGGGTGCGCCCTTCCTGCGAGGCATTTTCGCGTCCATCTTCCCTCGCCAGTCCTGAAGCAGTTTCAGCAGTTTCGCAGTCATCTCTGGCCTCTCGGAAGAAAGATCGTTCTGCTCGCCAAGGTCGGCTTCAAGATCAAAAAGCTGAACACTGCCGTTTTCGTAGTATTCCAGCAGCTTGTAATTCCCCAGGCGGATTGCTCCACCCGGGCTCTGGTAACCATGATTGCTGTAGTGTGGAAAATGCCAGTAAATCGCTCCCCTCTCATGATCCTTGCCTTTCAAGGCCGGCAGAAAGCTCATCCCGTCGAGGTGCTGCTTGGGAAGTGTTGGCAGGCCGATCATTTCCAGAAGGGTCGGATAAAAATCGGTCCCGGTCACCAGCGCATGGGACAAGGCATTGGCCTCAACCTCCCCCGGCCACTGCACAATGAGAGGAACCCGGATACCTCCCTCGTAGTTCCAGCCCTTCGCTCCACGCAATGGGAGATTCCTGTCTCTTATACACATCTGACGCTGCCGACGAATAGAGAGGTGTAGATCTCGGTGGTCGCCGTATCATTA
>CAXEFH010000178.1:0-7269 GCA_963989605.1 uncultured Roseibacillus sp. | reverse complement strand
CAGAAGACGGCATACGAGATTTCTGCCTGTCTCGTGGGCTCGGAGATGTGTATAAGAGACAGGGTCATTAATGTCTGGGGCTGAAATCATGGAAAATATTGCTTTTTCCGGCTTCTGGAGGGATTTTCCGCTCGCCTTGCTGGATCCAAAACCCTTTCCCATCAGCCTCACTCACTCACGCCCAGGCGCTTCTTTCCGTTCCTCACAACTACTGCGATAAATTCATTGGCCAAGGCCTCGCTTTTTACGCCAGAATACCAACAGACAAAGCCCCTCACTGCCTTGATTCCCCGCTCCTCAATCCACCTTCCGCTCCTCCTTTCTCTTCTCGGCCTCTCTGCTTTTCTGGCTCATGCGGACCGGGTTCACTTCAATGATGGCCGACCCCCAAAGGAAGGGAAAGTGGTCCTCGACACTCCCAGCGTCGTCGAACTGAAGTGGGAAAAACGCCCCGGGATTTTTCAGACTGATCGCTTCCTCAAGACAAATATCGAACGCGTTGAAATTGACACCAAGGAAGATATCCAATTTCGGAACATGGGGCAGATGCTTCCTACTCCGGACCGGCTTACCCCGGAGGATTACCAGCGGAGAATCGTGAAGTGCAAAGCCTTCCTCGATCTATTTCCTGCCGGAGCCCATGCTCCGAAGGTTCAGCTCATTCTCAAAACCCTTGAGGAAGAGTATGAAAAGTCGGTTGCAGGCGGACTCAAACTCGAGAACAAATGGATCGCTCCTTATGAGCGGAAGCGCGATGGATACGCTATCGACGCCGGCCTCGCATACGCAGACATGCTCGCAGCGAAGGAGTCCTCTAACCTAACCATGGCTCTCCGGTATTTCGAGACCATCCAGTCTGATTTTGCTGGTTCGACTCACTATCCCAAGGCGAGCGCGCTTGCGATCGAAACGATGAAGACCTATCAACCGATTTTGCAGCGTCGGATTGCACAGGTCCAGTTCAAGAGACAGGATCGCGAGCGGGCGCGTGCCACCCTCCCGGTGAGCGTCCGCGCACAGAACAAGGCTGCCCAAGACAAGGCCGACGCAGTCTATCTCAAGCTCGTTGCCCGCGAGACTAATGAACTTAAGACCAAATGGCTGACCCTGGACGAATATCATAGTGACCCAATGCGGAAGGTCCTTAACACCCTTAAGAATGCTGTCTCAACGCTCGAGAGGGAGACTCTTCCGGAGGATCCTACTTTTGCGGACTCTCTCCATCGCGACGCGTGGGATGCCGTGAGCAGGGGCGATATCGAAGCAGCCAACGAGATACTTCAGGAGCTCAAGCCCCTGAAGATTCCGGATCGCTACCTCGACCCTCTGACGCAAGCCCTCGAGCCCGAGGAAGACCCCAAGACCCCTTCACCGACCGAGGTCATATCATCCTCTACAGACGGAACTCCGGCGGACGAACCCGAGGCCGAGGAAGAGAAAGAACAGCCAGAGGAGGAAGCGGTCGAGGACTCCCCGAAAGAGCCCGGTAAAACGCCCGGGGACAAAGGATCCCCAAAGACCTTGCCACAAAAGAATCCGGGGAATGATACGTCTCCCCCGGTGATCGCCACCGATGATGATGCTGGGACCTCAACAGTACAGGTCCTTCTAATTGTTGTTCTCGTATTAGTCGTGCTTGGAGCTCTCGGAGCAGCCTTTTTAGGGAGAAAGAAAAAATAGCACCCACAGCCTATTTCAGGATACGCATGTCAATATCCCCTCGGCGCGCGGAGCAATCCCGCAATACCACAGAGACGAGTGTCTCCCTCTCCCTCAATCTCGATGGGACGGGGGTGTCCCGGATTGAAACGGGAATTCCCTTCTTCGATCACATGCTGACACTCTTTTCTCGACACTCCCTTATTGATCTTGAGCTCGAGGTGAGTGGCGACGTAGACGTCGACTACCATCATACCGTTGAGGACAGTGGGATCGTCTTGGGCGAGTGTCTGAAAAGGGCCCTAGGCGACAAGAAGGGTATTGCGAGATACGGCCTTGCCTATGTGCCGATGGATGAAACGTTATCCCGTGTTGTCGTGGATCTCAGTAACCGGCCCTGGCTTGAATTCAATGCTCCCTCCGGAAGCCCCGACGCTCAGAACTTTCCCTTCAGCCTCATTGAGGAATTTTTCCGGGCGCTTAGCTCTAACCTCCGCGCCAACGTGCATGTTGAGATTTTCTACGGACGGGATGGACACCACATTGCTGAGAGCGCCTTCAAATCCCTCGCCCGGGCCTTAAGGGTCGCCGTGAGCCGGGATGAGCGAGTGAAAGGAATCCCGAGCACCAAGGAGGCTCTGTAATGAGTCCGTCCGCCCTTGGTGACAAGGCGGCGGATCTCCACCACTGACCGCTGTGTCCCGGAAAATCCAAGTTGGAGTCATCGATTATGGTGGCGGTAACATTCGCAGTCTCATTCAGGCTCTGGAGAGCCTTGGGACGTCTCCCGTTCTGGTTACCTCGCCTGAGGGTATGGCTTCGCTTACCCATCTCTTCTTCCCCGGACAGGGCGCCTTCGGTGACTGCATGACCAAATTAAGGAACCTTGACCTTGTAGACCCCATCGTGGAGTGGATTCAGGCAGACAAGCCCTTTTTTGGTATCTGTATCGGCTATCAACTTTTATTCGAGTCGAGCGAGGAGAGCCCGGGGATCGATGGACTTTCAATTCTCGAAGGAAAGGTCATACGCTTCGTTGAAGAAGGCTTCAAGGTACCGCATATGGGCTGGAATGGTGCCAAGTTACAAGATCCCGCGTGCGGGCCCTGGACGAATCTCGGGGCGGAGCCCTATTTCTACTTCGTGCACTCCTACTACCCCGAGCCGAAGGACAAGGCTATCTCCGCGTCGGTAACCAGTTATGCAGGAAATTTCACGAGTGCTATCCAGCGCGGTCGGCTTGTGGCAACGCAATTCCATCCAGAGAAAAGCCAGAAGGCTGGAATGGGTCTGATCCAGAATTTTATCAACCTCGAAGAGAGGGAGGATTAAGTGCCATCGTCGCAAACACCCTGAACTGAGGCAAACCCCGTGATCGAAGGTTAAATAGCGCCAGTGACTTCAAAAAGCGAGGAGGGCGTCACCCGGTGACCCGCATCGGCATGAGCACGTAAAGAAACGACCCGCTGCCGCGGAGCACCCCCGGACTCATCTCGTCAATAAGGTCCAACTGAACCTCGTCATCCTCAAGGTTTCTGAGGGGAGCCATGAGGAACTCTGGATTGAAGGCAATCGCCATTTCCTTACCCTCATAATTTACGGGCATTGATTCCTTTGCCTCCCCGATGTCCGGAGAATTCGCAGTCAGATCAATCCCTCCTTCACTGACGACAAGCTTCACCGAATTTGATTTCTCCGAGGACAGGAGGGACACTCGCCGCGCGGTTTCAAGGAGAGCTTCCCGCCCGAGATTCAACGTTTCCTTGGCCTCCCCGGGTATCACCTGACGATAATTAGGGTAATTCCCCTCGATCAACTTTGATACAATTATGCTACTCCCTATTTCAAATACGATCTGGTTCTCACCCAATCTGGCGACGGCATCGCCCTCGTCGCCCAGCAGTCGCTGTAACTCTTGAACAGCCTTCGTGGGAACGATGAAATCTGTTTCGTGACTCGCGGGGAACTCGAGATCGTTCTCAACCATTGCCAGTCTCCGTCCATCCGTTGCCACCAGAGTCAGCTTGCCCTCCTTGAATGCAGTGAAGATACCGTTGAGAACGTAGCGGGTCTCATCATTCGAAATGGCGTAAGAAGTTCTTTTGAGGCTCTCGCGCAGAAGCCCCTGAGGAATTTTGTATTCCTTGGCTTCCTTGAAATCAGGAAGGGGTGGAAACTCAACATGCTCAAGACCTATGATCTTAAAGAAACTGGGGCCACACGTGATTGAGGCCACATCCTTGGCATCCACTGCGACCTCCACCTCGGCGTTGGGGAGCTCCCGAATGATGCTGACCAGTCTTTTGACAGGCATTGTCGTCGAGCCTTCCTTGGAAACCTCGGCTTCCACGGTTCCACTCACGCCAACATCCAGATCCGTCGTCGTAAGGCGCAAGGTTCCCCCGCTGGCTTCGATTAACACATTGGACAGAATAGGGAGGGTGGTCCTAGTGCTGACAACATGCTGAACCTGTTGAAGGCTGTCGAGGAAGGCATCCCTTGCGATCCGAAATTTCATTGGAAAAAAACCCCGCTACCGGAGCGACACGATCTTGCTGTGATTGGTCGGCTTGGCAAGCCATTCTTTAAGAAACAAGTAATATTCCGTTTCGATTCCCATGAATAGTAAAACGACAGCTCTCCAAGCCAAACCACGCTCAATCGCCAAGGCCCCTGCCGATATGATGCATCCTCGTCTAGCCTGACTACACAAGCTGGTCGCGACTGGAATTATCGATTCAGCCTGGCCCCGAGAGCCGCAACTGTCTGCCGCACTTGGTCGTCGGTCTGCATCATCTGGTCTACCTTCTTGCAGGCATGGATTACTGTCCCATGATCCCGACCTCCGAAGGCCTCTCCGATCTCCACTAGAGACCCACCCGTCAGCTTACGAGAGAGATACATGGCGACCTGGCGTGGGAATGCGATATTGGCCGGCCGGCGCCGACTGGTCATGTCCGCAAGTCGAATATCGTAATAATCGGCAACCGCTTTCTGGATCGTATCGATGGTAACCTTGGCAGCTGCCTCTTCCCGCAGAATATCTCGTAGCAGATCCTCAATCCTGTCGGTGGAAAGCTCACCCTGACCCAGCGAATTGAAAGTTGCGATCCGCACAAGAGCTCCCTCCAGTCTCCGAACATTACTCCGGATACGCTGCGCGATGAATCGAACCCAGTCCTCCGGGATCTTGACTTCCCATTCCTCCATCTTCCGCCTCAGGATTGCGATCCGCGTCTCAAGCTGAGGCGGTTGTAGGGCCACCGTCAGCCCGCATTCAAAGCGAGAAACCAACCGTGGCTCAAGAGTCTGGATTTCGGAAGCAGGACGATCGCTGGAAAGCACCACCTGAGCCCTGCCATCAAGCAGGGTATTGAATGTGTGGAAAAACTCCTCCTGCGATTTTTCCTTGCCATTCAAGAACTGGACATCATCCACAAGAAGCACGTTCGCCTTGCGATACCTTCGACGAAAATTATCAAGATTCCCTTTTTGAACCGCGAGAATGAACTCATTGGTGAACTTCTCACATGTCAGATAGATGACTTTCGACTCAGGTCGGGCCTTGAGAATATCCTGCCCTATCGCCTGCATGAGATGAGTCTTACCGAGCCCTGATCCTCCATGGATAAACAAGGGATTGTAGGCGGTTCGGACGCCCGCCGCGATGGCCTTACATGCCGCATGGGCGAACTGATTGTTTCCGCCCACCACGAAGCGATCAAAAGTGTAGAGCGGGTTAAGTCCTGCACTCTTCAGTGACTTCGCCAAACCCTCGGCCGCAGCCTCCTTGGCCTTCGATTGCTTTTTAGGTTCCTCCAGCATCGTTAACTGTCCTCCTGCTGCCCCATTCATGGCAAGCACCCGGGGTCTACCCCCGCACCCAAGAACCTGGGAGAGGGCATGTGTCAGCTCAGGCATGAAGTTTTCCTGGATCCAGAGGACGTGAGTCTCAGTCGGGACCAATACAGTGACCTGATTTGCGTCCTCCACGACAAGCTGCATGTGCTTGAACCATCGTTCCGTCGCATCCCCACTCAGCCGTGCGTCAAGCAGTCTGAGAATCTGTATTTTTGCCTCTTCGGTTGTAATCCGCGCACCCCCGCGGGCTACCACGTCTCCTGTCCTCGTCCCTCCTGGCGTTGTTACTGCACCTTCGTCCCTGCTAGTCATCTTGATTCTCCAATCCGTAGTCTTTAATTCTAATTGTAAAAGTCATCGTGCGCCTCAATCAGCAAGCCTCGCTAACTAAGACCTTCATCTCCCTATTGCATGGCTGGAGGCGACAAGAGCGTCAAAAAATTTTAAGTAAGAATTTCGACCTGCGCTTTCAGCTCTTTTCCACAAGGGTTCCACGGCATGACGGATGTTAGACTTCAGGGCTCGCCTGTTAAGCTCACTGAACGAAACGGACAATTTCCCTCAACCCGGGGTCTGGGCCCTCTGATTTCCCTTGGGATCGACTTGGACCGGCCCTCTTCTCCGATGGAGGCCTTTGATAATATTGTAACCCGTTGTCCATCAATGGTTGGGTTCCTAAAAACCCGGGCGACACAACCCGTGTCAACCAGCCAGTGGAAAAGATTCACGCGCTAATCCGTTAAAGGCTCGTCGGCCGGTCTATCGCCATGCCCCGGACCCTTGACGGGCGCTCCTCCTGCATCTGACCACAGATAACCCAAGGCGAAGGTCAGAATGGTGGTTGCAGGCCAAGCCCAGTAGAAGCCTACGGTGGTCTTCAGGGATTGGGAGCCCCCTCCTTCCTCAATGTAATACATCGGGAGGGCAGCAAGCCACTCATACGGCATGCTGAAGCCCACGGTCAGGCCCCACAGATCCAGCTCAAATGTGTGCAGCAGTACCCATACGTCACTACGAATGAATAGCACCGCGATAAACGACACCACCGCCCCTGTTACAAGCCCGCGGAAACTTCCGCGTCCCAACAAGGCGCATAGAAACATTCCAAGGAGCGGACCCATCGTGTAGGTTGTCATTCCAAAAGCGAGAGGAAGAATCGCAACATCGGTGTTATCCTGAACCCAGCGCATCAAAAGGGTGAAACACGTCAGGAAAACACCCCACAAAACCACCCAAATACGGCTCCGAAAAACCAGCTTTCTTTGTTGTGCGGCATCATCCGCTTCACTGGGTTGATAAATGACAGCGACCGTTGTCTGGCTGAGGGCCGCGAGGATAGAATCAAGGCTCGAAATAGCTGCCGCGAACACCCCCCCGAGGATCAGGCCACTCAGGCCTGGGGGAAGCTCTTTCACGATCCAGATGGGAAACACGAGATCTGATTTTCCAGGAACACCTTCTTTGGTGTTCCATGCCATGTTCTCGGCAATCTCTCCCTCCGGGGGATAGTTGGAATACCAGACAAAAAGCGCCGCTCCGACCATCAGCATCAGAAGGGTTACACCTTGGCCGACCGAGCTCCAGATGATTGCTTTTCGAGCATCTCCAGCGTTTCGGCAGCAAAACATCCGCTGCGCATTAAGTTGGTCCACGCCAAAGGCTCCAACGTTGAGGAAAGGAACAGCGAATACCGCCACCCAGAAAGTAAATTTGAACGCATCGGACACTCCTGCATCAAGGTTGAGCCAT
>CAXEFH010000177.1:0-7273 GCA_963989605.1 uncultured Roseibacillus sp. | reverse complement strand
ACGAGATTTCTGCCTGTCTCGTGGGCTCGGAGATGTGTATAAGAGACAGTCATTCTGGGAACCTACTACCTTACCTACACCCGGCCTAACTCGCAGCCCGGCCCTGAGGACAGTGTCCCGACCTTTGAAAGTCCCACCGAGGTGGAATACGCTCTGGCCTCGCGGAAGGTCAGTCGTCACTGCTGGATCAGAGTCCGTAACCCGGATTACGGGAAGGATACCATCTTCGGAGACAAGGAAAGCAAGATGCTGGTCACCTCTCCGGGGCGTGTTCGCTTCAATGAAATTTGGCCGGAAGGCCTCGGGTTCATCAACCAGACTGTGGGTAAGAAGCAGATAGGGGATATCATCTGGCGATGCTACCAGGTGGCCGGGCAGTCGGGGACAGTCACAACGCTCGATAATCTCAAAAACCTTGGTTTCGAGGAAGCTACCCGTTCCGGGTGCTCGATCGGAATCGTAGACATGGTGATTCCCGAGGAAAAGGAAGTGGAAATCAAGAAGGCCTACGCGGAGATCGAAAAGGTCTCGAAGCATTACCGGAATGGAATTATCACTGACGGCGAGCGCTACCAGAAAGTTGTCGATATCTGGACCAGAGCAACAGACAACATTGCCAATGTGCTCTTCAGGAAACTTGAGTTCAACGAGGGTGGGGACATGGCCAACCCGCTCTTCATGATGGTGGATTCCGGTGCGCGGGGCAACAAGAACCAGATCAAGCAGCTTTCCGGCATGCGGGGGCTCATGGCTAAGCCCTCAGGAGAGATTATTGAGCGACCCATCACGTCGAACTTCCGGGAAGGGCTCTCCGTGCTGGAGTACTTCATCTCCACACATGGTGCGCGGAAAGGTCTCGCTGACACCGCACTGAAGACGGCAGATTCCGGGTATATGACCCGAAAGCTGGTGGACGTTTCCCAGGATGTGATTGTCACAGAGCCGGATTGTGGAACCGTGCAGGGACTGTATGTGGAAACGATTTACTCCGGTGATGAAGAGTCGGCGCCTCTCTCAACTCGAATTTACGGCCGGGTCTCCTGTGAGCAGGTAGTAGACCCAGTCTCGGGGGAGGTTATTGTCAAAGTCAATGATTTGATCACTGAGGAAAAGGCCAACCGCATCGAGGATATCGGACATGAGCGGCTCAAGATTCGCTCAGCTCTCACATGTGAATCCAAGAGAGGATGTTGTCAGGCCTGCTACGGCCTGAATCTCGCTACGGGCAAACTGGCCAAGATCGGTGAAGCGGTGGGAATCATTGCTGCCCAGTCAATTGGGGAGCCGGGAACACAGTTGACCATGCGGACCTTCCACTCCGGTGGTGTGGCAGTGGGTGTCAACAAGCAGCCCTTTATTGAGTCACGTGCCAAGGGAGTCCTGCACTACGTGGACCTACGAGTCGTCGAGGACACGGATGGTAACTTCGTGGTACTTAACAAGAACGGGAATATTTCGATCCGCGATAAGAACGGGTTGGAGCTGGAGTCGCACAAGATTGTGATCGGTTCCATTATTTCCGTGAAGGACGGTTCCGAGGTTGGCAAGGGTGACCAGATCGCAACGTGGGATCCCCACAGTGTGCCCATCATTACCGAGAAATCTGGAGTGGTGGAGTTCCGGGACATGATTCCGGGGATTACGGTCCAGACTGAGACCGACAAGGAGACCGGGAAGAAGGGGATGACCGTGACGGAGCATAAAGAAGACCTTCATCCCCAGGTGGTGATCGTTGCGCCCGACTCAGGAGAGGTACTCGCAAGCTACTCAATTCCTGTGGGTGCACACCTCTCAGTGAAGGAGAAGAAGAAGATCACCGGAGGAACGCAGCTGGCCCGGACTCCGCGGAAGGTAGCCAAGACCCGGGATATCACCGGTGGTCTGCCCAGAGTGGCGGAGCTGTTCGAGGCTCGCCGTCCCAAGGATGCGTGTGTCATCGCCAAGATTGACGGGGTCATTTCGTTCGGCCCCAATGTCCGGGGCAAGAAGAAAGTCATCGTCACCGACGAAGAAACGGGAGAATCAGTGGATCATTTGGTACCTATGGGCCGCCACATGATAGTTGCGGAGGGAGACTCCATAGCTCGTGGTGAACAGATCACCGAGGGACCTGTTGCTCCGGAGGACCTTCTCGAGGCCTGCGGAAGGCAGGAACTGCAAGCTCACCTCGTCAACGAAGTGCAGTCGGTCTACCGTGCTCAGGGCGTTGAGATTAACGATAAGCACATCGAAATCATTATCCGGCAGATGCTCAGGAAGGTGAAAATCACCGAGCAGGGTGACACCTCCTTCCTCTGGGGAGAGCAGATTGAGCGGTCGACGTTCAAGAGAGAGAATGAGGAGATTATAGAGCAGGGTGGTAAGCCGGCCGAGGCCGAGCCAGTCCTACTTGGAATCACCAAGGCTTCTCTCGAGACAGAGTCCTTCATCTCCGCTGCTTCCTTCCAGGATACCACCCGGGTCCTCACCGAGGCTGCAACCCTTGGTAAGGTGGACTACCTCAATGGATTCAAGGAGAACGTGATCATGGGGCACCTCATTCCTGCTGGCACCGGGTTTGACACCCACAGAGACGTTGATATTGAGTTTACGGTAGACGAACCAGAACCGCAGGTAGAAGAGGAAGAGCCTCAGGCGGATCTGGAGACGGCTTGAAAGAATCATGTGGGCGATCAGTCAGCATGAGTCGGTTTGACGAATGCTGGCGGATGACCGCTGACTCCTGATGTCGAGGCAGAAGCCCAGATCTGGCGCGCGAGCCAACCAGCACAGCGCAGGGGGTTCCGGGCAGCGGTCTGTACCGGAAGGAGACCTCCGGGATATTCTTGACCGCAGCAGTCGACCATTCGTGCTAATTCTCGATGGAGTTCAGGACCCGCACAATCTCGGTGCCATCCTGAGAAGCGCAGAAGGTGCTGGGGTGGACCTGGTCATCGCGCCGAGGGATCGGGCGGTTGGAATTACCGAGGTTGTGAGGCGGATCTCGGTGGGGGCCGCAGATCATGTTCCATTCATGCGGGTTACCAATCTGGCCCGGACCATGGATGAGCTAAAGAACTTGGGGATCTGGCTGGTGGGAACCTCTGACCGGGCCAAAGGGAGTCTTTTCGATGTCGATCTCAACGGACCGGTCGGAATTGTGATGGGTGCCGAGGAAGCCGGCTTACGCCGCTTGACCGAGGAGAAGTGCGATTTCCTCGTTCATATCCCCATGCGTGGAAGGGTGGAATGTCTCAATGTCAGCGTGGCTACGGGAGTCTGTCTGTATGAAGCCCTCCGTCAGCGGGGCGAGGGTGCCCCCATTCAGTAGCATGGGCTGCTGTCGCCGGGGATGGCCCCTAGTCCCTTAGCGCGTAGTGAATATGTGGAGCATAGAGAGCAGGCTCGAGCAGGAATGAGTCGTGACCCCGGTCTGAATGTACCGTGATGTGGACGGGTTCGATGCCGGATTTCTCCAGCTGCAGAACGAGCTCACCCTGTTCCTCCGGGTAAAAGCAGAAATCGGAGTCTATGGAGAACACCAGAAAGCGCTGGCCGGCCTGTGCGCAGCGGCTCAGGAGATCACGATAATTCTCGGCATCACCCTCGTTGGCTGCATCATACCGGGACCACATGTCAATGATTCGAAGGTAGGTATTGGCGTCGAAACGTTGCACGAACTTTTTGCCCTGGTAGAGCATGTAGCTCTGGAATGGATCTCGGACCTGATACCATGAGAGCACGTCCTCCTGCTGGAGAACATCGCGCCTAGCCCTCCGTTCGATGGCATCGAGATGCACGAACGTCTTGTGAGAAATCATCCGGGCGAGGGCGAGACCGATATCGGGATGCTGCGCCTCGTAGTAGTCTCCACCGTTGAAGTGGGGATCATTTTCAATTGCCAGGATCTGCTCGAAAAGGATCAGTCGATTCAGGACTGTTGTTCGAATACCGCTTGCGATGGATATGATGGTTCTCACCCGCTCCGGGAAATTGGTCGCAAACGTGAGGGCTGCGAGTCCACCAACCGAGGGCCCGGCAACGGCATGAAGTTGATCGATCCCAAGGTGATCCAGAAAAAGTCCCGCGACCGAGGCCTGGTCTGAAATAGAAAGGTGGGGGAAAGCCGATCCATAGCAGGATCCGGTTTCCGGGTTCACAGAGGAGGGGCCCGTGGAGCCATAACAGCCACCGAGGAGATTAAAGCAGACGACAAAGTAGTGATCGGTGTCGATGGCCTTCCCTGGTCCGACAAGTCCATTCCACCATCCTTCCTTTACCTCTCCATTCCAGAATTGCCCTGCCTCCGGTACCTCCGGGGTTTCGCCAGTGACATTCTGTGATCCTGAAAGAGCATGAAAAATCAGGATCGCATTGGACTTCTGTGAGTTAAGGGTTCCCCAGGACTGGTAAGAAAGTTGAACCGAAGCCAGCCTTCCTCCCTCCCTGAGGGCAAGGGGGCTCTCCTGTTCTCCAACGGCCTGGAAGGTGTGAGTCTGCTGAGCGTTGCCGGACACGAGGGGTGGCATATGCTGAAGGGGAGCAATTGGAAACGGTTTATTTTGACATCATGCGGGTCGGGCGCTCAATAGCCGGGTGGAGAAATGCACCGGATATAAGGAATGGGTAGCGGTATGCGACGCCCTTCTGGATGGGCGGCAACAGCTTCTTTTACGCAAAGGAGGTATTCACGAAGGGAGAAAAGGCTTTTCTTTCCTCCACGATTCCTTCGCTCTTTTTCCGACTCGCTTCCATGCTCAGGCAGCTCAGGTCCGGGATCCGCGGCCGTTTGAGGGCAAAATGAGAGAGTGGGAAGTAGGGGAGGCGGTGTCCTTTGAGATCTGGTGTGAGGCTGTGTGGGCCCGAACGCTGGCCGAATGGAGCCAGGTGAAAGCCCTGGAGCCTTTCCACATCTGGACCGAGGATCTCGTCAGAGAGCGCTTTGACTGTGGCGACGTCCAGCAGATCCACTGTGCGCTGGTGCGGGTCTATCGCATAAGTGAACCCTTCATTCTGCCTTACGCAAAGGGCTACGGGGGCTGCCGGACGTGGGTGAATCTGCCTGTTGCCCCTCCGGAACACATGGAGTCCGTGATGGAAGATCATGCATTCGAGGAGAAGCGACGAGCCATCGAGTCGATCCTGTCCTGAGCACTGAAGGAGGCTGGTGTGTGGGCGTTCTTCCTCAGACCTCAAGCAAGGTTTTGTTCTCCGACCAGATAGATTCCCTGCAGCGTGAGGTCACCAACAACGTCCATGACTTCCGGAAGGCCCGATGCGATGAGAGGAGCGTCACCCCCGGTGGCAAGGATGGTTGAGTCTTCGTCCAGTTCGCTTCGAATCGCCTGCAGGACCTCCCGGACCATTCCCCGGTAGCCGTAGACTGCGCCCGAGCGCATCGCCTCGGTGGTCGATTTTCCAATCGCGGAAGAAGGCTCCTTCAAATCAACCTCCGGGAGAAGAGCTGTATTGCTGTGGAGGTAGTCCGTCATGGAGGATAGCCCTGGAGCGATTACTCCACCGAGGTAGCTTCCCTTGTTTCCGTGCCCGCCCAGGACGTCGAAGGTGACCGCGGTTCCGAAGTCGACCACGATTGCGGGGGCGCCTACCCGGGCATGCGCGGCCACGGTATTTGCGAGGCGGTCAGCTCCAATCTCTTCAGGATTCGGGTAGGAGATTTCGATGGGCAGATCACTCCGGCATGAAATATTGTGAAGTGGTAGAGCGGCCAACTCCCTCTGGAAGAGGGCTGCCTTGTCCGGTACTACAGAGGACAGGACGGCTGCCTCAAAATCGAGGGTCTTGAGGGTTTGTATGAATGCCGGGCAGACATCTGCGGTAGCAACATCATGCACCTCAAAGGGTTCCCGGATAGAATCTACGACTGCAAATTTCGTTCGGGTATTGGAATTGTCAATGAGGAGAAGGCGCATCGTCCGTAGTGGAAGGAAAGCAGGAGAGGCCTCCCTAGAACATGAAAAAGGCCGTGGATTGCTCCACGGCCTTTTGGTTAGGTGCTCCAGGAAATTAGGCTTCAGATCCCTCTGCGCCGTAAGCAGGCACGCCGTGCTCGGCAATGTCGAGACCCTGCGCTTCTTCTTCCTCATCTACCCGCACACCGATGGTGGCCTTGAGAATTCCGAAGACAATAAGGGAGAAGACGAAGGCGAAGGCGCTGATGGAGAGAGTTCCAATCAGCTGGGTGACAATCGGTGCGCCGGCGTCCGGAAGGGTGAGGAAAGGAATGCCGACTGCGATGGTGCCCCAGATTCCGACAATTCCGTGAACCGAGATCGCTCCGACTGGATCGTCGATCTTGAGGTTGTCGAGGCCGAGGATAGCGAACACCACGATGACACCACCGATCCCTCCTGCGAGAATTGCTCCGAGGAAGGTCATTTGATCTGCTCCTGCGGTGATACCGACGAGTCCGGCAAGGATTCCGTTCAGGGCCATCGAGAGGTCGGGTTTCTTGGTGACGAACCACGCAACGAAGATGGTGGTGATTCCACCGGCTGCGGCAGCGAGGGCAGTGGTAACGATCACATATCCAATCAGCCCTGGATCAGCGGAGAGGACGGACCCACCGTTGAATCCGAACCATCCAAACCAGAGGAGAATTGCTCCGATGGCAGCCAGCGGCATGTTGCCAGCGAGGATCGGCTTGATTCCTTTCTCGGTGTATTTGCCCTTGCGCGGTCCGAGGACGATCACACAGGCGAGAGCGGCGAATCCACCAAAGGCGTGAACGACGCTGGAGCCGGCAAAGTCATAGAAGCCCATCGCGTCAAGCCATCCCGCTCCCCACTTCCATCCTCCGGTGATTGGGTAGGCAAATCCTACAAGGAGAGCAGCAAAAATCATGAATGAAGACAGCTTCACTCGTTCTGCGACGGCCCCCGAAACTATGGTCGCAGCAGTCGCAGCGAACATGGCTTGGAAGATGAAGTCCGCCATTCCAGTCTGACAGAGACCTGTGCCGCCATAGGACATGTCAGCAGTGTCAGCCGGCGTTGAGCTGTAGGGTGACCCCATAGCGAAGATTCCGTTGAAATCTCCCGGATACATCGCGTTGAAGCCCCAGACGCAGTATAGAAGGAGTCCTGAGCAGATGATAAAGACGTTTTTGAACAGGATGTTCACCGTATTTTTTTTCTGGGTCAGGCCGGACTCAAGACACGCGAATCCGAGGTGCATGATGAAGACTAGGAACGCGCAGAGGAGGATCCACAGGTTACTGCTGTCTCTTATACACATCTGACGCTGCCGACGAATAGAGAGGTGTAGATCTCGG
>CAXEFH010000176.1:0-7285 GCA_963989605.1 uncultured Roseibacillus sp. | reverse complement strand
TGGATGAGGAATCGGCAGAGATGAAGGAATTCTATGGTGTAGGAAAATTTCCGACTGATGAGTTTGGGCGCAATTGTCTGGTGGCCCGGCGACTCGTGGAGCGAGGAGTACGTTTTGTTCAACTCTATTCCGGAGGAGGACATCTGGAGGAAACCTGGGATGCGCATGAGTCTATCGAAAAGAATCACGGTCAGCATGGCGCGGAGATCGATCAGCCTATTGCAGCTCTTCTGGGAGACCTTGAGCAAAGAGGTCTTCTTGACGAGACGCTTGTGGTCTGGGGTGGAGAATTCGGGCGGATGCCCTTCAGCGAGGGAAAGGGAGCGCCGGGAAGAAACCATAATCCGTATGGGTTCTCAATGTGGATGGCAGGCGCCGGAGTCAAGGGAGGGATATCCTACGGAGAGACTGATGAATTTGGTTTTGAAGCGGCGGTTGATCCTGTCCACGTGCATGACATTCATGCCACGATTTTACATCTTATGGGGATGGATCATGAATTACTGACCTACTTTCATCAGGGAAGGAAGGAGAGCTTGACCGACGTGCATGGCAAGGTGATCGATGGCATTCTCTCGTAGTTACGCCTCTTTGATGGGGTAGGGCCATGTAGTGCTTCCCACGCAAGGATTCGCGTTGCCGGGTAGGGATTGTTTCTTTAGCGTCCGTTCATGGAAATATCGGCAAATCGTGTAGTTTCCTTCCTTCTTCTTCTGTTTCTTTCCGCCCCGCTCATGGCTGATGAAAAACTGACTCTCACGATGCGGTCGAGGGCCAAGGATACTCCAGCCAAGGCGGTGACTCAAAGGGTCGAATGGGAGCCCGCCGAAACCGCCCTGATCATATGCGACATGTGGGATGATCACTGGTGCAAGTCCGCAGCCCGCCGGGTGGGAGAGATGGTGGGGCCACTGAATAAGGTGGTGAAAAAGGCTCGGGAAAAAGGAGTGTTAATTATTCATGCTCCCAGTAGTGTGGTGGATTTCTACGAGTCGGCTCCGCAACGGCGATATGCACAGACCGTACCCTACGCGAAGGCACCGGTGAAATTGAGTAGCAAGGACCGATGGGGAACCAAGTGGTGCTGGCCCGATCCCGCGTTCGAGGGGGTGTTGCCAATCGATGACTCGGACATGGGGTGTAGTTGTGCAGAGCCAAAGTGTGAGATCCGGGAAGCGTGGACCCGACAGATTAAGGGGATAGAGATCCATCAGGGAGATGCCATTACGGATAACGGCCAGGAGACCTACAATCTTCTTGCGGCGAGAAAGATAGATAATGTCATCCTGTGCGGAGTGCATCTCAACATGTGCGTTCTGGGGCGGCCATTTGGGATCCGGCAGATGGTCAAGGTTGGCAAAAACGTGGCTCTGATGCGTGATATGACGGACACCATGTATAATCCCCAGAGACCGCCAGGAGTGGACCATTTCACGGGCACTGACCTCGTTGTCGCTCATGTAGAGCGCTATTGGTGCCCGACGTTCACCAGTGCGGACCTTACCGGCGACAAAGCCTTTCGCTTCTCCGGGGACAAACGATGAGTCGGTTGCCGGCAGGGAAGAATTCGTCCCGGGGCAAATCGCGTTATGGCGGGGTTTTGGCAAACGGTGGGCAGAACTGCATCATATTTCGCCCATCTGAAGTGATATCGGCGTGCCGGAGGGCTTAAAAGCATCGTATTTCGGGGGATAAGCGGCCTAATGTGTGTCTAGAGTCTCGACTTTTCGTGCGAGTTGAGGCAGATACGGCGGCTGCTTAGCTTCAGACAACCCAAATATCAAGCATGTCAGACCTTTCAAGATATCGCAACATTGGCATCTTTGCCCACGTTGATGCCGGGAAAACGACCACTACCGAGCGTATTCTCAAGCTGACTGGTAAGATCCACAAGATTGGTGAGGTGCACGATGGTGCGGCTACCACAGACTTCATGGAGCAGGAGCAGGAGCGGGGAATTACGATTCAGTCCGCAGCTACGACCTGTTTCTGGAATGACCATCAGCTCAATATCATCGATACTCCGGGACACGTTGACTTCACCATCGAAGTGTATCGTTCCTTGAAGGTTCTGGATGGTGGTGTGGGAGTATTCTGTGGTTCGGGAGGCGTCGAGCCCCAGTCCGAGACTAACTGGCGCTACGCCAACGAGTCGGCAGTTGCCCGGTTGATTCTGGTTAACAAGCTGGACCGCATCGGAGCGGATTTCTACCGGGTTGTGGAGCAGATTAAAACGGTTCTCGCAGCCAAGCCCTTGGTGATGACCCTGCCAATTGGAGTCGAGGATGACTTCACCGGCGTTGTTGATATTCTCACAAGAAAGGCGTGGATCTGGGATGATTCAGGGGATCCCACCAAATATACCATAGAGGATCCACCAGCGGATTTGGTCGATAAGGTTGAGGAGTACCGGAGCGAGTTGATTGAGATGGCCGTCGAGCAGGATGACGAGGTTATGGAGAAGTATCTTGAGGGAGAAGAGCCGGATGTTGAAACGCTCAAGGGTCTCATACGCAAGGGAACTATTGATCTCGCCTTCTTTCCGACCTTTTGCGGATCGGCCTTCAAGAACAAGGGTGTCCAGCTGATTCTCGATGCGATTGTCGACTATCTTCCAAATCCAACCGAGGTGCCCCCCCAGCCGGAAATTGACATCGATGGAAATGAGACGGGCGAATTCGCTGTGGTCGACCCCGATCGCCCCCTCCGAGCCCTGGCCTTCAAGATCATGGACGATCAATACGGCGCTCTGACCTTCACCAGAGTGTATTCGGGACGCCTGCAGAAGGGGACCATGATTCTGAATACGTTTACTGGCAAGACCGAGAGAGTAGGTCGGATTGTCGAGATGCATGCCGATGACAGGAAAGAACTGGAGGAGGCGCAGGCTGGAGATATCGTGGCTCTTCTTGGCCTGAAGAATGTCCAGACCGGCCACACGCTGTGTGACGAGAAGAACCCGGCAACCCTTGAGCCTATGGTCTTCCCTGATCCTGTCATCTCGATGGCGGTTGCTCCCTCGGAGGTCGGCCAAGCGGACAAGCTGGGCGTGGCACTAGCCAAGATGATGAAGGAAGATCCCTCCTTCCGCGTGGAAACAGATCAGGATAGCGGGGAAACGGTTCTCAAGGGAATGGGAGAGCTTCACCTGGACATCAAGGTGGATATTCTCAAGCGTACCTACGGGGTCGAAACGGTGGTAGGAGCTCCCCAGGTTGCCTATCGCGAGACAATTACGAGTGCGATTGAGGATTCCTACACGCACAAGAAGCAGAGTGGTGGTTCCGGCCAGTATGCGAAGATCGACTACTCGATTGAGCCCCTGGAACCGGGTTCCGGCTTCGAATTTGAATCGAAGGTGGTGGGAGGAAATGTTCCCAAGGAGTTCATCCCGGCAGTCGAAAAGGGATTTAAGAAGTCCCTCGAGAAAGGGGTTCTCGCCGGGTTCCCCTGCCTTGACTTCAAGGTGACGCTCTCAGATGGGGGGCATCACTCCGTGGACTCTTCAGCAGTCGCTTTCGAATTGGCTGCTCGGGCTGCCTACCGGCAGTCGATTCCCAAGGCCTCCCCTAAACTTCTGGAGCCGATCATGAAGCTTGATGTGTTCATGCCAGAGGACAATGTCGGAGATGTGATAGGTGATCTTAATCGCCGCAGAGGTATGATTCACGCCCAAGACCGGGCGCCTACGGGGATTCGAATCAAGGCGGACGCTCCACTGGGCGAAATGTTCGGCTACATAGGAGATCTGCGGACCATGACATCGGGTCGGGGCCAGTTCTCCATGGAGTTTTCCCACTACACGGCTGCTCCCAACAGCATTGCTGATGAGGTGATCAAGAAGGTTGAGGAGGAAAAAGCCGCAAAGGCCAAGTAGCAGGAACAGGGTTATTTGCAGGTATTGCCTGGCTTTGATCCGGAAGGAGAGGAGTCAGCTATTTCTTCGATCTGCAGGGACAGGTGGTGCAGAATCCTTTCGCCTACGTCCCGGGTCGAGGGATTTTCAACGCATTCATCATGCAGGCAGGTGGTAGTGACTCCCTCAATGCCACACGGGGTAATATGGATAAAGGGAGGGAGAGACTCGGCAGTGACATTCAGGGCGAATCCATGCATTGATATCCACTTGCGCACGCCTACTCCGATGCTTGCAATCTTGCGATCCTGAACCCAGACCCCGGTGAGGCCCTCGCGAACGGTGGCCTTTATTCCGAACTCATTGAGCATGTCGATGAGAGACCTCTCTAGAAGTCGCAGGTAAGAGTGCAGATCCTTCCCGTAATTCCGTAAATCCAGTATAGGGTACCCTACTAATTGACCTGGTCCGTGATAGGTGGCCTGGCCACCCCGATTGATTTCATAGACCGGGTGCGGGAGTCTCGAAGAATCTCCGAGACTGCTTCGATTACGGGTTCTCCCGATTGTGTATACGGGAGAGTGTTCGAGGAGAAACAGAGTCTCTGAGGCCTCACCTGCCTGGATGCGGCTGACATGATCCTCCTGCAGGGCGAGCGCGTCCTGGTAAGAGATATCGGTTCCGAGCCAGCAGGGAATCATGTCCTGTTATCTTGCTGTGGTCTTCTTTCCCAGGTAGACTTCATATCTGAGTACGGGTCAGAGACGCCTCCTTGAGAGGGTCAGAGGCAAATAGGTGAGCCAGGGCAATAGCGAGAGCGTCGGCGGCATCATGAGGAGGGGTTTCACTCAGGCCAAGGAGGGCCCGAACCATGAAAGCAACCTGCTGCTTGTCCGCCGAACCCTTTCCAACAACAGCCTGTTTTATCTTCCGGGGCGCATACTCGTAAACGGGCAGTCCATGATCTGCGGCCGCGATCAGGGCAGCGGCGCGTGCGGCACCCATTGAAATAGCAGTACGATGAGACTGGACATAGATGATACCCTCCACGGCAACCTCATCAGGCTCCCACTTTTCGATGAGATTACTCAGGCCGCCTCGAATAGCGGCGAGGGCTCCGGACTGGGAAAGGGTGCGGGGCATTGAAATAACATCAAAGGCGAGGGCGGATTGAGATTTGTGGTCCCCTTCGACAACGGCAAAGCCGGTGTTCCTGATAGCGGGGTCAATGGCCAGAATGCGCATGGTGTCTATCGCCTGACAGGAGAGCCGGGATTCTGCTATCCTGCAGGAACACAGGATCGTCGTTTATTTGCGACGTCGTCCCGTTGGGCGGCGGGGACGGCGGATGGGCTTGGAGGGCTTATCATCCAGGATTGCAGTGTAGGAGTATTCGAAGTCCTCTAGCTTTTTCCGCGCAATTTTCTTGTCGATAAAGCGTTCCACCGAACTTGCAAAGTCCAATTCGTCGGCAGTTAAAAGAGTGAAGGCATCGCCCTCCTGCTCTGCGCGGCCAGTTCGTCCGATGCGATGAACATAATCCTCTGCATTTTCTGGGACGCGATAATTGATGACGTGAGTGACGTTTGAGATATCAATTCCCCGGGCAGCAACGTCCGTAGCGACGAGGACCTCATAGAGGCCATCCTTGAAGCCTTTCAATGCCTTCATGCGGTCAGTCTGCTTGATGTCCGAGTGCATTGCGGCGACTTTGTCGTGACCTTTCTGGCTCAGGAGAGAAGCTACGGCGTCGGCCTCCTTCCTTGTGCGGGTGAAGATCATGACACTGTGGAAGTCAGTCTTCTCCAGCAAGGCGAGGAGAAGATCATCTCGCTGGCTCATTGCGACCGGGTAGAAGGCATGGGTGACGGTGGAGGGGACCGCACGCCGGGCAATCTCAACCTCGACAGGGTCCTTGAGGCACCATTCAGCAAAGGTCTGAATTGCGGGAGGCATGGTTGCCGAGAAGAAAAGCGTCTGGCGCTCTTCCCACGGGCAGAGATTGACGATTTTCCGGACATCAGGGAGAAACCCCATATCGAGCATGCGGTCGACTTCATCAAGGATCAGGGTCTTAAGCTCCCCGAAGCGCATGCTCCCTCGGTAGAACAGGTCAATCAGCCGGCCCGGGGTTGCAACGACAACATCAGCACCCTGCTCCAGTTGCTCAACCTGCTTCCCATAGCCTACTCCCCCGTGGAGCAGTGCGACTCGGCACCCGGTGTGTTTCCCGTAGTGCTCAAACGATTCTGCAACCTGATAGGCAAGTTCCCGGGTGGGTTCCAGCACAAGACACTGGGGTTTCCCAATGGCATTCAAGCTGCTCAGAACTGGAAGGGCGAAGGCGGCCGTCTTGCCGGTTCCCGTCTGCGACGCTCCGACAACATCGCGGCCAGCTAGTACGAGTGGAATCCCTTTCTCCTGAATAGGAGTCGGCGTGGTGTAGCCGGACTCCTCAATGGCTTCCAAGACCTCTCTCGAAAGCCCCAACTCGTCAAATGACATTGCGTTAGCTAGAGCCCCGACCCAGTGGGGTCAAGGGCAATGGCCCTCCTCACTTATAGAGAATTACTCGATTCTTGCGTAACGTCTGGCCATTCAACCGTGTTTAAGGTAGAGTCTGATGCGATGTCGGACCTTTTGCAGTATGGTGGACCGGTTCTCTGGCTCCAAGCCGTCCTGGCGTTTCTGGCGATTGTATACATCATTGAACGACTCCTCTATTTTCACAGTGTGAGGGTAAATGTCGGCGATTTCCTCGTCGGTATCTCAAATCACCTTCGGCGGAAGGGCTTTGCAGAAGCGATTCATCAGGCTGACCGGCTTCCTGGGCCGGTAGGCAGGATTGCTCATAGTGTTCTGATTCGTCATCACATGGAGCGTAAGGACCTGAGCATGATCGCGGACGAGGCCGTATGCATAGAGGTTCCCCGAATAGAAAAAAATTTACGTGCCCTGCTGGGGATCGCTCTCATCGCTCCGCTAGCGGGCCTCTTGGGAACATCACTGGGATTGATTGATGCATTCACGGAAATCAATGAGGCTGAGGGGGAAGTTGCCTACGCCAGTCTTGCGGGCGGGATCTTCCAGAGCCTTGTCACAACTGCCGCAGGGCTGTGTATCGCGACCTCTTCCTATGTATTTTATTTGACCATGCTTGGGAAAGCGAAGCGTCTCCTGCATCGCTTGCAGAGAACAGGAATCGAAGTCGTTAACCTGATCGTGGATGCCCGGTCCGGGACGGACATCGTATCCTTCAGGGAAGAGCTTGAGGCCCAGCGTGGGAAACAGAAGGAGTCAAGAGGCGGCGAGTCATGAGAGCTCAGCTGACACTTCCTGAGAAGCCTTCAGCTCTCTATCTGTCTCTTATACACATCTCCGAGCCCACGAGACAGGCAGAAATCTCGTATGCCGTCTTCTGCTTGAAAA
>CAXEFH010000175.1:0-7299 GCA_963989605.1 uncultured Roseibacillus sp. | reverse complement strand
TTTTTTCAAGCAGAAGACGGCATACGAGATTTCTGCCTGTCTCGTGGGCTCGGAGATGTGTATAAGAGACAGGTGGGAGCCCCATAACTCCCTGAAGCGGACCATATTCTATTTATGTCACTCTTCATTGTGGTCCGGCCTTGCCTCTGAAAAGCCTTTCTGGCAGTGTTTTTCCAGCATTCAGAGTGGTTTCAGGCCGTAAGGTCGAGGAGCCCGGCAACCTGTCGCGGAGACGACAAGGTGCCTGTGCCAACTCGCACGATGCGCGGCCCGAAAGGGTTGAACGAAGGTCTCCCTGCTCTTCTCTGGGGTATTCGTTCAAGATGGTCGCGGCCCTGGCTGCTTCTCCCTCCCGAAAGAACCACCATCATGAGCAAGACGATAACCAGACCAGCAATGCACCTCGTCAGCAGGCAGAGGAAATCTCACCCTAATCACCATCTTACCAATAACAATGGGACCTGGTGGTGCCAGATCACCATTCACCAGGGGCCGTTCTCCAGACGGCTTCGCTTTTCCCTGAGGACAGGAAATCTTGAGCAGGCCCGTGCTCTCCGCGATCAGGTCTTTGCGAACCTTGCCCCGGGGACTAAGGCGGCCTGAGCTAGAGCCCACTTATCACCAACTGTAAGTCATATCCACATGCCGGAGAAAGAAAATGAGGCGTCCGTGCCTCGCCCGGGAAAAGAGGATCCACCGACTGGGAGGTAGACCCCGGCGCGGACGGAATCTTTTCTCCCGTTTCGGACGCGGACCCAATGTTCAGACGTGGTCTCGTAATTGTCCGAAGAGGGTTCCCCCAGCCATGACCGGGCAGGGGGCCTGAGAGCTCAGGGTTACGGAAAGGTGGAATCGTTAGTTCGGTTTCTCCTGATTATTTCCGGTCCGTAATTGGGAGAATGTCCGTTGGCATTTTTTCCAGAAGGAAAAGAACCCGCCCGTGGCAAGGGAGCGGGCTTCCCTGTCCATCGGCCGGTCGAGAAGGATCAGTTCTACACCATGATCGGCGAGTTCCTGCCTCAGGGTTGGAATGAGATCTGCGAGCGGTCCTACCTCGGGGCGTAGTGCAGCAATCTGATGGAGCTTTTTTCGTTTCGCCCAAGCTGTCAGGGTTGAGGCATGATGGCCCGTGGTGGCAATCTCGGTCGATATTTCGAAGTAGTGGCTTGTGCGGGTCCGGACATCCTCCAGTGCGCTGATCAGCCATTGCGTCCGGGGACCGGAGAACCCGAATGTTTCCCAAGTCTCGGAATGTCCACCTACCAGCGCCGACTTTGGTTTTATGTTGGAGAGGGGGCTGTCTTCAGGGAGTAAATCTTCTTCATGGATCCAGAGTCCTACGTCACTGGGAGCGGCTCTCTTTGAGGGTGGGAGTGTCGCTTGTGTAATAGGATCCTTCTCTCTGATACCGGGGAGCAGAGCTTCGGGATGGGCAAGGTGCTCAAGGCCTTCCCGAAGAGGCTCGAGTAGCTCGGGATCTACGTACTTTTCGATATTGGAGCGTCGAGGGAGATAGGTCTTACCCGGAGTCTGCAGGCCTGCGACCCATCTCCATGAGAGAGTGTTGGAGGCGGGGTCAGCATCGAGGAGGTGCTGAAAGAAAAAGTGAGCGCCAAGTTGCCACGGGAGCCGCTCAACGTGAATCCACCACCCGGCGAACCACATGCGGGCATGATTATGAAGGTATCCCGTCTCCACCAGTTCCCTTGCGAAGTAATTCATCAGAGCCACCGGTCCCCTCCCTGATTGGCATTCCACAGCCCTTTCACGTTGTTTCTCGTAGCGGGGGTCGTGCCGGAGATGATGCAGTTCATCGAGGTAGTCACGCCATACCTGCGGGCGGAGGGAGAGCCACGCTTTCCAGTAACGGCGCCAATAAACCTCCTGCGTAAACTTCTCAATTGTGGAGGGAGCGTAGCGTTTGAGAGGAGCGGAGCAGCATTCCTCTTCGGTGATCAGCCGATGCCTGATGGCAGGGGAAAGGCGCGACACGTTCGGGTATCCAGGTATAAGATGATTACGGTCGCGCGAATAACGTCCCGTTAAGGGAACAAATTCCTGAAGGCGCTGAAGTGCGTCTGAGCGGGTAGATGCAAACCGGGGTAGTTCTGGGGGGAAAAGGTTAGGAGTCATGGTGGCGGCTATGGGGCGATGGAACGTGGTGGCCCGGAGAAGCGGTGTTGCTGCCCTTGCACCTGCTAATGGAGAAAGCTGCGGGAGCTGCTACCCTGGTCACTGATGATCCAATCTCGTGGTGAGGCAAGGGACTTCGTGCTTTGAAGTGTTGCCTGGATCGCTCGGGGAGAGGGCCTGAGGGCCGGAGAGGGGCTTTCAGGCTCGCAGCGCCGCGGTTATTGTAATCGCGAGGCAGAGTACCAGCATGGTGAGGGCTGGGAGAGATTTTGGCAGGGGGTCTCGGACCTTGATGTGAAATGCGATTGCCACGGCCATTAGCAACGCAAGTGTTACTGATGAGGGGACAACGAAAGAGGGCTGCCAGATACCAGTAATGAGGCCGATGGCGCACAGTATTTTGGCACCACCGGCAACGATCATCACTGGCGGCTTGAGCCCGTAAACGCCAAACTCTTCTTTCATATTGCGGGCCTCGCCTCCCCGCCAGCGGGTCTTTGCACCCGACCGGATGAACCAGACATTAAAGATTCCCAGAGCGGTGATGACCTGAAGGGAGATAACTAAACTATCCATTTTGCTACGAAGTTCTCAGGCGCTGCCACCAGATTACAGCCCTGCTGATCGATTTGCCAGCCTGTAAGAATAATAGCTTCCGCGGGGCCGCAAAGGAATTGAACGGAATAGAGAATCCATTCACGACCATATTCTGGGCTCGTTGGCAGGTTGGTTTCCGGGGGGATAGGAAATGGCTTTACCAAAAGAGAAGCGGTGTGCGGACCACGCCGCCGCGGCCGCATCGATGATGTCATCGGCGGCAAGGTGCTGCACTGGATGTAAAGCGCTGTCCCATAGAGATATTCCTTCGCTTTGCAGAAGAGAGATACGCTCCCGGATCCCTCCCCAGCTTTTTTTTGAAAAGCCGGGAGGTTTGCTGTTGTTCATCGCAGTGAAGGAGAGCTCCGGGTGTACCTCGATTACCGGAAAGCCATTCCGGCTTACTTCGTTAACTTCAGCGATTTTGTTCCGGAGATGGAGACTCTGCCTTGAGAAAGCTCTGCCGTAAAGCTGGCGGCACTCTTGATTCACTTCCTCAAAGCCCGCCGAAAGCCACCTGTCCTCAATCACGAAGCGAGGCAGTGCGGGGAAAACACTTCTCCCGCGTTCCGGTCCGAGGGCTTTCCTAGCCTGCGTATCTGCCGGTCGCGCCGGGGCGTCCAGAAGTTGGATCGGCATATCGACCCCTGCGGTCATCAGGTTCGGGATACCTTGTAAAAGCTCTTCCAGGGTTGTGCAAAACGCCGCTCCGGCCAAGGAGCCAGAGTTGTCGAGCCACACTCCGACCCATCCTTGCTTGCATCCATCGACTCCGGCGATCACGGTGTTACTCAATAAAGATGAAGCCGATTTTCAAGTGTCTCTTGGAAACAGAGAGCGCTCCCAGGCACTCGTTTTTCCCTCGGCAGGTTCCCTGAAAAATTCGGAAGATGATTGTTGCTGTCACGGGCCACTCTATCGAGGCCCCTCTTTCGATTTCTCGTGGGATGCTATGAGGGAGTCAGCGGTTCGGAGGCCAGAGACCAGTGCCCCCTCGATCGACGCGCTGTTGCAATGGTCTCCACAGATGAGAACGTTTCCATGAGAGCGAAAGGCCTTTTTGCTCTCAGAGGCAGGGTCCGGAGTCTGCTCCGGCAGGGCGCGTCTGATCTGATCGGTATGTAGGTGCTCCCACGCATCCACTTGTGCGCCGAACCAGGCCCGCAGCTCGTTGAGGACTGCGCCTTCGATTTGGCCACCTTCGTGGAGGCCAAGAACGGAGACGGAGATCAGGGCCCGGTCGTCGGGTGAGTAGTCAGACGCGACGTCGGAGAGTACGCAGACATTATTGACGAGGCCATGCGCTTCTCCGTTGAGTGCAATGATCGCTTCGCCAAGGGGAGAAAAGGGAGCGGTGTAGTAAAGACCGGTGACCGAGCGCCACGGCGGGGGAGGCTCCTCTAGTCCGGGGATCAACCGATTGGCTGACTCCGCATCGGTCGCTACAACTACCTGATCTGCATCGAGGTATGTATCATCGGCCAGGATGATCCGGCCTGGCTCAATACAGGCTACTTTGGTATCGGTCCTGATGGCGGAGGAGGGAAGGCGGGCAGCAAGTTGACGGGGGATTTCCTGCATCCCCCGGGCTGGAATGGCGGCACGCCCTGAAGCAAACATTCTGAAAGTAAATTCGAACATCCTGCTTGAGGTCCTGAGTTCTCTCTCGAGAAAGATCCCGCCGTAAAAGGCGCGGAAGAATCCGTCGATCATGCTCTCGGAGAATCCGTAGCTCCGTAGAAAGGATTCGGTGGATGTATCACTGTGATTCTCAGGAGAGGTGCGAGATGGTCGGAGGGCCTGTAGTCGCATTTTCCCCACCAGAAGTTTGTCCCTGAGGTTTCCGATTGGTTGCAGCGCGGTGGAGAGCGCAAATTGCGGACATCGAAAGACGTCCATGAGGCGATGGAGCCGTCCGCCTCGATAAATGAGAGCCCCGGGGCGGAACGATTGCAGGTCGAGAGCTTCGAGGTCGAGGAGTTTTCCGGCCTCAGGGTAGGCATCGAGAAACACTTGGAAGCCGCGGTCGATTGTGAACCCTCGCTTGGCGGTCGAGCAGACGCGTCCCCCAACCTTACCGCTGGATTCAAGAACTGTGACTCCTCTCCCCGCTTCGTGGAGTCTCACCGCACATGCAAGACCGGCCAAGCCCCCACCAACGACGACCACCCCCTCAGCTCTGCTCATTCAATCGTGATGCCTTCCGCAAGAACGACATGCTGGAGGGCTTCTTCCATGGTCCTTCGGACTCGTGCGGTCGTCCGGTGGAGAAACGCATGAAGCATTGCGTCGCCGGGGTTACGGTCATCACATTCGCTGCTGTATTTTTCAAAGGCCGCAAGGCTCTGCAGGAGACCGGCCAGGTGCTGGGGGCATTCGCACTCTACGGTCGTTGATACTTTCGCAAGCTGCCCGAGCTGATCCTGGCTGTAAAGCCGGGTGGGGATGAGACCCGGTTCGGTGGGGATGGCTGGCATTTTCTGCGGAAATCCATTGGGCTCTAGCATGCAATGGCGAAGGAGCTGCTCCTCCGAGACTGGTGCTTTCAGAAGAAGAGCGCCGTGAATCGTCTTCACGAGAGCTGTGGCAGTGGTACTCGACGTGAAATGATAAATCAAGATGGTCCTCTGAGCCTTAGTTCTCCGCGCCAGTTCCCGGACCGCAGAGATCGTTTCGGGAAACAGGGTTTCAGTCTCGATCACGACAAGATCTACCTCGGGAAGGCGGGAGTTTTTCAGGGTTGCCCCCAAGTCCTCGTTGGCCTGCACCAGTTCGAGATCTAGTAACTGACTCGAAAAGAGACTCTCCGCGATTGAGGAGCCGACCATGAGAGCCCGCTTCCTCGGTGAGGCCTGCTCTAAGGGGATACGATCTCCGTCTAGCCGCTCCTGGAGTTCCTCCGCGTCAAGATTTGCGATGTTGCTGATCGAATGGCCCCGCAGGGTCAGGCAGCGGAGCAGGGTGAGACGCTCTATGTCCTCACGGCTGTAGAGCCGCCGCTTAGAGGGAGTTCTCTCCGGCAGGACTGCATCGTAGCGAGCCTCCCACATGCGAATGTTCGATGCAGTTAAACCTGTCCGGCGTGCAACAGCACCAATGCCGAACGTTTGTCGGGAACCATTTTGCATAACGGCCCAGTCTAGCCCACTTCTCGTTTTTCTCTACAGAAAATCTACATATGAAAAAAAACTCTATTTTGTTCATATTAAGTTGAAAAAAATAAACGCTATCCAATCAGTGTTTATGTTTTGAATGGAATTTGTTGCAACTTGGTGAGTCTTCCAGAACGGCCCGAGCCTTTTTTACGTTATCAGCGGATTAACGAAGCACGCCGAAAACTCACGGAGAAGAGGAAGTTTCCAAGTGCGGATCCAAGCCTTGCACAATGACCTTCAGCAAAAATTAACGAAAACCAAAACATGAACCTAGATTACACATTACTAGCGAATTCCGCCGCAGGCGGGTTATCTGTCAATGACCTGACTCAGTACCTTTTCTGGATCGGGTTTATCGCCATGGCGAGTGGAACCGCATTCTTCTGGTTATCAAAGAATGATGTTCTGCCGAAATACCGGAGCACCCTGATTGTCTCTGGCCTGATCACTGGGATCGCCGCCTATCACTACTTCACGATGGCTAACGTCTACAAGAGCGGCGAATTTCCTACCGAATACAGGTATATCGATTGGATCATCACAACTCCTCTGATGCTTATAAAATTCCCTATGTTGTTGGGGCTTGGAGCGCAGGGTAAAAAGTGGCTGACGCAGCTCGTGGTCCTGGATCTCATCATGATTGTAACGGCCTACATTGCTGAAGTCTCTCCAATCGCCTCTGGCACGTGGTGGACATTTTTCCTCGTCGCGGTAGTGGCGTGGGCAGCAATTATCCGTCTACTTTTCACCGGGATAGGCGGAGCAATCGGTGGCGCAGCCGAGCCTATCGCGAAAGGTCTCCGGCAGATGCGGCTCTTCATTGCCGTAGGCTGGATCATCTACCCGGTTGGGTTCCTCCTTGCGCTCGCAGGCGATGATGGAGGTAGCATCAGAGAAATTGCGTATAATATCGCTGATGTGATCAACAAGGTTGGCTTCGGGCTGGTCGCTTACTACGCCGTCAAGACGATGAGCGCAGTCGAGGCGAAGGGTGTTTAAAGCTCCCAGAACGAACGAATGGTATAACTACTGGAACGGTGACGAGTCGGCGGTGAGAATCCTCACCGCCGGCTCCTCCGCAAAGCGCCAAAAAGACTGCGAGAAATGTATTTCCTGCCCCCGCTCTTTTTGATTGTCCTGGCTGGAGCTGGAGCCTTTGTCACGGCCTGGGTGGATGCTTGGTGGTTTCTCCCCTTCCTTATCTCGGCAGTGCTGATCGGCCTGCCGCACGGCGCTGCGGACTGGGGTGTTCTTTGCAGGATGGTAGCACGGAAGGATCGGGGCCGGAGTATCAAAGGGGTAGGGATTTACAGCGCACTGCTGCTGGCTTCCACTTTTTTGGTGTTTGTCACGCCTCCACTGGGTCTGGCCATGTTTCTTGGTGTTTCTGCGTGGCATTTTGGAGGTGCTGACG
>CAXEFH010000174.1:0-7301 GCA_963989605.1 uncultured Roseibacillus sp. | reverse complement strand
GTTAAAGCACTGTTTGATCCCAAAACGATTACAGTCATTCGTGTCGAAGATCAGGATTTCGGAGAGCTAATATCGATCTTTATTATCTCTACCCGTTACTTCATTTTAGCGGAGGAGGACGTAAAATTCGCCGATCACAATTAGCTCTTACAAACTCGGTTTTCAGCTCATATTCATACGACTTCTTAGTCTACTTGGGCCCAAGGTATTTGCTCCGCCAATCCGCCAGTAGAGAGCTTCTGTGCGGAACTAGAAAGACTGAGGGATCAATCTGCTCATCGGCCCCCGCCTCACCCGTTCGTGGTCACAATCTTTTTTTTGTGCACCCCGAGGTCCGCTACGAGGAGGCACTAGGTCCTCGTCTGAATCATCTCAACTGGGAACCGGCACGGACATCACCATCGCCGAGCTAGGGGCCATGATTGCCGAGATCACCGGGTTTGCGGGTAAGATCGTCTATGATACCAGCAAGCCCGATGGAACAGCTCGTAAACTCTTGGATGTCTCGAGGGTCAGTGAACTGGGCTGGGAGGCTCATATCCCTCTCCGGGAAGGGATCGAAGCGACTTACCAGTGGTTCCTCGAGAACCGGGAGAATTTGCGGCAGAGGTAGCGACAAATTGCCTCGTAGGGCACATTTCGCGATAAATTTGGAAATCCCCAGTGGGCCTTACGGTGAGAGGTGCAATGAAGATTGCCTCCCACACCTTGCCGTTGTCTGATTTCAGAATCCCCTGCCTTTTCCTGCTCTCCTGCCTGATGCTCGTTCCGGGGAGTCTCCCCGCGGACGAAGAGGCTGCACCTGAAGAGATCGAGTTACTTGATTTTGAGGTCTGGAACCGGGAGCGGGGCTATTGGTTCGGAGAATATACCCTCCTGAACGCCTCGGGAAATGCCAACTACAAGGCCAGTGATGATCCTACCAGTGGGCAGTTCAATTACCGGAAATACTATGGATTCATTAACCTGCAGGTCAAAGGGAGCGAACTGAAGCAGCGCAACATCTTTATCAGGCCCGCCCTCGAGCTCGAGGGGAAGGACCTCAACAGCGATGGGACGGTGTCAATCAACGAACTGGACCAGTTCGGCTTCACGTCGCCCTACGATTACCAGATCGATCTCGCTACCACCACGGCAACGCCCATGCAGGATGGCATCGAGGCTGGCCTCCTTCCCTTTGACTACACCGAGGCCACGGAGAAGACCTTCACCGCAAACCAGACCGCCACCGACAACTCTGGCAACCTGAGTGGGTCCTATTTCGGTATTCCCACCACCACCACGATTATCTGAAACGATACCGTGCTCTACCGGGTCGGAAACGAGACCCTTTACCAGAACCAGCTGACCACCCTTCCCGGCAATGGGACGAGAGTGAGAACCGCGCAGGGCTTTTTCAACGGAACTCCCGTCTACGCCAGCTTTTACCGCGAAACCAGGTTCGAAGACGACGTCGATGAAAACGGCATCGTGACGCGGACTGCCCGCGAGCAATTCCTGGCGAAACTGGCGGAATTCCGCCAGCTCCACAACGTCCCCGAGGCGAACCAGACGGCAGACGCGGAGGCATTTTTTACCACTGGACTTGAGGAGCCAGAGCCGGCGGCGAGCAGCGAGGTGCCAAGTCTCGCCCAGTGGAGGACCATCCATTTCTCCCCCGAAGAGCGCGCCGATCCTGCGATCTCAGGCGATTCTGCCGATGTCGACTCCGACGGGATGGATACCCTCATGGAATATGCCCTCGTCTCAGACCCGTGGTCTCCTGACCCGGGCCACTTGCCCCGGCTTGTCACCATCAGCGACACGGGGAGCCAGTATCTCGGGCTGCAATACCGCCGCAGGGCCGGAACAAGTAGTCTCTCTTTCACTATCGAATCCTCGGTCGATCTCTTTGCTTGGGCTGCAGAAAAACAGACCGTGCAAATGTCCCTCGAGGATAACGGCGACGGCTCGCTCACTGAGACCATCCGGCTCGATACCCCGATCAAGGACAGCACCCAGCGGTTTCTCCGTCTCAGGGTGCGCTCGCTGAACTAGGCGAGAATCTCCGTTCCTTCTACGGCACCAGATGCCCTCCCCGCGGGCTCCCACTCCTCGGTAAGTTCCAGGCCAGCAGGGCACCCGGGGGATTGGAACAGGAGCTGCGCGGTCGGCATTCGCAGGGGGCAATCTCCTTGAATCGGCCCTCTCCAACGACTATCACGGTCTCCCGTTCCGCGCTGCCCGGCTTCCCGTATGACCAGCACCCACCGATTGAGACTTTGCAGCCTTGCCCGCCTCGACCGGATGCACGAGGCCCTCTGCCGGGAAATCGATCGTCTCAAGCAGGAAGTCAGCGAACTGGAGGACGAGTGTGTCACCATGGCCACCGATGAGGATTCGGTCCTGCTCAGTGAGTTTCACGGCAACTACCAGCTCGAAATCGACCGGGTCGAGGAGCTCATCGATGCTACTGAGAGGAAAATTGAAGTCCTGCGGGAAAAAAGAGAGCTTATCGAGGAGGTCCGACAAGGCAGGCAACTTCGAGATGAACAAGTCCGGATCCTGGGGAGTGAGGCCCGGGTCACCCTGAAGGACGGCATCATTTTCATCCTCATTCTCTGCGTCCTGACGCTCCTGACGGTCGAGGTTTACAACATTGGCGCCCCGGGTTCCGGAGCGAAGGTTGGCCTCCATGTCACGGACGGTCAGGTTGATCGGATTGAGATTCTCGCAGGGGGTGAAGGATACGCCCAGTTGAACATTCTCATCCCCCCTCCCCTCGACGGCACCCCGGCGTTTGCAACCGCCGGCCTCGAGAACGGCGTGCTGACGAGCTGTGAGATCATCAGTCCCGGTTCAGGTTACGCTCCTGACGACAAGGTAACCCTGGAGGCCTCGTTCCCTCGTTCAACCCTCTGGCTCTTCTGGATCGCAGATACCATCTGCTGCCTCTTCTTCCTCCTGAACTTCTTCTTCGAATGCCGTCTCGCACGGTCCAAGCGTTGGTATTGGAAGCGCAACTGGATCGATTTTGTCACTTCGATTCCACTCCCTCCGCTTCACCTCCTGCTGGTGGGATCAGGAAGCATGCATGGGATCCACGCTGGGCGGGTTCTCCGGGCGATCCGGATCCTGCGTGCCGTCCGGGCCCTCCGGATGTTTCTCTTCATCTGGCGGGGAATGGACCACCTCTCCAGCATCATGGATGTCAAACTCCTGAAGCGATCCCTGATGTATGCCCTCATCGCGATGTTCGGGGGAGCCCTGCTCTTCATGACCCTCGAGCGGATCCAGGATGGAGACGGTAGTTTCCCCGAGAGCCTTTGGTGGAGTTTCACCACCCTGGTGACCGGCGGGTTCGCTGATATTCACAACCCCTCCACGATGGGAGGCAAGATCCTGACCGTCATGCTGGTCATTGGAGGAATGGTCCTCGTGGGAGTCTTTACCGCCACCCTGACTTCCATCCTTGTCCGGGACGAGGAGGCCTGGCAGCAGGACGGGATGGAGGAGCAATTCCGCAGAATGGACCGCCTTGAGGAAAGCATCAGCAAGATTGATCAACGGCTGGACGAGGCGCTCGGGGACAAGCCCCCCCCGGATCCTCCGGGGTCCTGACCGCCAGGCCCACGTCAACCAGAGCGCTCGGGCCCCTTGCGCGCTACCCCGAGGGTTCCCGGCGGAAAAGCTTTCCTTGGACCGGAGGCCGACTGAAGGTCGACCGCGCTCCCCGTTATTCCAATGAGACTCAACACCATCCTCGGCATCCTTCTTGCTGGCCTCTCGCTTCCTCTCGCCGCAGAGGAGCGCCCCAACATCATCCTGATCATGGTCGACGACATGGGATTCTCCGATATCGGATGCTATGGGAGTGAGATTCCCACCCCCCACCTCGATGCCCTTGCCCAACAAGGCGCGAAGTTCTCCCAGTTTTACAACACCGGACGCTGCTGCCCGACCCGTGCTTCTCTTTTAACCGGCCTCTATTCCCACCAGGCCGGAATAGGCTGGATGACCACTGACCAAGGTGCTCCCGGTTACCGTGGTGCCCTGAGCGACAACTGCCACACGATTGCAGAGGTCCTCGGCGAAGCCGGCTACCTAACCGCCATCACGGGAAAATGGCATGTGGGATACTCCCCCACGGTCAATCCCACTGCCCGGGGATTCCTCCGCAGTCTCAACCTCGAACTGGGAGGGATTCATTTTTGGAATCAGACCGGCCGGATGGCGAGCCGCCGCCTCCACTTCAATGGCGAACAAATCCCGCGTGACGATCCCCGGCTCTCGCCGCCCTGGTATGGCTCCGATCTCTGGACCGAGCAGGGCATCAAGTTTCTCGACGAGGCCAAGGCCGCAAAGAAGCCCCTCTTCTGGTATCTCGCCCATGTCGCTCCGCACTTCCCCTGCATGGCCCCGGAATCCACAATCGCGAAATATCGGGGAAAATATCGCCGGGGCTGGGACAACCTGGCCCGGGAACGTCATGCCCGGCAGGTGGAGTCCGGCCTGATCGACAAGGACTGGAAACCCGAAGACCGGCCAAAGGACATTCCCGCCTGGTCATCACTTAGCAAGAAGGAGAAAGAACGCTACGACGACATGATGGCAATCTACGCTGCCATGATCGAGGAGATCGATAAGAACGTGGGCAAGCTGGTAGACGCCCTCCGTGAGAGGGACGAACTCAACAATACCCTGATCCTGTTTTTCGCAGATAACGGGGGCAATGCCGAAACCGGGATCAAGGGGCGCTACGAGGGCGAGAACCCGGGCGACGCCCACTCCAACGTCTTTATCGGGAAGTGCTGGGCCCACCTCAACAACGTCCCCTTCCGCGAGTATAAGCACTACAATCACGAGGGGGGAATTGCGACTCCCCTGGTTGCTCACTGGCCCGATGAGATAAAATCCCAAGAGGACTGGATTCGGACGCCTACCCACCTGATCGATCTCATGGCCACTTGCGTCGACCTTGGGAAGGCTTCCTATCCGCAAACCCGCAAGAGACTACCAGTCCCCCCGATGGAGGGACAGAGTCTTCGTCCTCTTCTCACCGGCGAAGGGACCTTCCAAGCACGGCCACTTTTCTGGGAGCATGAGGGCAACGCTGCCATCCGGGTGGGAGACGAAAAACTGGTTCGCCGTGGTCAGAATGGTCCGTGGGAACTGTTCGATCTCGTCAGGGATCGCACGGAGCAGAACAACCTCGCTCCAAAGAACCCGAGACGAGTCGCGGAGCTCACTACTCAGTGGGAGGAGTGGGCCCGACGCTGCCAGGTCCTTCCGAAGCCGAGGCCGAGGCCGAAAAGCAAGCCGAAGAGCAATCCGAAGAACAAGCCCACACCTAAGAAGGCCACCTCCCGGCTCTTCTTCTCCCCCTCCTCGGGCTCCTCGGCGGGGGACTTTAGCTCTCCCTCCGGAGCTCCCCATCCTGGCTCCTCAGGGCTGTCTGCGGCCTGAGAAATCGTGCCTGGGGGAGAAAGGGTCGCATCAGCACCGGCAGATGGCCGAGACGCACCCTGTTCAGGAAGGGCCGCCGGCTTTATCCTCAAGCTCCGTCCCCCCTTTGCCGGGGGACTGGTGGGCTCTTGCTCGAAGGCCTCCGCAAGCTCCGCCTCCTTTTCAACCGAGGGGGCCGCTGCCTTCTGACGGGCGACACCGGGCTGCACCAGACTGGGCTCCGGCGCTACCCTCCGCTCTTCCGCGGCATCCGGAAGGTCCATCTCAGGGTCTGCCGCACTGGCGGCAAAGTCGGCAGCAAACCCCTCAACCTCTGCAGCAGGTTCGGCCCGGAATGCTGCGGGGGCGGGCATCCGCTCCAAGCTGTCCATGCTATCGGCTTGTGAATCCAAACGAGTATCAACCGGCCCCTGCTGCCGCAGGACCATCCAAGGCTCGGTCAGAAGGGTCACCAGAAAGAGAGTGAATCCAAAACAGGCGGCCACCGACCACATCACTCGTCGTCCTGCCCTCGCAGTGCGTCTTTCCTTCAAAACATCAACCGCAACTAATTCCTTTCCAGCCCCGGGAGCGCTACCAGTAGACAGAGTCTCCAAGAGCTGTTCCCTGCGCTCCGGAGCCAGTATCCACTCCTCCTCTTCCTGCTGGGGGGCCTCCCCAAGCAACTCATGAAGCGACTCGATCCGCTGCCGGAAAATCGCCGCCGCCGGTATCCTGCCGATTTCAGACTCGATCCTGTTCTGCTCCTCCCCAGAGAGCTCCCCATGAATCAGTGCTACAATCTGAGCCTCCAACTCCGGATCGAGCCCACTCCCAGGATCATTGTTATGAGTCTCCTTTCCCATAGCTAACCTGTCACCCCTTCTACCCCTGAACGCCGCAGGGACTCTGCCAGCTCGCGCAGGATATGATGCAACCGGTAACCCACGTTCCCGACACTCATTCCCGTCGCCTTGCTGATCTGTTCGTATTTCTGGCCTTCAAAGTACTTGAGGCGGAGAAGCCGCTGGTCGCGCTCCTCGAGTTCTCCCATCAGTAGATGCAAGGTGCCTGCCGCCTCCATTTTCGCAAGGACTGCATCAGAAGCCTCCTGTCCTCTCCCTCCGGCCTGCGACGTTCCTGCATCGGTCTGGTCCCCAACGCTCTCCTGAGTGGTGGGGTCTGTGAGGGTCTCCCGCTTGTTGTCGCGGTTATAATTGTAGGAACGGTTCCGGACGCACCGGAAGAGCCAGGCACGGGGATGCTCCACCTCTTCCCAGTGCTGATGCAGGCGTAGGAAGGCATCCTGCACCAGATCTTCCGCCACTTCACGGCGTCCTACCAATCCGAAGGCGTAACGCAACAGGGGACTCTCTTCCGAATGGAACACCTCAGTCAGGGATGGCGGGGTCTCCTTGTGCGGTTGCGGGGCCATGGGAAGGGCGACGCCCGCAGCTACGAACATCGACGGAAAGAGTTTTGTGCCTGAAAATGTCACCTGATCCCATCCTTTCGAGCTTTAAGACACAGCAAACGGGGGCTTCTTGGTAAATTCTCACTAATTTCCGCGGGAATTGGCCTGCCCACCCTCAAAATTGCTCTCCCTGAGGCAGATGGGACCCCTCCGATCCCGGTCCGTCAGGCACCACCACCGGCATCAGCCCGAAAATAGGGGCAACAAGGCTCTCGACCTCCGTGAATTCCCCCACTAAACCAATCGGCCCACTGCGGATGTTCTTCCTGAATAAAATCTTTCAGCTCAGGGATCAGGGTAATCCCTCTGCCGAAAAGCCGTTCCTCGAGCACCTCGAGGACCTCCGGGTGTGCATCACGCGAATCGTCCTGACCCTGCTGATTGCCACAATCGGGTGCTTCAT
>CAXEFH010000173.1:0-7304 GCA_963989605.1 uncultured Roseibacillus sp. | reverse complement strand
GTTTATGAACCCATTACTGCGTGAGAGGGCTCTACTCCCGATTCCCGAAAACGAGCAGAAATGGAAGGTGCTGAAAGGCACTTGGATGGAGCGTCTCAAGAAGGAGTGCTTCTCCGGTTGGCCGGACCAAGCCAGTAGAGAGCAACCCAAAGAGATGTTCATGGTCGAGAAGGATGGGGTTTCCCTTCGAGCCATGGAATATACAAGCATGGGAAGACGGCTTACTCTGTATGTCGCGCATCGGAAAGGCCTGGAGGATCCTGACCTCGTTGTTCTGAATCTCCTCGATACAGCGGGCTGGGAAGAGTTCCTCTCGACGATGAGGCCCGGTTTCGAAAAGCAGTTGAAGGGGCAGAAGCTACCCGAAGGAGACCTCAAGTCATTCGAGCAGCATCAGAGGATGTTTGGTTCATTCAAATGGGTCATGGCCTACGCGCCTCCAACAGGAGTAGGGCCGACGCGACTGGGGCCGGAGAAGGCCGGAAAGCGTAATCTGAGGTTACAGACCGCAGGTCACACCATCGATAGTGTCAGGGTATGGGACGCCCGGCGGGCGATTCAGAGCCTGCGTTCCAGTGGCGGAATGGAGGGCGTCTCTCTCTGGCTGCAGGGCAGTGGAAGGATGGCTGGAGTTCTCGCCTACGCATCACTTTTTGAACCTGAGATTACCCGGCTCGATCTTCATAATCCGCCGGTTTCGCATAATGATGGCCCATTTTTCTTCAACATCCTGAGAATCATGGATGTCCCACAGGCCCTTGCCATTGCGCTTGAGCGCTCCAAGGTGGTGATTTACCAACAGGGGGACAAAGGTTGGGAGTATCCGGTCGCGGTGGCTCAGACGCTGGGGTGGAAGACGAAGTTGCAGATTCGGCCCAGTCAGGCAGGTAACTAGCGCTTGTTGCGATAGCAGTGCCAAATACGGAGGTTTTCAATCAGGTCCCTCCCAGTTGCAGACACCCGGAGATTATTATGAAGTTCTGGAAGAAAGCAGTCCTCTGTATCCTGCTTGTGGAAGTGGTGGGGAACGCCAGTGGCTTGGTGACCTTCAGCTCAATCAAGGATTGGTATGTGATGCTTGAACGTCCTCCGGGGACACCTCCGAATGGAATCTTCGGTCCGGTATGGACCCTTCTCTTCGGGATGATGGGCTATGCTCTGGCTCTTGTGCTTTCTGAGGGAACTGGGAAGGAACGAACGATCGCGCTGAGGTGGTTTTCGATCCAGTTTCTATTGAATCTTGCATGGACGCCGGCATTTTTTGGGTGGCACCGGATGGATGTTGCGCTTGGTATCATCGGTCTCCTGATCGTCGCGGTAGCCCTCACCGTCAGGCGCTTTCGCAAGATTCATCGCTTGGCCGGATGGTTGTTGGTTCCGTATCTGCTCTGGTTGGGGTATGCATCCTATCTGAACGCGGGATTTCTAATCCTGAACGATTAGATGTGGCGTGGAACGGGGAGCCCGCCCCCTGAGGTGATCCGAACAAGGACACGGTTCGGAGGCATTCATTCAGGAAACGAAACCCTCATCCCGGCTGCTGAAATCGAAGTTGACCCGGATGCGCCGGGTGAAGTGCTTGAGTGAAAAGACGGCCAAGGATTAGCCTGTTAACACGAAATAAACTTATTTACAGGGTCTTACAGGTTAAATTTACGATGTTAAATTATGCAGCACAGGGCGTTGTAGCATGCGAGGGGCATGGTGATCGCGTCGCGCAGATACGTGAGAATTCCGGGCTGGTTTAGAAGTTGCGTTGCGCTAACATCGCATAGTTACCACTAGGTCAGGTTATGCGAAGTCCATTGAATCGAAGAACATTTCTGCGGGGAAGCGGCGTGGCAATGGCCCTGCCCATGCTTGAAGCCATGATTCCGACCGCACGAGCGGCGCGCCAGGCCAGTGGCCCGGTGAAACGTTTCGTGTGCCTTTCGAATAATTACGGGGTTTACCAGAATGCTTTTTTCCCGGACGAAGCGCAGGTCGGTGCGAGCTATGACATGCCGGAAACATTGAGATCTCTAGAAAAGCATCGGAAGGACTTCACCGTATTTTCAAACCTTGACCATGGTTTTACTGGAGGGCATCAGGGAGTTCCGGTGTTCCTGAGCGGAGTGCGTCCTGTCCTGGCCCACAATTATACGGAAGGCAATATTAGCCTCGACCAGAAGCTGGCCGAACACCATGGGGCTGCGACTCGATTTCCCTCCATGACCTTGGGAGTAAGGGAGCGAAACCTCCTCAGTTTCACCCGGACCGGGGTGCAGGTTCCTTCCATCGACATGAGAGCTGCCTACCGTGCCATGTTCCACGAAGACAGTGCTGAAAAGAAGGCTTCCGCAGGTGAGCGGTTCAAGCGGCACTCCAGTATCCTCGATCTTGTCGGCGAGCAGGCAAAGAGTCTCAACAGGAAACTGGGAAAGCAGGACCAGACAAAGCTGGAAGAATATTTCGATGCGGTGCGGACCATGGAGAAGAAAATTGTTCAGCAGGAACCCTGGCTGGAGCGGCCCAAGCCAAAAACAGATGTCAAGGAACCCAATCCCGGGAATGGAACAGCTGAGCAGTTGAAGGCGATGATCGAGTTGATCGCTCTGGCGCTTCAGACCGATTCAACAAGGGCTATCACAATGGTCAGCGGCTTCGCCAATGGCGATTTTGGATTGAACGGGGGATACCATGGGTTCTCGCACCATGGCGAGAGGCCGGAGCCTGTCGCGGCGCTGAAGAAGATCGAAGGCTATCAGATATCAATGATGTCCTACTTGATTGATCTGCTCAAGAAGCAGGAAGATCCCATCAACGGAGGGACTCTCTTCGATCATACCACGATACTTTATGGATGCGGCATGGCGGCCGGCACCCACCAGACAAAAAACCTTCCGCTGGTCCTGGCAGGTGGGGGCTTCAGACATGGAGAGCACAAGGTTTATCCCAAGGAGGACCTCCAGAGAGTCCCTGCAGCCAATCTCCTTCTATCCATTCTTCAGAGTAGTGGGCTTGAAATAGATCAGTTTGGATCCAGCACGGGTACACTTCGGGGACTGGAGTGGAAGGCGTAGAGACGAGTCGGAAGTCCCTGGATCCAGCAAACTTATCCGATGCCCATCCGGCTGTTTGCCACTGTCGCCCTCATGCTAAGCTGTTTGCCGGGCCCTGTGCTCGCGAACACACTCGGGGAGATCCGTCCTTTCCTGCAGGAATACTGCCTTGATTGCCATGGGGCCCAGAAACAGAAGGGCGACTACCGGTTTGATACTCTGGGAACCGATCTCTCAGATATTCAGACTCTGGAGACGTGGCAGAACATCCTTGATCAGCTCAATCTTGGTGAAATGCCACCAAGGAAGAGCCTGCAACCGGAAAAGGAGGAATGGTCCCCAGTTGTGGAGCAGCTCACGGGAGAGCTCGCCTCGTTTTATGCGAAGAAGCGGAGCACTGGTGGCCGGACAGTTCTCCGGCGGTTGAATCGTCATGAACTGCGTAACACCCTGAGGGATCTCCTGTATCTTAATGGGCCACAATACCGGCCGGATGCCGCTGGGTCCCGCTTGGTTGATAACAACGGGAATGGAAGTGTTGAGAGAACAGGTAATGACCCCTTGAGGTTTTTTCCGGAGGACGAGGAGGAAGACGGATTCTTCAACCTGGGAGACCATCTCGTAATGTCGGACTTCCTCCTGAAGCTGACCCTCGGTGCGGTAGAGGAAACTCTGGAGCAGGCCACCGAACTGGGGCCACGGCCAGAGGCCAAGTCCCATCACTTCGCCGGGCATTTGATTGAGGGAAGAGGGAGGAATCTGATCGAGACAGTCTCACGGGAGTTGAACCAAGGATATGAAATGATGGCGGTGGGATACGAGCGATATGGACGGGTTGCGCCGAGTAGTCTTCGTGGGGGGGTGGGGCTCTCGACCAGATATAGAATCACAGTAGCAGTGTCGGGGCACAATCCCCGACACCCGTGGCAAGAGACGGTGTCAGTTGACCAGAAGGATCCTTTTCAGCTTTGTCTCAACATTGCAGATACGAAAAACGGCGGGTTAGCGGGTCCAACTTCCACCCCTGAGGCCTTGTGGTCCGTTCCTGCTGACGGCCAGAGGAAGGTGTTCAGGCATGACGTCTGGATGGACAAGACATGGACACCATGGCTGGGATGGGAGAATGGGCCCACTGAGAAATTTGTCCGCCCGGAAAAGATCGTTGAGGATTACATGCCTGCGCAGTTTTTTAAGCGGCCCGATAAGAAAGTTGATAAGGAGGGACATGACAACTGGGGACTGAACATGGCGCGGCTCCTCTTCAAGGGGGGCTACCGCGGACCTCACCTCAGGATCCACAGTCTCAAGTTAGAGCCTTTACTGGAAACGTGGCCCCCCAGAAGCCATACTGCTCTGTATGGGTCGGGTTCCGGGGAAGAGGAGGAAATCAGAAGGCTTCTGCTCTCCTTTGCCGAGCGGTGCTTTCGTCGTCCGGTGGACCCCGATGAGATTGAGCCTTATGTGCAACTGGTTTTGAAGCAACAAGCGGGCCCCGTGGTGAAGGTGGCGGGAGGAGTCAAGGATCTGCGTTACAAGGTTTACGAGGGGAAGTGGGACAAACTCCCTGATTTCAAAGCTATGAAGGCGGTTTCAGAGGGGAGGCTTCCGAAGGGTTTCATCGACATAAGTGCCTCGGGGAAGAAGGAGTACTTCGGGATGGTGTTCGAGGGAAAGGTAGAGGCTCCGAGAGCGGGTGATTACACCTTTGAAATGGCCTCCGATGATGGAGCCCGAATGGTTATTGGTGGAGAAGAAGTAATCCTGCATGATGGGCTGCATGGTGCTGAGCTGAAAAAGGGGAAGGTGGCCCTCGAAGAGGGAGAGCATGTGATCCGGGTTGAATACTTTGCCTACGGTGGAGGAAATAGCTTCAGGGCAGGGTGGAGTGGACCGAATTCAGCGCACGTTAAGCTCTCAGCGGACCCTCTGCACAATGTCTCCCAGCCTAAAGACACCAAGGAAGGAGTGCCGCCATACATAAGAGCGATGCAGGATGGCTATGCCGCCCTCATGTGTTCTCCGCAGTTTCTTTACCTGAAGGAAGATCCAGGGATTATCGATGATTTTGCTCTCGCCTCACGGTTGAGCTATTTTCTGTGGTCCTCAATGCCGGACAAGACCCTCATGGATCTGGCCCGGAAGGGGCGGTTGCGAAATCCTGTGGAGCTTGATCGTCAGGTCGAGCGCATGCTCCGGGACCCGAGGTCGGCAGCATTCGTCAGGCATTTTCCCTCGGTCTGGCTGCGGATGGACAAACTTGGCAAGATGCCCCCGTCGGGCGGGGATTATCAGTTCTACAAGAACCTCAGGGTGGAACCTTTGCTGATGAAGCAGGTGACAAGCTACTTCGGAGATATTCTAGGGAGAAATGGTCGGATTGAGGAGTTTATTGATGGAGACTACACCTATATGAACCAGACGCTGGCGAAATGGATCTACCGCCGGGAGGGCGTCCGGGGAGAGCGTCTCCGCAAGGTGAAGCTGGAGGATCCAAGACGCGGAGGAATCTTTACGCAGCCGGGAGTCATGACCGCGACGGCCAACGGTGTGGAGACTTCACCTGTCATCAGGGGAGTATGGGTTCTCGAAAACGTTCTCGGAACTCCTCCCTCTCCTCCGCCACCTGATGTGGAACCCCTTCCTACCGATACCCGCGAGGCTACCACGATCCGTGAGTTGCTGGACCTCCACCGGGCGAACGAGTCATGTAATAGCTGCCACCGCAAAATTGACCCCATGGGTTTCGCATTTGAAAATTTCGATGTAGTAGGACGGTGGAGGGACGGTTACAGGCGGGCGAAAGGGCCCATTGATGCCTCAGCAACACTTTCAAGCGGAAGGGAGATCAAGGATATTATAGAATTCAAAAGCATGCTGATGGAGAGAAAGGAATTGGTGGTAAGGAATCTTGCGAAGAAAATGCTCACCTATTCTACGGGAAGAAGACTCGAAGCGGTAGACCGTGGTGAACTGGACCGGATTACCGCCGAGTTGGGAAAGAAGGACAACCGTCTCCGTGAACTCATTCGACTGGTTGTAAAAAGCGACATATTCCTTAAGAACTGACCGAAGTAATGAAGTCCTGCCGCCAAATGATCAAGGGGCGCTCATTGGCATCCCTGAAGGTCTCGTGTAAAATACAATGCAGGCATGGAGGCTCTCTTCGATTCGTTGCTGAGTTCGGATTCTTTCATTGATCGCTTGTGGCAGGTTCTCAACATGGCTTGATCTGATGACGAGATTCCGTTTGCTTCTGCTGGGTTGTGGAATGCTGTTGTCCCTGGCGGTGGCTTTCGCGCGGGGGCCTTTTGATTCAACTGTAGAGAAGACCAAGTCCGGAGTGATTTACCGGGGAGTAGTCTTTGCAGAGGTGGAAGGGACGCCATTGAGTCTGGATCTTTATCTTCCGGGAAAGATGGAGGGCAGACCTCATCTGGTTGTCTTTTTCCACGGTGGTTCGTGGCGATCAGGTTCCAAAGAAAGCTGTCAGGTGCGGTGGCTGGTCCGACACGGGTATGCAGTGGCGAGCGTGGGATACCGCAAGAGTCACGCGGCCAAATTCCCCGCCATCCTTCATGACTGTAAGGGGGCCATCCGTTTTCTCCGGGCCAACGCGGAGAAGTTAGGGGTTGAAGCGGGAAGGGTCGCTGTGGCAGGAGCTTCTGCGGGAGGGCACCTTGCCTTGCTTTTAGCTACTAGTGGAGGGGTTGCGGAGTTGGAAGGCCGTGTCGGAGGGAATGTGGCTTACTCAAGCCGGGTCCAAGCGGCTATTGGGATGTATAGCCCTACAGATCTTTACCATGATGCCATTTCTAACTCAGAGCGTTGGGACAAACCCGCTAGTCCTCTTTACCAGCTTCTGGGAGGTAAACCTTCCGAGAACATTGAGCTCCTGCGCAAAGCGAGTGTAACCAACCACATCACCGTTGATGACCCCCCGATTCTTTTTCTTGTAGGGGCGGCTGATCAAAACGAACGGATAGAGCATGGCAGGCGCCTCAAGGCAGCTTACGGCAAGGCAGGCCTGAAGGCGGTGTTGGAGGTGATCCCAGGGGCAGGACATGGAGGCCCTGAGTTTCGCGATCTACAGCGGGCGTCGCTGATACTCGGTCTATTGGAGAAGGAGTTGCAAGGGCGGCCCTTGAACCCAGAAAAGTAGGTCAAACGGCTCAAAGCTCCGTTGCGTTCTCCGAAAGGTAATCGGCGAGTTTTGTGGGGTCAGAAGGACTGAACGCCGCCTTTTCCTTATTCCATCCAGCAGGC
>CAXEFH010000172.1:0-7315 GCA_963989605.1 uncultured Roseibacillus sp. | reverse complement strand
ATGATACGGCGACCACCGAGATCTACACCTCTCTATTCGTCGGCAGCGTCAGATGTGTATAAGAGACAGATCCTGGAGGATAGGGTGATCGTTGAGAAAGCGGTGTCGCAGCGTCACCTCAAGATTTTCACTGGGCATGTAGCGCAGGGAGCCGACGATTTCGGTGAAGTCCCCGACCTTGCTCAGAAGCGGGAACTGGGTCTCAAGACCGAGTTCAAGCCAGGGAACCGGGTGAAAGTAGATTTCATTATAGAGATTGGAGAATTCGCGATCAAATTCCGGGTCTTCCTGAAACCAGTCGAGGTAGGAGTTGACTGAAAGCCATTCGTGGGACCCTCCGTTTCTTCTTGTGAGGAAACGATTCCGGACCCCCAGGCGTAGGATTGTCCAGTCTTCAAGGTCGTCGATAGCGGTGAAACGGCCAACTCCAAGGGGTCTTGGTCGTGTGCTGGCAGTGAGCCGGTCAATCCGGGGAAAACTGGAATCCAGTTCGTCAGTCGCGATCCATGAGGCTCCCGCGTAGGGTTGGATGACATGGAGAAGGCCATTAAGTCCGAGCTTCTTGCTCTGCACCTCAGGGAAATGCTGGGAAAACTTCGCGGAGGCATCGACGCCCGCATAGAGATGTGTCCGGTTTTCGCTGTCTCCGTTGCCGTCAACGCTACTGTAGAGCGTTGATCCCAGACCGGCCCGCGGGATCAGATTGATGCGGTTTTCAAGGCTCATGGGCAGGGATATCTCCTGCCAGAAGTGGAGTCGCGTATAGCCGCGTTCTGCGAGGATAGTGCGGATCTCGTCACTTCGAGGGTCAGCGGGGTCAAGAGCCTCTGATTCCGCAGCGAGCTCGCGGCGTCTGAAGTCTGGAAGCACCTCGTTGTAGAGCCCTGCAACGAATTGGCCCTCGTGGAGGAGCCGGGAACCGAGAAATGGTTGTCGAATCTGGTCCAGAGCGAACTCAGGCAGACGGGTATCGGTTTGATAAAATGAGTTGGGCCGGACCCGGCCCCAGAGAGTGAGGAGATTTCGACCCCTCTGATGAGTGAGGGCGAGAATGTTGTCCGGGGTTGGCTCCACGCGAAACGCCTCCGGGTCATAGTCCTCGAGATAAAAGCGGTCGCTCAGGTAGGTCAGGTTTGCATCAAGGTAGCTGTCTCCCCCGAGGAAGATATCCTGAAGATCAATCCGGTGACGCAATTGCGCTCGAAACCGATTCGCAGTGACTTTCTGACGTGGGACCCCGCTTCGATCCAGCGTAGGGTTAAAATCATGGATGTGGTAGAGCTTGAGCCACCCGAGGTTCGGATTTTCTTCAAGGCGTGTGTCTGTCAGGTCGACTCCGGTCCCTGCTCCCCGCTCGGATAGGAGATCAAGGTGCCACTGGGATAACAACCAGGCATCTTCGTTCTCTCCGGTGACGGGGTCTTCTTCCCCGCCGAGCATGAAACCATAACGGTTGAGGAGGTAAGGCCCCCAATGTGAGCGGGCACCAGGAACGAAACGGTAACCGAGTCCCGGAGCAATGGCCTGGGAGAGGTATGGAAGCCAGAAGACAGGTCTCTCACCGGCGTAGAGTTTGACATCTCGGAAAATGACCTTGTCGCCCGGGATAACGGTGGTCTTGGCGGCGCGGAGCCAGAATCCGGGATCCTCAATATCATGAGTGGTTACGCCTGCGTCCTCGCCAAGGAAGACAGTTCGCCCGTTTCGCTCGATCATCCGGAATTTACCCGCCTCAAGAAGCATGGGATCCATGCCCACCCGGAGACCGTCACCCTCCAGCCGTTCTTCCTCATACCAGTAGTTTGCTGACTCCCCGCGGTGTAGCATAGTGCCCTGGTAGATCGCGACATTCCCGGCGAACCGGACGACCTTCTTGTTGAGGTCGATCACAACGCTGCCTGCAAAAATCTGGATACCGGTAGAAGTACGACACTGCATACTGCCTTTGTAGAGGATGCGACCGGTTTGTGCGTCCCACCGGGTTTCGTAGTCCTCTCCCGTGATGCGGAAATCTTCAGGGATTGAAGGGCTGATTCCAAGGCCGTTGCCGGCCCCCTCACGAGTAGTTCCGCTGGGAAGAGAAAGTAAGTCCTCTCCGGAAGGTGGCGGGTCTACCTCCTGGGCGATGCAGGCAAGGGAAGACGCCGTGAGAAGGGCACAGGAGAGCCGGATAACGATGCCTTTCCGCGGAGGATCGCTATTTTTCCGGCGCCAGCCTGTCACGTCTCGTGGGGGCATGGGGCGATGGACTCTCATTCGACGGCTTGAAACAATCAAATTGTCTTGGAAATGGAGTGATTATGGTTGGGGGCGCACGAGATCTGCCACCTGTAATATAAATGGACCTGATGGTTATTTCCCCGAAAGGGAATATTGCGAAAGACGGTTTCGCAGAGATTTTTGAACGATAGATTACATGAGCCCATATCCACCCTGTAGGTGTCATTCGGTCACGAGGCACTCTCCGTGGGGTTTGGCGGAAGTTGTCCTTGTTTCGTCATCAAGGCGCTGCATTCTGGCATCCGATTTGATGCCATGGCGGTCCCACAAAGCACCATAGCCCTGATCTATGATTATGATCAGACCCTGAGCCCCAGCTATATGCAGGATGAGGTTCTTTTTCCTGAGTTTGGGATCGATCCTGCGCAATTTTGGGACCGGTGTAATTCTCTGGTGAAAGAGAACCAGTGGGACGGTGAGCTGGCCTACATGAAGTGCCTTCTGGATTATCTTCAAATGGATGGGGTGACCAATGACCGACTTTGCGAACTGGGTCGGGGTTTAACCTACTATCCCGGTGTCCCGGAACTCTTTGAAGAGATTCCAGCAGAGGTTTTAAGCCCCGAGCATGATAGGGTGGGAATCAAGATCGAACATTATATTATTTCATCCGGTCTGCGGGCGTTACTCGAGGGTTGCAGCCTTGCAGATCACATGACGGCGATTTTCGGCTGTGAATTCGGGGAGGATCATGAAGGAAGGATTAGCTTTCCGAAGCGGACGGTTTCGCATACGACCAAGACGCAATTTCTGTTTAGAATTAACAAGGGAATGTTGAAGCATGGTGATGATGTGAATGACCACATGCCACCAGAGCTCCGACCGATTCCCTTCGAAAACATGATTTACGTAGGGGATGGCCCAACCGATGTCCCCTGTTTTACCGTCATGAAGAGGAATGGTGGGCATTCCATTGCGGTATATAATGCGCAGGATACGAGTGGGCAGAGCTTCCAGAAGTGTTACCAGCTATGTGCGTATGCTGACAGGGTGAAGCATATTGCGCCTGCGGATTATCGAAAGGGCAGCCATCTGCGTAACCTGCTTGAAGGGATGGTGAGAGAAACGGCGGACCGGATACTCGCGCGTCGCCGGGAGGAGAGAGATAATGCGACCGTTGCTGCTCCCGGATTCTGACCTGCCGAGAACCTCGCCTTCGAAGGACCCTCATAGGAGCGACGATTCATTGCTAACTAATGGCCGATAAGTCTCACTACCATTTCATTGGCGTTTGTGGCACAGCGATGGGGGCGGTTGCCTCAGCGATGCAGCAGAGAGGGATCAAGGTAACCGGGTCTGATGAGAGGGTGTACCCTCCAATGTCGACCTTCCTTGAGAACAGCGGAGTAGAGATTTCCGAGGGGTATCGGGCATCAAATGTGCCGGAAAGCGCGGACGTGATCGTGATTGGAAATACAATCAGCAGGGGCAATGAAGAAGCGGAGGCGGTTCTGGATCGGCGGGTCCTTTATCAGAGTCTGCCGGAAGTGCTGAAGGAGCAGTTCCTCCGGGGAAAACGGAATTTCGTAGTGACGGGAACCCATGGCAAGACGACGACCACTGCCCTTTTGACCTGGGTTCTCAAGGAGGGAGGTCTCGACCCGGGATACATGATTGGTGGAATTCCCATGAATCTCGGACGGGGTGCCTGTTTCACGGATTCTGAATTCAACGTGCTGGAGGGGGACGAATACGACACGGCCTTCTTCGATAAACGATCCAAGTTTCTTCATTACCTTCCGGAGCTCGCCGTGATCAATAATATCGAGTTCGACCATGCGGATATTTATGGCTCGATCGAGGAGATCAAGCTGACCTTCAGGAGGCTCCTGAACATAGTGCCTCGCGGAGGCTTGGCGCTGGTCAATGGGGATGATCGCAACGTTATGGAGGTGATCGAGCAATGCCCTTGTCCGATCCGGACGATCGGATTCGGAGACGGCTGCGAGTGGAAAATTGAGAACCCCATCTATAAAAGGGAAGAGAGTAGTTTCAGTCTCGCCGGGGAAGAGTATCTGATTCCCATGGTGGGGGAATTCAATGTCCGCAATGCAGCAATGGCGGCAGCCGGGGGGCTTTTCGCCGGGTTGGGACCGGATCAAATCCGGGAGGCGTTTTTAAGTTTCGAGGGAATTGCCCGTCGCCAGCAGCTACGGGGAGAGGTCCGGGGGGTGAGAGTGATTGACGATTTCGCCCACCATCCAACGGCTATCAGGATGGTCATTGAAGCGTTCCGGCAGCGGTATCCGGAGTCTCGGATCTGGGCGGTGTTTGAGCCACGCTCCAACACAACGAGGCGCAATATTTTCCAGAAGGAACTTGCAGAGTCTTTGGCCACTGCTGACTACGCCGTTGTGCCAGCGATTGCGGATCCGGGTAAAGTCGCGGAGTGCGAGCGCCTTGATCCTGAGCAACTCGTCCGGGATGTGGTGTCTCTGGGGGCAGATGCAGCCTACCTTCCGACAGTCGAAGAAATCGCAAAGCACATCGCAGCTCGTGCGAGGAAAGACGATGTCGTTGCCGTCCTGAGCAATGGTGGATTCGGTAATTTACATGAACTTCTCCTCTCAATGCTGGACGAAGTCCATTAACGGGCTGCCGGATCTTTGATCTCCTTTGGAGGGCGCCGGGAAAAGTCAGCAGGGCAGTTTCCCTGGTCAGGATGGAGGTTCATCGTTCTCTCCCGCGAGTCGCCTGTTGAGCCGGATGGAAAGCCCAAGTGCAGAAATCTGTTTGATGAGCCCGTGGTGTCTGGAGGCGATCGCGGAAAGGGCTGGTTCACGGTATTGGGCCAGAATGTAACGACCGATTTCCGCAAAGAAGATGTTCATCTGGCCCTCGAGGGAATTCAATTCCATCCGGTTATGTGAGAGGTCACGATTTGCCTGGCCGAGGGTCTGATAGCTGTCTCGAGCCTCCCCCCGGACTGATGAGCGCTTGGTTTCGATGCGGCTCCCGATAGCCTCCAAGGAACTGTCGAGAGATTCAATCTCGGTGACGACAGTGTCACGCCTTTCCCGGAGTTTCTTGAACTGCGTCTTCAACCGGAGAAGTTCTTCCTTCGAGGCGACGATGTCTGGAGTATCATCCGGCTCTTCCGCGATAAGAACTTCGAGCTTGGCCTTAATGCCGTCATGACGCCTCCGAATTGCTCTGGCGTCCGATATGATTACCTCATGTTCAGCCCGGAGGCGCGCACCTGCGTCCTCCATCACCCTCCTTTCCTCGACAAGGTCCTTGGTGCTGTCAACCACCAGGCCGAGAAGTTCCGTTCTCTGGTCCTGGGACCTCTGAAGATCTAGGTTGGCCGCTTCAATTTCACCGCTGATCTTCTGATGATTCTTCGACATACGGCGCAGGTTCCAGTATTCCACAGAGAGGTCCTCGATGTCCTCGGTATCTTTCCAGGCTAGTTGGCCAAGAACTTCTTCCGCTTCCCTCATGAGGTGAAATTCGGTTGCGGCGTTAGTGGCGTGACGCCGACGGATTGAAATCCCGAAGGCCTGTGCTGTGCGCCAGAGGAAGTAGCGGGTCTGCGTCATTGTTTCGAGATACTCAAAGGGCGCATGATCTGCCCTTCAGTAAAGGGGATCTACTTGGTCAGGTTTTTCTGCAGGTTGCTCACTACGCTGAAGTCCTCGAGGGTTGTGATGTTTCCCGTTACGCCCCCGGTGGCAACCAGCTCCTTCAGGATTCGGCGCATGATTTTTCCGGATCGAGTCTTTGGAAGAGCAGGGGTGAGGTGGATCTCGTCCGGGCGAGCGATAGCACCGATCGCCTTGGCCACATGGCCCTTTAGATTCTGTTCGGTCGTTTTTGCCGAGCGGATTCCTTCCTTGAGTGTCACGAAAGCTACAATTCCCTGTCCCTTTATCTCATGTGGACGCCCTACCACCGCAGCCTCCGCGACATCGGGATGAGAGACAAGGGCGCTTTCCACCTCGGCAGTGCCGAGTCGGTGTCCAGAGACGTTCAGAACGTCATCCAGTCTCCCCACGATCCAGAAGTTCCCGTCCTTGTCGGTCCGGGCCCCGTCGCCCGCGGTATAGATTCCCTTGTAATCGTTCCAGTAGGTTTTGCGGTAGCGTCTCCTGTCACCGTAAATCGTTCGGAGCATGGAGGGCCAAGGCTTGCGAATGACCAGCCGACCACCCTCGTCCGCGCTGCACTTATTCCCTTCTTCATCGAGGATCGCTGCGTCTACTCCGAAAAAGGGGAGGGTAGCAGTTCCGGGCTTTGTGGGCGTACAGCCGGGCAGGGGTGAGATCATGATAGCCCCGGTCTCGGTCTGCCACCAAGTGTCGACTATCGGGCAGCGCCCCGCCCCGATTTTCTCGTGATACCACATCCATGCCTCAGGGTTGATGGGTTCCCCAACTGTGCCAAGGAGCCTGAGCGAAGAGAGGTCGTGCCGGTCGGGGAATTTATCTCCTGCTTTGATAAAGGCTCTGATTGCCGTTGGCGCGGTGTAAAATGTTGTAACCCCGTAGTCTTCGACGATCTTCCAGAAGCGTCCGAAGTCGGGGTAGTTGGGAGCCCCCTCATACATTACCTGCGTTACTCCATTGGCGAGAGGCCCGAACACGATGTAGGAGTGCCCGGTGATCCATCCCACGTCCGCCGTACACCAGTAAACGTCATCATCCCGCATATCGAAGATGTATTTACAGGTCGTGTAGGTGCCTACCAGATAACCGCCGCTGGTGTGCAGGATTCCCTTTGGTTTCCCCGTGGATCCCGAGGTGTAGAGAATGAAGAGGGGATGCTCGCTGTCGAATCCCCTGGGCTGGTGAAATGATGACGCCTTTTCGGCCTCCTTGTGCCACCAGACATCGCGTCCTCGTCGCATCTGCACTTTTCCGCCGGTTCTCTGGTAGACGATGCAGCGCCTGACCCCCTTGTATTTTCGGAGCGCCTCGTCGACGCTCTTCTTGAGCTCTACGATCTTACCGCGCCGGTAACCCTGTCTCTTATACACATCTCCGAGCCCACGAGACAGGCAGAAATCTCGTATGCCGTCTTCTGCTTGAAAAAA
>CAXEFH010000171.1:0-7322 GCA_963989605.1 uncultured Roseibacillus sp. | reverse complement strand
TGAGATGATCAGGTTGCCGTCTTCAAGGCCAAAGGTGAACGGTGCAAGTTGTAGGAAGTAGGATGCGGTGCGGCCGGCAAAAGTGCGGGAAGAAGGGGCGGGCAGGTCTAACATTCGGCCATACTTCCTGGGCGGCGAAGTCCCAGAGGCCTCACCACCTTAAGAATCGATTGAACCGGTCTAGGGCGTGGCTACCTCCACCTTCACGTTGTCGATAGAGAGGCCGCTGAAGGCATCAAGAGTTCCGTCACTTACGAAGTTAAACTCGATTCTGGCGTTTTCTCCAATAGCTTCCGCGGGGACCGGAATGGTGAGGTTGACGTAGTCAGTATCGAAGATTGCCATGTCGATTGGAATTTCGGCTCCCAGAAGGGAGCCGTCACCAGCCCGAACGAAGCGAATCGTAGCAGTATCTCCGGACCCGTCTGCATCACGGAAGGCGTCAAATGTGAGCTCGGCTCCCGGGATGCCACTGAAGTTCAGCGACGGCGAGAAGAGCGAGACATCTGAGTCAGTGCCATAGTCACCGAGGTTCGTAGACCATGCGTTCAGGGATTGCCCAGCTCCGGTGAGGGGTCCGGTTGTTCCCGAGGGGGCTCCGAGCTCCCACTGGGTATTGGCGCTCGCGTCATTCACAACTGCGGTCCATCCGCCGTCTCCAGTTTCGAAGTCTTCTTCAAAGAAGGCTGGGAGGCCTTCCTCGCGCACTGCGACAAAGCCGACTCCATCAAAGGGAGCAGCAAACTCAACACTGGCTCGACCGGATTCGTCAGCAGGGATGTCCTGATATCCCTCAAGCTCAGTCCATGTGTCCCGAGGCGAGTTGAGGTCTGGGCTGACAAGGATGTCGTATTGCCGTGCCGGCTGGGTGTTGAATTCAGCTCTGATGGTCAGCGGATCGTCGGCGGCAAGGCTTACCGCAAGGCCCAGAGGATCGATGCCCGCATCGCTGATGAGATCACCAAGGCTCTGCCCGTTGGTCCCTGCGAGGTAAATTGCTTCAATCTGCTCGGCAGTCAGAGCCCGTCTCCAGATAGCGACATCGTCGATGCCGCCGTTCCACTGGCGATTACGAGCTCCGGGGTTCTCACCGATCATCAAGGGAAGATTAGCATCAGAGGCAATCGCGCCACTAATGGGAGCTGAGGTGACTTCAACCCCATCGATGTAGAGGGCCCGGACATTCGAACCGCCGTTCGATGTGCCAACGAAGTGGTGCCATTCTCCATCATCGATGGGGAACTCTGCCGCATCGCCATGAATGTCATTGGACCCCCCCTGCCACGCCATGGTAGGATTGGTGCCCCATCGGTGAAAGCGCCAGTTAGCCCCTTCACCACGGCCAACGCCGATCTGCCAGCTTGTAGTAAACGCGTCAACCCGGCCCCACCACTGGACAGTGATTTCCTGACTTGGCCCGGCGATATCCCCATCAATATCGGGGCTGAAGGCGGTTTCGGCGTGTCCGCCACCCTGACCATTACCGAGGTAACCGGCTCCTCCAAACAGGCCGGCATCGTAGGTCCCGGGGTGGGGAGCGATGAACTCAAGGTCGTCCGCAGTAGTGCTCGCAGTACCCGAAATGATGTGGGCCTGATCGAGCAGGTTCTCGTCGAAGTTATAGTAGACTGTCAGGTCTGCGGTGAGATCCCCGGGTGTAGGCGCCTCCGGAGTGTTCGGGTCCCGACCAGGGTCGTTGGCTTCATTGAAGTCGCTGAGAAGATCCCCGTCGGAGTCATTGTTGAGGGGATCTGTCCCGGTGTCGCTGGCGTCCACGAAGACTCCAGTGTTGGTCTCCACGCCATCACTCAATCCGTCACGGTCACTGTCGGGATTCCGTGGGTTGGTTTCGTTGGCGATTTCATCGCCATCGCTGGCACCATCATCGTCAGTGTCTCCGTTGGTTGGATCCAAGCCGGCAGTGAGCTCCTGCAGGTCAGTGAGACCGTCGTCATCAAAGTCTCCAGCGCTGGATAGCTGGTCGAGAGAGTCGATCCCATCCCATGATAGTTCCCATGTATCAGGAAGCTCGTCGCCATCGTTGTCCGTGGCGTCTGTTCCGATGGAGTAGACCGGCGGGCTGCCTGAGTCGGTATCGCCAATGGCTACAATACCATTGATACCGGGTCCACTGATGCCGACGTCCGTCCAGTCACCACCGCCTTGCTCCCCAAAGACATTATCGAAGGGGAAGATCCCGGGTGCAGTGATAGTAAACGGGGTCGCCTGGTTCTGCGGACAGCAGTTGTGCTGCGCAGTGACCTGACCATCGATGGTGTCCATGATGAAGTAGTTTGTATCATCAGCTCCGATGTGGATGCTGTATGTCCCCGGGGTGAAGCCCGACATGTCGAGATATCCGTTGTAGCGAACGGTGAAGTTCTCGCCGCCGCCGTCGAGCCATGGTCGGTTAAGTGCTGAAATCTGATTTCCACCATTTCCATGACTGGTAAGAGGCTCGACCGCTTCAAACGAGCGGGTGGGAGCCGGATCTCCCGAGGTGTGCACGTTGTAGTTGCTCTCGGCATTATTGTTGAAGATCACGCCGCCCGGATAGTGCCGCTCCTGATAGTCAACACCGGGATTGGCAAAGTCTGGCCCGTAGGAGCCCGGAGCCAGCTCATTGATGGGAATGAAAGTGGGCTGAACGACCGGAATATCAGGGCCGCTATCGGGATCGTTCGGGTCGGTGTTTTCGCTGACCTCGAACCCATCCGGGATATTATCGCCATCGGTATCAGCGTTCAGAGGATCTGATCCGGTGTCACTGGCGCTGACAAAGGTGCCGGTGCCGGTCTCCACACCATCAAGCAGGCCATCATTGTCGCTGTCACTGTTTGTGGGATCCGTTCCAGCGGTGGCCTCAGCTCCGTCAAGCAGGCCATCGTCGTCGGAGTCATCATCCGTGGGGTCCGTGCCGGCAGCGAATTCCGCCACGTCGGTGGAGCCATCCTGGTCGAAATCCCCGGTAGCGGTGAGCTGATCGAGGTCGGCGATGCCGGGCCATTGGGTTTCCCATGCATCGGGCAATTCATCCCCGTCGGAATCCGTGGTGTCTCCCACGATGGGGTAGACCGGAGGGCTGCCATTCTCGGTATCACCAAGGGCCACGATCCCGGGGATGCCCGGTCCGCTGATGGCCACGTCGGTCCATTCCCCGCCGCCCTGCTCGCCAAACACGTTGTCGAACGGGAAGATCCCGGGTGTCGAAATTGTGAAGCCCTGAGTGCGCTCGCCACAACAGTTTACATCGTCCGCAATGACTGTTCCATCGGCGGTATCCATGACGAAGTAGTTGGTGTCATCGGAGACAAGGTGAATCGTGTATTGTCCCGGGGCATAGCCGCTCATGTCGAGATATCCGTTGTAGCGCACCGTGAAGTTGTCGCCACCGCCATCGACGAAGGGGCTGTTCCGAGGGGAAAAGTTTCCTCCGGGTCCGTGGCTCGCCCAGGGAACGATCGCGTCGACCGATGAATTCGGGGCGGGGTTTCCGGAAAGGTGGACGTTGTAGTTGTTGACGCTCTGCCCGTTAGCAATCACTCCAGGCCCATATTTGTTCTCCTGGTAGTTGAGACCGGACTGGGTCAGGTCCGGACTGTAGATTCCACCCGGTGCTTCATTGATGGGAACGAAGGAGGGCTGCACGATCGGGATGGACGGAGTGCTGGTAGCATCGTTCGGATCGGTGTTCTCGGTGACCTCGAACGAATCGTTGGCACCGTCGCCATCACTGTCGATGTCGAGGGGACTGGTGCCGGTGTCATCGGCGTCGACAAAAATGCCGGTGCCGGTCTCCACGCCATCGAGCAGGCTGTCGCCGTCGCTGTCCGGATTCAGCGGGTCGGCTCCGGCGGCGATCTCGGCACCATCATCAAGTCCGTCATCATCGCTATCGGGATCATTGGGGTCGGTGCAGTTGTTGTATTCCGTAATGTTATCGACACCGTCGAGGTCCAGGTCTTCCATGCCATCGTCAGTGGCCGGGTCGAGGCCGTGCCGGTCCTCGTAGGAATCTGGCATGCCGTCGCTGTCGGTATCCGGTAGAGAGGTTCCTTCCACCACGATATTATCTAAGTTAGCTCCTTCCCCGCCTTCGAAAGCATCGGTGCCGAACTGAAAGCGAATGATGACCTTCTCCTCGCTGAAGGCAGATAGATCGAAGACGGCGGCAAGGTCGTTCACCACGATAGACGGATCTGCAGGTGAGGACCAGGCGATCGCTCCGAGTTCTGGAGATGAAGCGCCATGCTGGGCCAGAGCATCCGCATCATACTGGAAAGCGGACCCGGCCGCCGGGGTGAGCAATCCGGTCGGTGGCGATACCTGGGCCTCGGTCGTCGCAATGAGATTGAATCCGTCGTAGTCCTTTTCAATTGCTCCACTGAAGTCGAAGCGCATTTCGACATCGGTGAAGGCGCGCAAGTCCAGCGTCAGTTCGTAGTAAGAGTAGGTTGGTAAGGGAGTTGCCGCCCCTCCGAGAAGGCCATAGGGTGCGGAGTGCCCCATCACGAGAGTTCCGTTGTTTAGGGAGGCTAGACTGTCGTTGATGCTGAATGATCCGCCCACCGATTCATCTGGTCCCAGTCCGTTTTCAAAGTCCTGGCTGAACACGGTCTCTGCTCCAGCGGAATTGAGGAGAAGCCCCCCACCAATGATGGCGCAAATGAAGAATTTAAGGGAGCAGCGATTCGTAGATTCCATCCATTCGTGAAGCAATTTCTATGCCTTGCTGACAAGCTCAATGACTGAGATTCCAAAATTGCAAAAATATTGGGACTGCCAAGCATGCCAAGTGCCAGTGAGGAAAGGTGAATTATTTGAGATAAGGCTGAGGCTGGACGCGCACCCTCGACCCTGCACCTGATCTCGGTGACCTGAACCGTGTGGTGTAGGGAGGCTTAGTCGGGGCGCCTGATCTATTTGACCTTGGCTGCTTCCATCGCTTCCCTCTCGGCATTCCTCTGAGTGGGATCGTAGTAGGCCAGCATTTCTACAACCTTCCCTTCTGAGGTTCGGAAATCCATATGGATTCGGAAGGATACCTTCTTGCCTGTGGTCCGTCCCACGCCCATGAAAACAGCCCATGAATTCGTCCAAATTGTCTGCTCGGTTGGTCGGTATTCGCCAAACGTTTTTCCGTTACCCGTGAGCGCCTCGGAAGAGAAGTAGTTGGTATGCACATGAAGATCCTTGAATTGGATATCCTTAAACAGTTGGGTAATCATACCCTCAAGTCTCTTTAGGTACTCGGCCTTCCCAGTGATGGAGAGGTCATTGACATGGACTTCAAGACCTTCACCGTAGAAGGCTTCGGCGTAGTCGATGTCGCCGATAGAGATGCTCTTAAAATATTTGCGGACCTTCATCGAAATATCGTCCTTTGTTCGAAGATACGACTTCTCCTCCTCGCCGAAGAGCGATGAAGAAGTAAGACCGAAGGCGATAAGAAAGAGTGGGATTAATTTCATTTGGTAAGTCTGCGATTAACGACTTCCAAAGTAGATAATCTAAGGTGCTCGTTGTAAATATGATTGTCGCTTGTTCGAGATTTCGCATACGGCTAAAGAAGATTCGGCGGAAGGAAGATCTAGAATTTGTTCAGGAGTGGCGCGGTATTTGAGGATGGATGGTTAGGGGCAGCGCCGATCCCATTTTTGGAGCCCTGGTGCGGTGCCGGAGTTGAGGCTGCGAGTTGTCCGCAAGCGATCCGGACTCTGCGTCGGGACCGGCAACACCACAATGAGCCTTTTCGGCGAGACCAAGTTGAATCGTAGTAGTAAGAGCGTTCGAATCGTCGACGTGGTCTCTAGTATTAATCAATCTAGTCGATGATCATCTAAACCTTATCGATTATGGATCCGTACCGTCTTTGGATAAATTAGAGAGGTGAAATTCATCACCATGAAGCGTCTCAGTCTCCCCTCTGGTCTGATTGCAGCAGTCTTAGCCGTATCCTCCTGCGCAGAAATCGCAATAGTCCCTGTTGCGGCAGTTGCCCTTCCACTAACAGCAGCATTCATGATAGGCTTCGCCGGGGTGGCCACTCTGTCCCAGGTGCAGGAGGGTTTCGATACCCAACAACGAAAACGGGAAGAGAAACCGCGCAAGGATGGCCCCTTCATTGAATATTGGCCAAATGGCAAAAAAAGTGCCGCAGGCAGTTACAAAAACAAAAAGCTAAACGGCGCTTATACAGAGTATTACGAGAACGGTAAGAAGAAGAGTGAGTTAACCTATGATGGTGGTGAGAGAAATGGACCTTATATTTCGTGGTTCGAAAGTGGTCAAAAGGCCACAGAGGGGACGTTTAAAGACGGCAAAGAGCATGGCAATACTAAGTGCTATCATGAGAATGGCCGAATGAGTTACCTCAAAGGCTACGGACCAAATCGTACTGATATGACGTGGCACGAAAACGGTCAGAAGCAGAGCGTAACTAAATATAAAAACGGCGAACTAATCCTTAGGCAGAAATGGAATGATGAAGGCAGAGAACTTGAGGAGTTACGGCGAATGCCTGAATAAAAAAGCCCCTGTTGCGCTTCGGCAGGGAGAGGCTCTCTGGGTCATCGATCGACGGGCAGCTGTAGGCTGGAGCCATGTCAGCCAGCGCGTTCGGGGTGATCGCGGACTGGCTCCGAGATCGCTGGGGTCGATGTTGGTATTGGGCTTATCGATTATGGGGAATTGGCGCCTGAAAGTAAACTGGAGGCATGAATTCAACCATCATCCAACGTCTTGGTTTTCCGTCTGGCATGCTAGCGTTAATTCTAAGCCTGTCGTCTTGCGGTCAAAGATCCGGCCCCCTCACCAAGGTCGCAGAAGTTCCGGCAACAGCTGCGTTAATGGTTGGTTTTTTCGGTCTTTTGACTGTAGCCAAAGCGATCTCTGTTTTCGAAACCGAAGAACGAGAGCGGGAAGCGAAACCGCGTAAGGATGGCCCCTTCATCGACCATTGGCCAAATGGTAAGAAAAGAGCTGCAGGCAGCTACAAAGACAAAAAGCTAAACGGCCTCTACACGACCTATTACAAGAACGGTCGAAAGAAGAGTGAGGTAATCTATGAGTTCGGGGAGAGAAATGGGCCTCATACCTCATGGCACGAGAATGGCCAAAAGTCCTTAGAGGGAGTTTTCAAGGGAGGGGAACCGGAGGGCGCAACTAGAAGCTATCATAAGAACGGACGTTTAAGTCACCTTGAAAGCGGTAGCCCGAATGGGACTAACACAGCGTGGCACGAAAACGGTCAGAAGCAGCGCGTCTCCTGTCTCTTATACACATCTCCGAGCCCACGAGACAGGCAGAAATGGCGTATGCCG
>CAXEFH010000170.1:0-7389 GCA_963989605.1 uncultured Roseibacillus sp. | reverse complement strand
AAGCGTAAGATGTGTATAAGAGACAGATTATCCCCCTTCACGCCTGGCACTCCATAAAACTTGGCGAGGCTTTCATTCAAAAAAGAATACTTCGCATTGAGCAGCTCAAGGATTGGACGATTCTCCCTGAGGACATGCTGGAAGAACAGCTCCGTCTCTTCCCCCATATCACGCCGCATCTCCTGGTCAAAAACTCGCTCCGCATTCCGTTTGTTCGGCTCCCCAAGAATATGACGAACATCGATGTCCAGACTCACGAGATCGCGCGCCTGCAGCCATTGACCAACAAAATTCTTCACCATGCGGTCCGCCTTCTGGTCTGACAGCATCCGATCAACCTGTGAGCGAAGCTCCTCCCGCAACTTCCCCTTGGAAGCCAGCTCAAGCAACTCTGCATCGGGGGTGGAACTCCAGAGGTAGTAGGAAAGACGGGAGGCAAGTGCAAACTGATCAATCGGGACTACCTTGCCGGGGTTGTCTGGCTCTGCCTGTGCCTCCCGCCGAAACAGAAAGCGCGGTGACGTAAGGACCGCAGCGACAGCAAGTTTTACCCCGTCCACAAATTTTGCACCTTCCTCCAGATTGCGGCTCAGGGCCATTCTGGTCAACGCTTCCACAATTCGGTCTTCTGCCGGGCGCCGGAATGCTCTGGACGCGAAACGCTTCACGATCGCACGCATGTAGGCCTCTCGTTCCGCCTCCTGCTCAGGAGGTAATCCCTTGAAAAAAATCCTTCGGTAACTTTCCGGGTAGAGGTCCCATTCGCTGCCAGCCTGACGAACCAGTTTAAAGTCCTCCACCCTCACGCCCCAGGTCCCCTTTCCCTCTCCGGGCGCTCCCGGAACGATGGAAAACTCAAAGCGATGGTTTCCCTCGCCTAGCTCAATCTCTGTCCTGAACTGGTCCCTGGAGCGACTTCCTCCCGTGACTTCCACCGACTCGAGTTCCTTTCCATCAACGAGGATACGCCAGGTGGCGGTCTGTCCCTCGGGGCGGCCACGCTCGTTTTCAATCCGATAACTGACTTCCAGATCATACTTCCCCGCCTTGCTGAACCTTCGCTCCGCTCCCACGGTATGTTTCTTATCTGCCTCCATGAAGCGGGCACTCTGCTGGTTGTTGCCTCGCTCCCGGAAATTCCCCACGTCAATCTCGATTGGACGCCGCCGTATCACGGTGGATGGAAGTGCCAGATCCGCTATGGCCTCCGCGGCCATCAGATACTTCTCAAGGAGAAGGGGGGAAATTGTTAGAACGTCCCCGATGGTATCGAATCCGAATCCGGTATCATCAGGCGGGAATTTGTCTTGCACATTATATTGAACGCCTACGAGATCCTCAATGGTGTTCCGGTACTCTTCCCGGTTAAGGCGCCTGATTGTCACTCTCCCGGGGTCTGGATTCTCCGGGTCCAGTTTCAAGACGTTACTTTCAATCCAGGCCGCAAGCGCCGCACGTTCCTCGGGAGACGGTTGAAAATCCCCCTCCGCAGGCGGCATCAGGTGAGTCCGGACGTTTCTCCAGATCCTCAGCCAGAGGTCGTGATTCTCAAGGTGGCTTGAGAGATTCTTGAAATCGTCGAGAGCAATGTCTCCCTTCTTTGCCCCATCGCCATGGCAGTCATAGCAATAGTCCTGCAGAAAAGGCTCAATCTTGTCCCTGAACTCACCCGCGACTTTTCCGGGTGCTGTCACCACCGTCACCAGTAGAGCAAGCATTGTAAGACCTGATGACCTCATACGTCTGACTCTACTACGTGGGGAACCATTCGGAATTAACAATCATTTTCCCCCGACATTTCTACTCCAAGGTCCGGCCCCGTCGAGAACCTTTGTAATCCCCGGAAATCCCTTGACTCATATGCGTCCAGCACGCACCCATCGGCTCCATACCATGATGAAATCAGCGATCACTCTCGCCCAGGTGCCAGAAGCAAAGGCCGGACCATTCGTATTTCATCAACCGCTGACCGAGAGCTTCTCCAAAGCTGCAGAACTGGGTTTTGATGCCGTGGAGCTCTTCCTGCCCGGACCAGACTTCATTGATCCAGAGTCCGTCAAGGTGATGGCCGCTGATCACAACCTTTCCATCGCAGCGGTAGGTACGGGAGCAGGCATGGTCCAGCATGGCCTCTCCCTCACCGATCCGGATCCCGACAAGCGATCCCGGGCCCTTGAATTTGTCCTCTCCATGGTCGACTTCGGGGGGCAGATTGGCGCTCCTGCCATTCTCGGATCAATGCAGGGAAAGTCGGGAGGCGACATCACTCGGGAGCAATCCCTGACCTGGCTCGCGGAAGCCCTCCAAGCTACCGATGCACGATCTGCTGACAGCGGGGTGCATTTTATCTATGAGCCCCTCAATCGCTACGAAACTAATCAATTCAATCACCTCGCCGCAGCAGCAGAGTATCTCGACGAACAAGGCCTGAATCACACGGTGCTCCTCGCTGACCTCTTCCACATGAACATTGAGGAGGCAGACATGGGGCAGGCTATCCGCGATGCCGGTTCACGGGTTGGTCATGTTCACTTTGCCGACTCGAACCGCCGGGCTGTAGGGTTTGGACACACCGAGATGCCTTCCATCATCTCCGCACTTTCTGATATTGGATACCGCGGCTACCTCTCTGCCGAGATTTTTCCCCTCCCCAGCCCTGAGGCTGCAGCGGAGCAGACCATCCAGGCCTTCCGGACCCTGACAAGCTGACACCCCAGCTTCTTCCAATCCCCAATTCTCGCAATCTAATGCAATCACGTCCCCTCGGAAACACGGGCTTCAACCTTCCGGTCCTGGGCTTTGGTGCATCCTCTCTCGGGCAGGAATTTCGACCCGTTCGAGTCGAGGAAGCACTTTCCTCTGTTCAGGTCGCCCTGGACCATGGGATCAACTTCATCGACACCTCTCCCTTTTACGGCCGGGGCATGTCCGAGGTTTTACTCGGAATTGCCCTTCGAGGACTTCCCAGAGAATCCTACCTGCTCGGCTCCAAGCTGGGCCGTTACTCACTCACTCATTTTGATTTTTCCGCATCGCGGGTCGAGGAAAGCGTTCATGTCTCCCTCCACCGTCTTGGAACCGACCATCTGGACATACTGCTCCTCCACGATGTCGAATTCGTAGAATTGCCCCAGATTTGGGAAGAAACGATTCCCGCAGCTCTCGCACTCAAGGAAAAGGGACTCGTTCGGGCTGTCGGATTCTCCTGCTACCCAATGAAAACATTCCATGCGGTTCTCGACCACGCAGAGGACCAGCTCGACTGTATTCTTTCCTACAATCAGTATACCCTTCAGAACACCTCACTGGTGGATGACCTGCTTCCACGGCTGCGTGCAAAGAAACTGGGAGTGATGAACGCTGGTCCGTTCTCTGCCCGCCTTCTCACCAACGCTCCCCTCCCGGATTGGCTCAAGGAGCCCGAGGAGGTCAAGGCCGCCGCCCGCGAGGCCGCCCAACTCTGCCATCGCGAAGGAGTTGATATCGCCCAGCTAGCACTGCAGTTTTCGTGCGCTCACGAGGATATTGCCACTTGCGTGGCAGGATCAGCTAATCCTGAAAATATTCGTAAGTGGGCTGAATGGCTCGCAAAACCTCTCCCTCAGGATCTTCTGGAGGCCGTTCTTAAAACCTTCGATCCGGTGAAAAACATCGGGCACCTTGAGGGCCTGCCTGAGAACAACTGACTACGGAGGCGCGATTACATCCAATCGAGCGGAATCCCCCACACGGCAAAAAAAACTCTACCAATGAAAAAAATCGACAAATTTACATTCGGAGTCGGCGACCGTTTCGCCCATCAGGCCGTGGCCCAGCTCCAAGCTTTCCAGATGCTGGCATCCGAGGGCGTCTCCGTCACTCCGGTATGGAACAAGTCCAACCGGGAACATCTCATTGTGGGATCTGACCCGGCTGGGACACGCGCCGCCGCCGAGGAAGCGATCACCCAACTCGACTGGCAGTCCGGATTCCTTCTCGATGCCGACCACATTAACCTCGACACCGTCGACCGATATTTGCCTCACTGCGACTTTTACACCATTGATGTTGCTGATGACATCGGAACTCCGGCCTCCCCGGAGGAAATCGAAGCCTTTGTCACCCGCCATCCGGAACTGCTTGGCACCATCTTGGTAGAGGGCATCGATGCTCCGCTCGAAATTACCCGTGGCATGGTTGAGCAGACCGCAAGGCAGTTCCTGAAGGCTTGCGAACTCGCCGGGCGTATCTACCGGCACATTGCAAATGAAAAGGGAGGGGAGGATTTTATCGCCGAGGTCTCCATGGATGAAACCGATGACCCGCAGACTCCACCCGAGATGCTTGTCATTCTCGCTGCGATCGCAGATCAGAATTTCCCGATCCAGACAATCGCCCCAAAATTTACCGGCCGCTTCAACAAGGGTGTCGATTACGTTGGTGACCTCCACCAGTTCGAACAGGAATTCAACGATGATCTTGCCGTCATCGCACACGCAGTGAAGGCCTACGGGCTACCGGACACTCTCAAGCTCAGCGTCCACTCAGGATCAGACAAGTTTTCAATCTACGAGCCCATCAAGCGCGCGCTTGCCCGGACTGGAGCCGGTCTCCACATCAAAACTGCCGGAACGACATGGCTGGAAGAGCTTATCGGCCTTGCGGAAGCGGGCGGTGATGCCCTCGCCCTCGCCAAACAGATCTACGTCACTGCTCTGGAGAAGAAGGACGCTCTCTGCGAACCCTACGCCACGGTCATCGACGTCGATGACTCACAACTCCCAAGTGCCGCGGAAGTCGAGGGCTGGACCAGCGATCAGTATACCAGCGCCCTGCGTCACGATCAGGATAACCCGGACTACAACCAGCACTTCCGCCAGCTTCTGCATGTTGGCTTCAAGGTGGCAGCCCAGCTCGGGGACACATACCTCGACGCACTGAAAGCCAACGCCGACGTCATCGGAAAAAACGTCTGCGAGAACATTTACGAGCGTCACATGATACCGCTCTTCGGGAAGTAAAGGCGGCACTCCTCATCAACTGATCGAAGCCGGGTCCACGTGCAGGTCATGGCAGGCCCGGATAAAACTGGCGGCACTCCACGCTTGGAAGGCCTTACCCATGGGCCGCGCGGTCTGGCCGTGGTGCCACTCATTGAATTCCCATTTGTGGGAAACTCCCCCCGAGCATAGCTCAGCAAGCCTCAGGAGTTCGCGCCGCGCCAAACCCTCCATTCCCAGTTTGTAGATGTATCGCACCCACATACCACCCACAAAGGGCCAGATTCCTCCGTTATGGTAGTGATTAGGAAGATTGAGAAGATTCACTGTGTAATAGCTACGCCACTCTGGATCCCCCGCCTGAACGGGAGGATAGAGATTTTTCACCAGCCCCGGCTCATTCGCACCGACACCCCAAAGAAAACGGAAGGTCATGAGTGCTCTTTCCTTGTCAAGCAGACCCGTGAGATAGGCCAGAATGTTCCCATAAACATCACAGCGCCAACTGAAGCTGAAAGGGGAAATCTGGGCCATTAGATATCGAGCGTCGCCCAACGAGTTCTGGGCATCAGTGAAGGAGAAGCGCTGCTCTGAATCACCATCCTTGGATCCTCCCTCCATTGATGTGGAAGGCCAGAATTTCTTGACGAGTAGTTTTGAGACACCCTCTGCCTGAGTCCGCCGCTCCTTGGCCAGCTCCACCTCCCCTCTCCGCTCAAGAATGTCCGCAAAGCAGACAAGCGAGCGATACCAGAGGACTTCATCATAAAGCACGTGATAACTGAAACCGAAGAGATCGGCCCAGTCACTGGCCTCCGGGATTTCGAGAAGCCCGCAATTATTGGAGTCATGTGCCCCCAGCCAGTCCATGGCCAGCTTCAACCCTTCAAAATGGCGATCTACGATCGACCAGTCATCCGTCTCTCTCGCATAGGCTGCAATCCCTATGATGATCCACATCACGCTATCGATGGAAGCAATCCCGCCAACCCCCATGTATTCGGGCTCTCCAGTTTCAATCCGTACATTTGCGGGGATCTGCCCATTGGGAGCCTGCTTGGACATTAGGGTATCAAATGTAGATACCTGCGCAGCCCGGATCTCTTCATCGTCAAGGTCCAGAGTCCATATAGCCGTAATGGCACCATCCCGTGCCCAAACGGACCGGTAATTCTCATCGCTGCCCGCATACTCGTTATGCTCCAGCGAGCATGCCGAAAACCCCTTGGGAGTGATATTGAGCTTTACGGCCGCAAGTGCCTGCTCGTAGGCCGTCGCCAGGAATTCCTGATCATCACCCGTCAGTTCGCGGTATTCCTTTGGACGAAACAATACCCGTCGTGCAGGCTCGGACGAATTTGAAGGAAGGGGATTCATTCAGGATACTAAATGTGGTTGAGGGCACGGTCAGAATTCAGCATCCTGACCCTCCGGATCATGGAGATGCTGGTAGCGACCCCGAAGCTGGTCAAATACCGAAAGCGTCCGCCTTGCAACCCCGGTCCATCCAAATTGTCGCCGCGAAAAGCGGGCTCCTTCCACTGAGAGCTTTTCCCTCAACCCCTCATGCCGGAGAGGCATGGCCAACATCGCCCCGAATTCCTCCGGACAATTTGGATCGCCATAAAGCGCATGGGTTCCAAACTCAATGGCCTCGTGTAACCCTCCATGTGTCGTCACCACGGTCGGAGTTCCACATGCCATCGCCTCAATCGCGGTCATCCCGAACGGCTCGTAGCGGGAAGGGAGCGCAAAAACACCCGGGGCCCGGTAGTGAGAGGCCATCTCATCGTCCTCGATATAGCCCAGCCACTTAATCGCTCCCGCGACCTTCAGCTCAACGGCAAGCGCCTTCCAGGCATCGAGTTTTTCCCGATCCCGGTCTGAATTGGCCCCAACTGCCAGATGAATCCGGGCCTCGGGCACCAAGGATCGGAGAGTAGGCAAAGCCTGAATGAGCAAATCGATTCCCTTGTTGGTTGCCGCCCTCGCCACCGTGTAAACGTCTGTCGCAGCAAACCCCAATCGCTTCCGGATATCCATCAGGTGGGGAGGCCTGACCGGGGTGTAACGTCCCACATCAATACCTGGCGGAATCATAGTAATGTGGTCCTCCGGAATCCCGTAGTGCTCGGTTATGAGTTCCACCTGCTGATGGGTTGTCGCGATGATCCGATCGCAATTGCGAAAAACGAGGAACTCCTTGTCGATACGTTCGTTGAACCGGTAGACCTTCTCCAGATCCTGAGAGCCGCGCGCTCCCTCCATGTCGTGACGCTTCCACCACCCCAGCGAATGAGGAGAATGCACATGCGGAACCTGCAATTCTTCCGCAATTCTCTGGCCCGCCCAACCCGCAACCCAGTAACTGTCACTTATACACATCTGACGCTGACGACGAAAAGAGACG
>CAXEFH010000169.1:0-7450 GCA_963989605.1 uncultured Roseibacillus sp. | reverse complement strand
GATCTACACCTCTCTATTCGTCGGCAGCGTCAGATGTGTATAAGAGACAGAACGCATGATGGCAAGGGCCCCTGGGGGCGATCTCCGTGAAAGCCCCATGACTGATGTTCCTCTGCGGAATGCGGTCATCAAGAAAGCCTCCGTCTCCTCATCACCGTAAGATTCCCGGAACTACAGGGCCAATGTCATGCCATGGTTTCTTCCAATCGCAGCCTACATCCTTGGATCAATCCCCTTCGGTGTCCTCATCGCGAAATCCAAGGGGATAGACATTCGTGAGCATGGATCAGGGAATGTCGGCGCCACAAATGTCTTCCGGGTTGTTGGCAAAGGATTTGGGATTTCCTGCCTCCTGCTGGACTTCCTGAAGGGGTTTCTGCCCGTCCTCGTTGCGACCAACGTGTTCCGGGTCGCGGGAACGGCCCCAGCTCTGGCTGTTCCTGCCTTTTCGACCCTAAACAGCGGTTTCCCCGCGGACCAGCAGCTCTATGCTCACAGCCTCCAGGTGATCACGGCCCTTGCCGCAATAATGGGGCATAACTACTCGGTATTCCTCAAGGGAGGAGGTGGGAAAGGCATCGCCACCTCTGCGGGAGTCCTGATTGCCCTTATGCCGGGAGTTTTTCTTGGCTCATTCCTTGTTTTCGCAACTACGTTCTATTTCACCCGCTATGTAAGCCTCGGCAGTATTTTGGGAGCCCTCAGTATTCCCGTGTTCACTCACCTCGCCGATCGCCTGCGCCATCTCAACGGAGACGAGTCCCAGCCAACCTACTGGGACTCCGGATCTTGGAACAAGCCATTGCTGGCCTTCACTATTGTAGCTGCGGCCCTTGCGGTCTGGCGTCATCGCTCCAACATCCAGCGCATTCGAGCCGGAACCGAAGACCGTCTGGAACGACGAACGCGGGACCACGATGAAAAGAACGGGGAACCGACCTGAAATTTTGATGAAGAATAATCATTTCCCACCTGCCCCACGAACTGCCGTGGTGGGCTGCGGATCATGGGGCACGGCCCTCGCGACTCTCCTCTGTCCATCCTCCTCTCAGATCACTTTGGTCGGTCGGTCCGAGGCTGTTATCGAGGATATTAATTCGCGGAACCGTAATGACCGATACTTACCCGGGGCATTACTCGACCCCCGCATCAGGGCGAGCAGCGACCTTGGCGTGGCCAAAGATGCAGATCTCATTCTTCTCGTCCTGCCCAGTTCGGCCATCCGCTCGACGTGCGAACAACTGGCATCCCTCAAGATAAATCCAGCAACAATTCTAACCACCTGCTCCAAGGGAATCGAGCGCGGAACCGGAAAAAGAATGTCAGAAATCATCACCGAGATCCTGCCGGAGCAGCCCCTTGCTGCTCTCTCGGGGCCAAACCACGCCGAAGAAGTATGCAAGGGCCTCGCTACCATGACCGTCATCGGTGCGGATAATCGTAATGTGAGTGCCTATCTTCAGGGACTGTTCAGTTCCCCCTCCTTCCGGTGCTACACGTCGGATGACCTCACCGGGATTGAATGGGGTGGCGCCATGAAGAATGTCTTCGCCATTGCCTCCGGTATCGCCACCGGACTCGGACTGGGGGATAATGCTACCGCCGGTCTTGTGACTCGAGGACTGGCCGAGATGATTCGTCTTGGGACGGCTTTGGGGGGCACCCCGACACCTTCACCGGGCTCTCGGGCGTTGGCGATCTGATCGCCACATGCTACTCGCACCATTCGCGAAACTTCCGCGCCGGAATTTCGATTGGCAAAGGCAACACCGTGGAACAAACCCTTTCGGAGGCAGGAATGGTTATTGAAGGGATTCCGAACTGTCAATCGATCCACGAGGTAGCCCTCCGCAGCGGAGTTCGCACGCCACTGATAGATTCGATCCACAGTGTTCTGTTTGGGGAGCAGCCCGCCGCTGATGCTCTCCGGGAATTGCTCACCCGGGCTCCCCGCGCCGAACAGGAGGCCTGATTCCGGACCGCACCCCCTGGCTACAGGCTTTGTCCGACTGTCAGCCTCTCTCCAGAAAAGGATCACAGAAGACCCTCGCCTTCATGGATTTACCGGTTTATATCTGGTATTCTGATGAGCACGGAGCGATCGAAAGCTATACGATGGCAAAAACTCGCCGGCAAGGTGTCCCGTAAAATCAACCTTGCATGGTGGCTCGACAGGCTCTCCGCGCCCCTCCTGGTCACCGCTCTGGCTGGCTCATGTGTCATCCTCATCGCGCGGCGGGAACTCAGCGAATTCCCGTGGGTCCATGCCATCACCATCGGACTCACCCTTTTCCTCGCCATCGGGCTCCTGAGCTGGTGGCGCGCGCGCAAGAATTTTGAATCCCCGGATCATGCGCTGGTCCGGATCGAGGCCAGTATGCAGATGCACAATAAACTGAGTGCTGCCGAACGCGGTTTGACGGCATGGCCGAACATCCCAGAGGTCATTCAGGACGGCACGCGCTGGCGCTGGCCCCGCCTGCTCTCTCCGCCACTCGCAGCACTGATCCTGCTGGGCGCCAGTATTCTACTTCCAGTCTCCTCGAGAAGCGACGCAGCTAACCTCCCTCTGGACGAGCCCCAGGGCTGGAAAGACCTCGAGACCGACATCGAGTCACTCACCGAGGAAGAGACCGTCCAGGAAGATTACCTCGAGGAGCTCGAAGAGCGAATCGACCGGCTGCGGGAACAGAATCAGGAAGAATGGTATAGCCACTCCAGTATAGAGGCTACCGATGCTCTTCTGGAGATGCATAAGGGTGAACTTGACCAGATGGAGCGCAACCTTCGCACGGCCGAACAGGCGCTCGAAAACTTGCAGGAAAACATGGGGGAAATGAGCAACCTGACGAAGGAACGTATGTTGGACGCCTTCAGTGAAGCGATGCAGGGACTCGAGCAGGGTAAGATGAAACCCAACAGCGAACTCCTCGAGAAGCTCAGGGAGCTCGATCTGCAGAATCTGGGTCAATTGGATCCGCAACAGCTGGAGCAGCTTCGCGAGAGCATGAAGCAGAGTGCCAAGAAATGTGCCCAATGCCAGGGAGCAGGTGGTCAGGGAGAATCGCAGGGACAGGGATCAGATCAGGACTGGCTGGATGATCTCCTGAACGAGGGAACACCCAATGAAACGCCCGGGAGACAGGCAGGACGGGGCGGAGTAAACCGTGGACCAGGCACGGCTCCCGGCGTGCTCGGAACAGCGTCTCCCGACCTGAATGCCGGCGACCTGGAAGGATTGAAATCAGAGGACCTTTCTAATTCGCTGCCCGGGGACCTCCTCGAGTTGAAGGATAGCGAGCATGATGTCGACACAGCCAAAGTTGGACTCCGCTCGGGAGGAACTATCGACGATGACTCGAAGGGCGGCTCCCGGGTCTGGAAGGAGTCCCTTCTTCCCTCCGAAAAAAGAGCCCTGAAGAACTTTTTCAAATAGTAGAACTCGCCGCTAGAATCGCCCCCAGAATGCCATGGAGCACGCCTCGGAAACCGAAGTCAACGATGCCGGAAAGCACGTCCGGTCCCTCTCACATGCTCTCCAGCAGGTTATTTTCGGGCAGGAAGAACTGATCCAGCTGGTCCTTACTGGCATTCTCGCCCGTGGTCATATTCTCCTAGAGGGCCTACCGGGGCTCGGCAAAACCGAGCTAGTTAAGGGACTTTCCCGTATCCTGCAGCTGGAAACTCGCCGGATCCAGTTCACCCCGGATCTGCTCCCGGGAGACATTACTGGTAATCCCGTCCTGCAGGAAAGGGACGGCGCACGTCAGTTTGTGTTTCAGCCGGGTCCACTTTTCACCAATATCGTCCTTGCCGACGAGATCAACCGTGCCTCTCCGAAGACGCAGTCAGCTCTCCTTGAGGCAATGCAGGAGCGACGGGTAACTGTTCTGGGGGAGACTCACAAGCTCCCCATGCCATTCTTCGTTCTCGCTACCCAGAACCCAATTGAGCTCGAGGGGACCTACCCTTTACCCGAGGCCCAGCTCGACCGTTTTCTTTTCAAGCTCGAGATAACACGTAACGATGTCGATACTCTCGAACGCATCGTCACAGACCGCGACCTCGGCTCCGAGCCAGATGTAAGTCCCGTCATGGAAGCAACTACGCTCGACAATGTTCTTTCTCTTGTCCGACGTATTTACCTGCCTGATGTAGTCGCCAATTATATTGCCCGTCTTGTGGATGCCACTCACCCGGGGCAGTCCGAGTCCGCGGGGAACATCAAGTTCGGATCCAGTCCACGTGCAGCTCTCTCCCTCGCAGCCGCTGCTCGTGCCTGCGCCCTGATGAATGAGCGCACGCACGCCAGTTTTGAAGATGTCAGGTTTGTGGCTCCCTCAGTTCTCAGGCATCGTATTATCCTTGATTATAATGCGAGGGTTGAGGGGCTCACCAGCAATGAGGTCATTTCTACCCTCCTCGAGGAAGTTCCCTTCCAGGCAGGAAAAAATCCAAAAACTCTTCAGCGATCTGTCTCTACCTGAATCCGAGGCCATATGAGGCTCCGTTTTGCCATACTCCTGACCCTATCCCTACACGGCTTGCTCACCGGAACGGTCAGTGCCCAGACCGGGGGGCTCTCCATCCGGAAGACCTACAGCAAATCGGGCGATCCTGTGGTCTCTCTTGAGATGAGCTCCCTCTTCGAGAGACTCCCGGCATCTGGATACCATCCGGTCCGCGTCAAGATTGTCAATGACAGCCCGGATGCTCTCACCTGGCAATTCGACTTTGAATCTTCCGATCAATCTTTCGGAAAACACAACCGGCTCAATTCGCAATTTTCAGTGACCTGCAATGCGAGGTCTGTTGCAGGGGTCGATCTGATCGTTCCGGTCATGAGTATCTTCAGCAATCGCTACGGTAACGAATTACAGTCAAGCATCAACGTCGTGGTCAGGCCTCCTGCTCCCTTCGAGACATCGTCGGACCAACTTACTACGGAGATTAGCACGGCGTCGCCCAAGATCTGGCCTTCTGTGATCTACAGCGAGAGAATCAAGACCCCGAATGGTCCCGCCCTGGATAACGCGACCAAGGATCATCTTTACGGTCCCTCCTCGAGAGGCTCCTCATATCGCGGGATCACCTTTTTTGGTGGATCTTTTGTCGCCAAGTTCATGCCGGACGACTGGCGGGCATACTGTGGCTACGATGCCTGCCTTCTGACAGACGAGGATTGGAACGAGTTGCCGCCGGGTGCTCGTAATGCCCTCCGAAAATGGAATCGTCTCGGCGGCGCGTTAATTATCTATAACACCATCCCGGGAACAGATCTCAAGACCCTCGGGCTCGTAGAAGATGCCGGGGAATCGTCTGCGGCCGACCCGGGTTGGGGAACAGCGCTCCTCAAACCACTTCCCAGTGATGGTCGACTCGAGGCTGCAGAGGTCGTGAAAATGGTTGAAAACGCCGTAAAGAAAACGGGGGGCGGACGGGTCTCTGACCTGAGGCAGAACTTCCTTTCAAGTTGGAAAATCCAGGAGGAACTTGGGGAAAAAACGTCGCAGATCATCACCGTCATTATCGTTCTTGTTCTCTTCGGTATTCTTGTAGGTCCAATCAACCTTTTCGTCTTTGCCGGAGCAGGGAAGCGTCACAAACTCTTCATCTCAACGCCCCTGATCTCGCTGGGTGCCAGCGTTGTCCTGCTTGCCCTGATCCTGCTCCAGGATGGATTTGGAGGCTCTGGGCGTCGAATCGTTCTTCGAGAGATTGGCCCTGACAACACGACGTATATCTCACAGGAACAGGTCGCCCGTACCGGCATTCTTCTTACAACCGGATTCACTACCGAGGAGCCTTGTTACCTGAGTCCAGTGGCACTTGGGGAATCACGCTGGGCACGAGTTACTGATAAAAACTCTGGAGGCTTTGGGCGCTACAATCTGGACCTCAACGCAGACGGACTGAAGGCAACCGGCGATTGGTTCAAGAGCAGCAGCGAGCACGGGCACATCTTTGAGACCATTCGACCCTCAAGAGAGCGAATCTCCCTCGCAGGCGCCTCCGGAAATCCTGCCATCAATTCCACCTTCGGGTTCCCTCTCGGAAAAGTCTTCTATCGAGATACGGGTGGACAGCTCTGGACCACGAGTGATGTTGAACAGGGACGAAATACCTCAATGACGGCTGTTGATGAGAATGAATTCACTTCCTGGTTCAACGAGCACCAGATGCGGTTCGGGCCACGAAACCGGGCGCGCCTTGAACTTTCCCGGGACAAGCGAGGCTACTTCTACGGCTTTGCGGACGACTCCGAGGGAATTGCCAGCCTGTCGAGCCTGAAATGGAAGAAGGCTCCAACTTTCATCACCGGCCAAATCTCTGCCAGGGGCCGTTCGAATCCATGATCTTGTCGCCCTGATCACATTCATGTCTGCCGCAATATCAGTCCGTAATCTCTTCCGTTACTTTGGCGCCCTAAAGGCCGTCGACGGAATCTCCTTCGACATTCCTCACGGATCAGTGTGCGGCTTTGTCGGGTCAAACGGCGCCGGAAAAACTACAACCATGCGGATGCTTGCCACCCTCGATTATCCCACCATGGGCTCCGCTGAAATCTGTGGCATCAACGTCGTCGACCATCCTGACGAGGTGCGTTCCCTCATTGGCTGGATGCCTGACAACTTCGGCAATTACGATCACATGACCGTGCTCGAATACCTCGATTTCTACGCACGGGCATTGGGTTACACCGGGGAAGAGCGGAAAGGGCGAATCGAGGAGGTCATGGCATTTGCGGATCTCATGCCTCTGGCCGACCGTATTTCCAACAAGCTCTCAAAGGGAATGACCCAGCGTCTCTGCCTTGGTCGCGCTCTTCTCCATGACCCTCAGGTCCTGATCATGGATGAACCTGCTGCGGGACTCGACCCGAGGGCCCGGGTAGAGCTCAAACATCTTATCCGAATTCTGGCAGAGGAAGGGAAGACGATCTTCATTTCTTCCCACATTCTTTCGGAGCTAGGAGAAATGTGCGACTCCCTTCTCTTCATCAACGCAGGACGCATTGTGCATCACGGGGACGCGGATTCTCTCCGGTATGGCTCCGACGAGACTGGCGGTGTCTTTTACGATGTGCAGGTTCATGGCAACCCCGATTCCGTCGCAGACTGGGTCGTCCTGAACGCCGGAGTGGAAGTAGTTGAGACTCGAAAACAGGGCGCCCGATTACGGCTCCCTGATCCAGAACCGGCCAGAGCCGCCGACGTCCTCAGGAGAATGGTCAGGGATGGTATCCCCGTGATAGAATTCCACAGGGAGGAGCGAAACCTTGAGGATGCCTTCATCGATATTCTAGGACAACTGGAGCAGGGAGGAGCGGGAATAACAGCCCCTCCCGACTTATACCCGCCCAATGTCCCCGGGGCCGCGGGATCCAGCGCTCCGGACTCTGTCTCTTATACACATCTCCGCGCCCCCGAGACAGGCAGAAATCGCGTAT
>CAXEFH010000168.1:0-7470 GCA_963989605.1 uncultured Roseibacillus sp. | reverse complement strand
CACCTCTCTATTCGTCGGCAGCGTCAGATGTGTATAAGAGACAGGCTCCCGCAGCAGGATTGGCCGCTCCAGCAGAGCATTCAGATCCCGCTTCAGCCCACCCTCCCTTACGTCAGCGAGCACCCCATGAGAGTAAGGCGTGACAGCATGAAATGCTTTTCTCACTCCCCTCAGGTCTTCCACAGGCAACTCGAGGGATCGTCTGGTGTGGATCCTCCGCAGGTCGCTTTGCTCTGTGAGATCCTCAAACACTTCGATCGAGTCATGTCCCGCCGATCCAGCACTCATCGCCCGGGCAATCAAGTCACTCTTCTGGAGCTCTTGTCCGATCTCGTAGTCATCCGGAAGAATACGCGCTTTTGTTGACTCATCTGCAATCCACCACCCGTATCGACCATCCGGGCCCGCCCCGCTGGTATCCTGCGACCGAATTCCAAGTAACCCTCCTGAGACGAGCTCGGAATCCGGGGAGTCTTCACCGGACGTGCCCCTACCCATCAGAATCACCCCGTTACTGTCCGCGCCTGGAACTGCTTCCCCCTGAAGGGAGAAATTGCGGGCGCTACTGAGCATCTCTCTCTGCTCCCTGCTCAACGAAACAAGCCATGAGCGGAAGTGATCTCTCCGGTTAGCCTCATAGGCGGGAGCCAGTCCTCGGTTTGAAGCCCCCGCAATCGTCCGATGCTCACTCGGCTCATCACCCCCGAAGCTCTCCGTCCCGGCAGCCCAAGCATCCCATACGCCGGTCCAGTAGGGATGGTTCACCCCTTGAGAAGTCGACGACTCCGCTGAAGAATCGAGAATTGATGCCGATGCTGAGATCCGCTGGTCGGGGCCCAGCTGTCTCTGCAGTTCCCCCACCGCCAGCATCAGGGCGAGACGCGCATTCGCTTTCGCCTCGGCCTGAGCATCCATCGCCGTATTTGACCGAAGCGTAACGGTGCTCAGGCTCAACAGCCCGATAGAGATGAGGGCCAGCAGAGTCAGCACCATCACGGTAGTCACCAGCGAAAAGCCAGACTTTGCGGCGGTCGTCCTCAAGGGCCGCCGCACTGTGGTGCTTGATTTCATAAGGAGGGTGTCCCGCGATTATGCCCAGATCCGCTCACTCATTAGTATTACCCATGGTAAACACATTGTCAATGCGGAAGCTTCGGCCGCCATGACCACACGGGAATGAAATTGAACCCGAGAGATCCTGTGACTGGCATTGACGAAGAGGGAGATAACAGGCGAAATAAAGCCTCATGTTCGCCGTGCGAGTTTTCCCCTTCCGGAGTCTTATCAGCATTGCAGCCGGGTGGTGTCTCATCTCCTCGGTTGTAAGTGCCCAGGAGATCTCGATCACCTGCCTTTCCTTCCCGAAGCAGTCCCCTACCTCTATCGAGTTACTCGTTGGTCCGGGAAAGACCGTTCCCATCACTCTCCAGAGCCACACTCTTACCGAACCCTTAAAAGTTCCAAGACTCCAATCTTGGAGATTCGGCAAAAGTGGCACAAACGCGGCAGGCGAATTCACGTTTAAGACTTACGGCGCGCTTAAACCCGGGACGACGAGGAACCAGCTGCTTGTCTTTGTGCGCAAAGGATCCACGCCAGCTGCCGGGCTTAATATTTTATCTCTTGATGACAGCAAGGCGTCATTTGGTCCCTCGCAGATGCTTTTCGTGAATCTCGCCCGGGAGCAGATTGCTGGTCTGGTGGGCGGAAAGCAGTTTCGCCTCAGCCCGGGAAAGCACACGATCATCAAGCCGCAGGCGGACCGAGGCGATAACCTTTGTTTCGCCTCATTGAAGTATAAAAGGGCCACCAAATGGCGTACTTTCTTCTCAACCAACTGGCCTACTCTTCAAAGGGCCAGAGGCCTCGTTTTTCTGTATAACGACCCCCGGTCCCAGTCCGTCAAGATGCACTCGGTAGTTGACTCACTTGTAAGAATCCCTGATCCGGAACAGTAAGCCACACCGACAGGTGGTGCATATGGGACTCGTTCAAGCCGTACGATCCATTACCCTGCCCTGATACCCACAAAGATGAAAACGCTCCTCAAACACCTCGCCGCCGGATGTCTCATGTTCTCTTTTGTCTATCCGCTCCACGCTGATGACCACGAGAAGCTCAAAGTCCTTTACATGGGCGGCCGGGGACATGACTCGCCTGGCTACGAGAAATTCCTGACCGCCTTCCTTGCCGAACAGGGGGGATTCGATCTCGTGATCAGCAATAAGCTCGATGACCTCAGGACCGGAACGATCGACAAGTATGATGTGGTGCTCTTCTTCGGGTCTGGCGGCAATTTCACCGATCCGGCCCAGGAAAAAGGTTTTGAGGATTATCTGAAGAATGGTGGTGGAGTTGTGGGAATCCATGCCACCGACGCCTTCAAGGAGTCTGATGTTTACTGGAGAATTTTTGGAGGACAATTTATTGGCCATGGTGGCGGCACCTTTCCGATCGAGTTCACGGATACTACCCATCCGATCACAAAGGGAATGAAGGGGTTCGAGATTACCGATGAATCCTATCGTGACAAATTCCATCCAGCGACAATCGACAAGCTGCACCACCTCGGACGCATCAACCGAGGCAACGAAAAGCATTCGATGATCTGGATTCACGAATATGGCAAAGGCCGACTCTTCACTACCGGCCTTGGGCACGACCAGAAAGCGTGGGACAATCCATCGCTCCAGAAGCTTACTCTCAGGGCCCTCTATTGGGTCGCACGCAAGCCAGTGAAGGATCCCAGCTGAAGAGACCCCGCGCTCCGCTAGTCCTGAAGTTTCCCATATTTCCGGCGCCAGACCGGATATTCCGCAGCCAGAAGCCCCGCGGGCCAACGACCACCGATCCACCCGTGACCCACCCGATGCGAGTGGCTCAGCTCGGCGAGGCTGTATTTCACTTCCCCCCTCTCAATGAACATCGGCCTGTTGGTTCCAATCTCATAATAGCGAGCCCAGACAGGGTCTGCCTTTGCGTCCCTGATAACCTTGCGGTCCTTCCCACCCGGCAGCGAGGCATCATCCACGGTAACAACACGAATCCCGGGGACCGCAACCTGCCGAAACCAACGAACTGCTCCCTCTACTGCTTCAACGATCTCCATGGAAGGATCCTCGATCGACATCAGGTAGCGAACAACGCCAACACTTTCTGCTCCAGAAATGGAGGGCAGTTCGGAGATCCTTCCCTGCGCTGGGGCAAGGCTGACCTCCTCATGCTGCTGGCACCAAGCCGTTAACTGCTTCCCATCCCTGATCTGACACCGAAGGATGCAGGAGATTCCCCGCTCTACCGCAAGGATGCATCCCTGTCGCAGATTTTGATCAGTTATATCGAAGGGGGGGCATTCCCGGGCTGTGGCGTCGAGTACGGCAAGAGCTCCGATCATGGCCCCATCATTGAAAGTGATCCGGCTCGAATACCCGGGCCTAAGCGGATAGAACTGAGGCCAGCCTCCACTTGGATACTGAGCCTTGAGCAAGTAACGAATTCCTCTCGCGAACCCTTCCCTGAAGCGGTCCTTCCCGGTCGCCTTGCAGACTGCGGCCAGGTAGCGTAACTCGGAGTGAGTAGCCCCATTATCGAGCGTGCACGGGAACTTCATCATTCGCAGCAGCTCCCGATGGCTTGTGCGCTGTTGCTCCGTCAAGGTCTCAGTTGCCGCATGCCCCGAAGGGTGGACACTATTATCATTCTTATACCACCCCCCGATTTCCGCCTGATAGTAGAGGATGTTATCCGCAATCCTTACCGCCTCCGCAGATCTGTACCAATCCGCATCCTCAGCGAGACAGTCCCTCCAGGTCCGATCGCGCGCGACCGTAGCGGCAGAGGTCCCGAAGAATAGAGCCAGTAGCCCGGTCGGAGCCCACCTGCCCGTCAATTTGCTGATCACCCTCACGCTTGCCATGAAATCGAGAGGCTCAGGTATAACGGGTCAGGCTACCGGAAATTAGAATTGCTTCTCACGGAGTCCCCGCTTCCAGCAGAAGAGTCCACCCCGCTTCGAACTACTTCTTGATTTCGAGAATCTCAATACTCTTGAACTGAGTTGGATGACTTTCGGCCTGAATTGAAATAGTGCCCTTTTCGATCAGCGTTCCATCATCCAGTTGAGGGAGTTTGTACTCCATGACCAGCTCGCCGTTTACGAAGTGCCTAAGACCCTCACTGCCCCGGACTTCTACCTCACAGGTTACCCACTGCTCCCCTCGGAAGGTCTTTGACCGGGAATTCAGACAGTGCCGCCTGTCGACCCGGTCATTAAAAACCACGTGTGTTCCCGGCGTGCAGAGATTAGCCGTTGTTCGCTGACCCTGTTCGAATCCACCAAGGAGTTGAACCTCAATAGAGGCGGGAAAATCCTGCTTGAGGCCCATGCTCTCCACTGTCTGTCCATGCAGCATCAGCCCATTGTTACGCTGGGCCCAACCCGGCCCTCCACTCACCTGCTCACCGACAAAACGGTAGACTGCGCGGATCCTGTAATGTGAGAACTCTGTCCTGTAAAAAAGGTGCCCAAAAGTCCTATTAAACTTCTCCCATTGGTCATAGCTCACCGTGAGTAATCCATCAACGACCCGAAAGGTGTTCTTATAATTTTCGCCCGCCTTGTAGCCTACAAACTTCGGGGTCCATCCTTCGAGATTCTTGCCATTGAAGAGACTGACCCACTGGCCCTCTGGGGCTTTTCCCTCATTCGTCTTTCCAGGGCCGGCACCTTTTTCCTCGTCCGCCCACACCGGGCCCAGCACCAGCCCAGCCAAAATTCCTGTCAGTCCTATCAGTTTGGTAGCGTTCATCGAAGCGGGTTTAGCATACATTGGATACCCGGACAATCTCGAGCCTGACAACCCGTTAAACAAAAAGCAGAGACCCGTCCATGCTCGGGCGCGCGGCAGGATCATGCTACCCCCTGCCAAACCAAGAGAAATGTACGGAATTCGGGGGCCCAGCTTGCGCGCAACCGTCCTTGGCGATGTCATTCGCGCCTCTGCGAAAACATCCAGTCATACAGTTCCTTCGTTGAGAAGACCAACCGGCTTGCGCCATGGCCCTCCTTCTCAAAGACCCTTATTCTGGCCTTTTTGCCACCAGCTTTCCTGATCGCGGCGATCATCCGCTCAGAGCGCTCCGCTGGAACAACCCGGTCGAGGGCACCAGCAAACGCATAGACCGGAACCTTCGCAAGATTAGCAGCCCAGGCATCAAGATCAGGTGTCACGGCCTTCGGACCTCCTCTCCCGATCCCTCCAACTATTGGGGCAATCGCAGCAAAATGATCAGGGCGATGGCCTCCCCAGACCCAGCAGCCGTATCCACCCATGCTGTTGCCAGTGAGATAAATCCGACCCTCGTCAACAGGAAGAGTCGCTTTCAGATGTTCAAGAAACACATCGAGATCCGATGGGATCCAGGTCCCCCGCCCCTTGGGAGTATCCCTGAGACACTGCGGTGCCACCACGAGACAAGGCTCGTCACAGAACTTCCGTATTCCGGCAACGACTCTCTGAACTTGTCCTTTGATTTTCCGAATCTCACCACCCACTCCTCCTGCACCATGCAGATAAATCAGCAAGGGCAGCGTCTTTCCTTTTTTTTCTCCAACGGGAAAAAGAAGAAAGTCCGCATTAAGGTAAGAGGTGCGCTTCTGGAGCCCGGCATCCATGGAGCCGACGGAAAGACCCTCCGTCTGCGCTGCAAGCGGAACGAGCTGCACCAGAATGCTGAGAACGCAACCGGCTGAAACGCTAGGAAAAAAACAAGGTCTGGAAAAACGGTTCACAGTTCCACCATAACGATTCGAGCGACGTTAGGCACTTTTTTCTCCTGCACTTAGCGTCCCTGCCCCGAAACAATTCTCAAGCTTGGGACCTCGCTCCTCTGCGCCACGCTGCACGTGCAGAGGACGTTCGCAAAACCGCATTGCTGGCACAAACCGAAGCGTCAACAGTCTGCGGGAAGACCCGAGAGAACACGGTTAAGTTTGCAGCGGCACGCCCCACAACCGGTTCCGGCTTTTGTCCGTGAGGACACTTCCTCCACCGATGAGGCCCCGGTTTCCCGTATCACCAGTCGCAAATCTACCTCCGTCACCCCGTGACAATGGCAAACCACAGAGTCTTGCGACTGGTGGCTTTTTACGGATTGCACCTGCAGGTAGCTCATCTGAACAAAATCAAAGGGCGTGGTGCAGCATTTCGACTCGGCAAAATTAGATCAAGACAATAGTTGCTATTGAGACGCAATCTCAATAAAAACAGGTGTGCCCGTTATGGATCTTACCGTGCTTCACGAGATTTCCGGCTTGGCAGACGGCCAGGTGGAACTCTTCGATGGGGACCTGTCGGCATCTCAGTCATGGACGGAATCGCTCCGGACCAACAGTATTTGCTTCTGTTTTAACGAATCCGGGGAAGCCCTCATGATGGGAGAGGGCAATACCCGTCTCTATTTGCGGCCGCAATCGTTGAGCCTCTTCACGGTTGGAAGACACCTTCCCCCGATTGCGACTCGGATCGGTGTGGGACGTCACAATTTTGTTCTCGTCACCGTTCCACGGGACAACTTGAGTACCTTTTTTGGCTCTGACCTCGTCGACCTTCACCCGCAGTTTCACAAGTTCATTGAGAGGCAGAGTACCGCTGGCTTTGGCGTGGTCCGCCCCATGTGGTCGGACGAGAAACGACTCATGGAATGGTTCCGAAATCCTCCCGTACCCGAAGCGGCCAGAAACTTGTGGTATCAGTCAAAGATTGGAGAACTCTTTGCCATTCACCTCTTCGCGAGCGACCAGGAGCCGTTTTCAGTCCAGCAGAACAGGCGGAGCAATCAGTTTTCCGACCGTGCCCTCACCTATCTGCGAGAAAATTACGAGGAAGCCTTGGATCTCAATACGCTCGCCACGAACTGCGGATGCTCGGGACCATATCTCAGCCGAAGCGTTAAAAGGGAAACCGGAAAGACCCTCCAGCAGCATCTCCGTTCAATTCGAATTGATGCAGCAGCACGGATGCTGACCGCCGGGGCAAACGTCACCGAGGCTGCTTTCGCGGTGGGATACTCGTCCTTGAGCCACTTCTCGAAGGCCTTCGAAGTGGAAAAAGGTATTCTCCCCTCGGAGTTCGTGCGCGCGGACGCACAAATGCTCGGGTAATTCGGTTGCTCTCGGGGCTTTTCCATCGCTCAGGACGCATCGAGAAGTTTCTCCTGGAAGCAGGGCTATTGTCTATAGAAACCATTTATTACTAACGTGTAATGCAGATAATCATTCAGGACCTGATACGCATTTAAGGGGTGTATTGCCTCTGCGAGGGACAAACTAACGCTAAGTTTCGCCCACCAATCGCAAGCACGAATGATCAATCGATGGCAGCCTGCGGGGAGATTACCACTATTGGTGCCAGGCTATGAATTACTCCAACATCGACTCCCGGATCCGGACCTCCCCTGTGACTAAACGAG